>NZ_NKUI01000064.1 GCF_014845115.1 Methylorubrum zatmanii | reverse complement strand
GTCCCGGATCCGGGACGGGCCATGGTCAGGGGGGACGCGGATCCGGGCGACCCGCGAGAGGGCCCGCGTCCCCTCCCTTCCCTCTCCGCAGGGCGTGCGACGTCGCTTCTCCCAGCAACGCCCGCTCCTTCTGCATGAGAGCCGCGCGACGGACGAGACAAGGACATGAAAAAGCAGGTCCGCTCGTCCTGGCGCCAAGACTTCAAAAAAGAAATCGGAGGAACGAACAGATGTCGCCCGTGAACGGACGCCGCCGTACCATCGCCTCGGCCGCCGCTCTGACCGCCTTTGCCAGCCTGTGCGCATCCGCCCTGGCGCAGGAACAGAAAGCTGCGGACGCCGCGAAGCCGGATGCCGGAACCCTGCGCGTCTGCGCCGCCGAGCAGCCGCCGCTCTCGATCAAGGACGGGTCCGGTCTGGAGAACCGCATCGCCACCGCCGTCGCCGAGGCCATGGGCCGCAAGGCGCAGTTCGTCTGGCTCGGCAAGCCCGCGATCTACCTCGTGCGCGACGGCCTGGAGAAGAAGACCTGCGACGTGGTGGTCGGGCTCGATTCCGACGATCCCCGGGTGCTGACCAGCAAGCCCTATTACCGCTCGGGCTACGTGTTCCTCACCCGCGCCGACAGGGATCTCGACATCAAGTCCTGGTCCGATCCGCGGCTCAAGGAGATCGGCCACATGGTGGTCGGCTTCGGCACGCCGGGCGAGGCGATGCTCAAGGATATCGGCCGCTACGAAGAGGACATGGCCTATCTCTACTCGCTGGTGAACTTCCGCGCCCCGCGCAACCAGTACACCCAGATCGATCCGGCCCGGATGGTGAACGAGGTCGCCACCGGAAAGGCCGATGTCGGCGTGGCCTTCGGGCCCGATGTCGCCCGCTACGTGCGGGATTCCGGCGTGAAGCTGCGCATGACCCCCGTGCCCGACGACACCACCCGCAGCGACGGCCAGAAGCTGCCGCAGAGCTTCGACCAGTCGATGGGCGTGCGTCGCGACGACACCGCCCTGAAGGCTGAGATCGATGCCGCCCTTGAGAAGGCGAAGCCCAAGATCGAGGCGATCCTGAAGGAGGAGGGCGTGCCCGTGCTGCCCGTCTCGAATTGAGCGGCCGCACTGCCGAGACCACGATGAGGACCAAGAACAAGACGATGATGAACCGGACAAAGATCGGGACCGCCCTCCTCGGGCTCACGCTCGTCGCGGGCAGCCCGCCCGTCCTCGCCCAGCCGCAATCCGCCCCGCAATCGGGGATCGTATTCCGCAATACGGTGACCGGCGAACCGCTCGATGTGACCCAGGGCAAGGAAGGCGGCCGTGACACCCCGGCGGTGAAGAAGTTCTTCCAGACCGGCGAGAACAGCTACATCGACGACAAGTCCTGCCTGCGCAACGGCGAGAGTCTGTTCGCGACCTCCTGCTCGGGCTGCCACGGCCACTTGGCGGAAGGCAAACTTGGGCCGGGCCTCAACGACAATTACTGGACCTATCCGTCCAACACGACGGATGCCGGCCTGTTTTCGACGATCTTCGGTGGCGCCAACGGCATGATGGGGCCGCACAACGAAAATCTGACGCCCGACGAGATGCTTCAGACCATCGCCTGGATCCGGCACCTCTATACCGGGCCGGTTCAGGATGCCGTCTGGCTGAACGACGAGCAGAAGAAGAACTACAAGCCCTACAAGCAGGGCGAAGTCATCCCGAAGGACGCCAAGGGCCAGTGCAAGCCGCTGGAGGAGTGATCCTTTCGGGTTTCGAGCCGGGGTTCTACCGGCGCGATCAAGGGGCGGGCGATGAACCAGCATCGCCGCTCGCGTAAGCCCCAAGAAGAGCAAGTCTCAAGAAATGGAGGAAACCATGAAGACCACTCTCATCGCTGCCGCCGCCGCCATTGCCCTGGCCGGAATCGCCGGCCCGGCCGTCGCCTACGATGGCACCAAGTGTAAGGCGGCGGGCAATTGCTGGGAGCCGAAGCCCGGCTTCCCCGAGAAGATCGCCGGCTCCAAGTACGATCCCAAGCACGATCCCAAGGAACTGAACAAGCAGGCCGATTCCATCAAGGCGATGGAGGAGCGCAACAAGAAGCGGGTCGAGAACTTCAAGAAGACCGGCAAGTTCGAATACGACGTCAGCAAGATCTCGGCGAACTGAGCCGTGCCTCCACCCTCCCCCCTCTGCGGGGGAGGGTGCCTCGCGGATGCGAGGCGGGAGAGGGGCAGCACGACGGTACCGCTCTCGGCCGGCGTTGATCCGGCGGAAGCGGCGCTCCCCTCTCCTGACCCCCTTCGGGGGCCACCCTCCCCCGCAGAGGGGGAGGGATTGCGCGTGGCGCCCATGAAAGAAAAAGGCCAGCACGGCGAATGAACACTCTGCGCCCCGGCGACGCGATGCTCACCGATTGGCGGGAAGCGGCCGCGCGCTTCGAGCGCGAGGTCGGCAAGGCCGTGATTGGTCAGGAGCGGGCAATCCGTCTCCTGACCATCGCGATCTTCGCCCGCGGCCACGTCATGCTCGAAGGCGATGTCGGTGTCGGCAAGACGACGCTGCTGCGTGCGGTGGCCCGGGGGTTGGGGGGCGCCTACGAGCGCGTCGAGGGCACCGTCGACATGATGCCGACGGACCTGATCTATCACACCTCTCTCGGCGAGGACGGCCGTCCGCGCGTGGAGCCCGGCCCGGTGCTGCGGCAGGCGGAGGATCTCTCGGTCTTCTTCTTCAACGAGATCAACCGCGCCCGGCCCCAGGTCCACGCGCTGCTCCTGCGCATCATGGCCGAGCGCAGCGTGTCCGCCTTCAACCGCGAGTACCGCTTTCCCCATCTCCAAGTCTTCGCGGACCGCAACCGGGTCGAGCGCGAGGAGACCTTCGAGCTCCCCGCCGCCGCCCGCGACCGCTTCCTGATGGAGATCGGCATGGAGGCGCCGCGGGACGCCGGGGTCCGCCGCGCCCTGGTGTTCGATCCCCGCTTCCACGACACCGACCGCCTGACCGAAGAGGTCGCCACGGGCGTGCTCGACCATGACCGCGTCGGCAGTATCGCCAGCGCGATCCAGCACGCGATCCGGGCCGAGCCGGCGATCGAGGCCTATGTCGTCGGGCTCTGGGAGGCGCTGGCCCGGCCCGGCCCGGCCGGAATCCGGCTGTCCGGGATCGACATGGACCGCTTGGTCCAGGGCGGTGCCTCGCCCCGCGGCGTCGCCTTCCTCGTGCGCGCCGCCCGCGTCCGCGCCTGGCTGGAGGGCCGTGACTGGTTGGTGCCGGAGGACATCCGGGCGGTCTTCCCCGCCGTGATGGCCCACCGCGTCTTCCTCGAACCGGTCTACGAGATGCGGCGCACCGAGATCGTGCCCGAGTTGATCCGGGCTGTGTTCGAGACGGTGCCCGCCCCGTGAGCGGCCCGGAGGACGCGGCCGACATCGTCTACCTGCCGCGCTGGCGGCCCGGCGGACACCGCGTCGGCGCCCATCGCGGGCGCGATGCCGGCGGCCTCGGCACCTTTCGCGATCAGGTCGGCTTCCTGCGGCTGCCGGATGCGCGCCGCATCGACCTGCGCGCCTCCCTGCGCGATCCGTTCGAGGGCGTGGTCGTCCGCCGCTTCGAGACGCGCAGCCCGGTGGAGACCTACGCGCTGGTCGATCTCTCCGCCTCCATGCGCTTCCGCGGCCGCGCCGACCGGTTCGGCCTCGCCACTTCCTTCTGCGCGGCGCTCTCCCGCTCGGCCACCCGCATCGGCGACGGCTTCGGCCTGATGGCCTGCGACGGCAGCCTGCGGGACGAGCTGACGCTGCCCGCGACCCGTCATCACGCCGCCGCCCAGGCCGCCGCCACCCGCCTTGGCACCGCTCCGTGCGAGGGTCGCGGCGCCGAGGGCCTGCTGGAAGCGGCCCGCCGCTTGGCCGGACGCCCGAAGCTGATCTTCCTCGTCTCGGATTTCCGCTGGCCGCAGGACCTGATCGAGCGAGTGCTCTCCGCGCTGGCGCTCCACGACGTGACGCCGGTGCTGCTGGCCGATTCCGCCGAGGACGAGGGACTGCCGGCCTGGGGCTTGGTGGAACTCGACGATCTGGAGGGCGCCGGCCGCCGCCTCGTCTTCCTGCGCCCGTCCCTGCGCCGCCGCTGGATCATCCGCGAGGCGGAGCGCGTCGAGCGCTTGCGCCGGATCTGCGCGCCGTTTGCCCGCCCCCCCTTCCGGCTCGCCGACCGCTTCGATGCGGAGGCGCTGAGCCGCCACCTGATGACGACGTGAGAGCGATGCGCGCTCCCCCCTCCGCCGCCCTTCTCGTCGCCGTGGCCGCGTTCCTCGCCGCTCCGTCGCCGGCCGCGGCACAGGTGCGCGGCGTCGAGCTGCGCACGCCCCGCGCCTTCGGCTATTTCCAGGGCGACCTCGTGCAGGTCCAGGCCGAGATCCGCACCGATCCCGGCTTTACCTTGCAACGATCCTCCCTGCCGAAACCGGGCCCCGTCGCCTACTGGCTCGACCTGCGGGACGTCCGGGCGGAGGAGAGCCGGGCGGGCGACGGCTCGGCCGTGATCCGGCTGCACCTGACCTATCAGGATTTCTACGTCGCCCTCGACGCCCGCACCCTCGAGGTGCCGGGCTTCCCCGTGACCGTCGAGAGCGCGGGCAGCAACGGCTCCACCACGGCGGTGGCGCAGGTGCCCGCCTGGAAGATCGGCGTCTCGCCCCTGCGCGAGGTGCAGCCCGAGCGGCGCGACGATCCCGCCGAATACCTGCGGCCCGACGGCCGGGCGCCGCGCCTCGATCCGCAGCCGGCCCTGGCCTCGGCGGGCATCTGTCTCGGGCTCGCCGTGCTGGCGCTGCTCCTCCTCGCCTATGACCGGGCTTGGTGGATCTTCGGCCGCCGCCGCGGCCGGCCCTTCGCGCTGGCCCTGAAGGCGTTGCGCCGGGCCAGGCGGCGCTCGGAGGGCGAAGCCCTGTACCGCGACGCCCTGCTCGCCCTGCATCGCGGCCTCGACGAGACCGATGGCCGCCGGGTGCTGGCCGACGACCTTCCCGATTTCCTGGCGCGCCACCCGGTGTTCCGGCCGCAGGAGAGCGGCCTCGCCAGCTTCTTCGCCGCTTCCCGGCTCGCCTTCTTCGGGCGGGACACCGCCGGCGCGAGCCAGAGGCTGCCCCTGCCGGAGATCGAGGGGCTGCTGCGCCGCCTCGGCGCGGTCGAGCGGAGCGCGTGATCCCGTGGCACTCCTCCCCCCGCTCGGCGCGGCCACGCCTTGGCTGCTCTGGTTCCTGCCGCTGGCGCTGCTGCCGCTGGTCCTGTCCGTCACCCGGCGCAACGCGGTCTCCTCGGTCTCCGCCGTTCCCGCAGACCCCCTCTCCTCCGGTCTTCGGATCGCCCTGACCGCCGCCGGCATGCTGGCCATCGGCGGTCTCGTCCTGGCGCTCGCCGGGCCCTACCGCGCGGGCGAGCGGGTGACCCGCATCGGCATCGGCGCGCAGGTCTCGATGCTGATCGACCGCTCCGGCAGCATGAACGAGACCTTTGCCGGCCGGCAGCCCTCGGGGGAGGAGGAATCGAAGGCGGCGGCCTCCCGGCGCATCCTGCGCGACTTCGTCGGCGAGCGCGCCCACGACCAGTTCGCCGTCACCGCCTTCTCGACGGCGCCGATGCTGGTCGTGCCGATGACCGACCGGCACGACGCCGTGCGCGCGGCCATCGCCGCCATCGACCGGCCGGGTCTCGATTACACCAACGTCGCCCGTGGCCTGGGCATGGCCCTGTCGCAGTTCGGGCCGAGCGCGCCGGGCGTGTCGCGGGCGCTGCTGCTGGTCTCGGACGGCGCGGCGGTGATCGATCCGCGCATCCAGGGTCAGCTCCGCGCCGAGTTCGCCAAGGTGCGGCCGAACCTCTACTGGCTGTTCCTGCGCACCAAGGGTTCGCCCTCGATCCATGACAAGCCGGCCGGCGAGGACACGCCGCAGGCGGCGCCGGAGCGCCATCTCGACCTGTTCTTCAAAAGCCTCGGCGTGCCCTACCGCGCCTTCGAGGCGGAAGGGGCCGAGGCCGTGGCGAGCGCCGTCCGGCAGATCGAGGCGCTGGAGCGCGATCCGATCCCCTATACCGAGGAGCGCCCCCGCCGCGACCTGACCGGCTGGGCCTATGGGCTCGCCGTCCTCGGCCTGCTCCTCCTCGTCCTCGCCAAGCTGGCGGAGGCGGATCTTGCGCGCGCGCCCGTCCGTCGGACGGCGACCGTTGCCGCCCCCGCCGCGCCGAGAAGGGCCGCCGCATGATGCCCTCCGCCCTTTCCCACGCCTCCCCGTCCCTCGCTGCCCGGCTCGGCGCGGGGGCGATGCGGGGCTGGCGCAGCCTGCGCCCACGCCTCCTCGTGCTTCTGCCGATCCTGCTGCTCGCGGCTGCGGCGACCTTCGCTCTCTCGGCTTGGCGGAACACGCGCACCAACGCGGCCATCGCGGAGCTGGAGGCGGGGCGCGACATCGCCGTGGCGGCGGAGGCACCGGACGCGCTCCTCGTCGCCCGCACCCAGTTCCTGGCGGCCCGCGACCGGCTGGGCGAGGCCGAACCGCTCCTCGACACCCTCGACCGCCGGGGAGTGGCCGAGGCTGCCGCGCGGGCCCGCTACGCCGTCGCCAATGCCCGCATCCGGCAGGCCTTCCTGCTGATCGAGCGCAGCGAACTCGACAAGGCGGGGCCGCAGGTGACCCTTGCCCGCCAGGATTACCGCCGGGCGCTCCAGGCCCGGCCGGATTTCTGGGATGCGAAATTCAACTTCGACGTCGCCTCGCGCCTGATCCGCGACTTTCCGGAATTCGACCGGAAGTTCGGCGACGAGCTGAAGGCCGAGCCGAAGCAGATCTGGACCGACATCCCCGGCCAGCCCAGGGGCGGGCCATGAACGGGCGAGCCATGAACGGGCGGAAGGGGCCCGGCCTGCTGGGGGCGCTCCCCCTTGGGCGGAACCTGCGCGACCGTCGCTTCCAGGCCCTCGCCGCCTCCCTGCTGCTCGCCCTCCTCGCCATGATCGTCCCGCCCCTGCCGCTCACCCGCTCCGGCGTGTCGGTGCTGGCGGTGGTCGACATCACCGGCAGCATGAACGTGCGCGACTACGTGCTGGACGGGCGCCCGGCCAGCCGGCTCGATCTCGCCAAGGCGGCCCTGCGCACGCTGATCCCCGAACTGCCCTGCGGCTCGCGCCTGGCCCTGGCGCTCTTCACCGAGCGGCGCCCCTTCCTGCTGTTCGCGCCGATCGAGGTCTGCGCCGATGTCGCGCCGCTCAGCGGAGCCATCGCGGCTGTGGATTGGCGCATGGCCTGGGAGGGCGACAGCCGCATCAGTGCCGGCCTGCACCGGGCCATCGCCATGGCGGGGGAACTCGACACCGACCTTCTGTTCGTCAGCGACGGGCAGGAGACGCCGCCGCTGCCCGCCACCGGCATCCCCCCCTTCGAGGGCAAACCCGGCGCGGTGCGCGGCCTGATCCTCGGGACCGGCGGCTACGGCCTGTCGCCGATCCCGAAATACAACGATCGCGGCCGTGAGACCGGCTTCTATGCCGAGACCGACGTGCAGCAGGAGAACCGCTTCGGTCCGCCGCCGGCCGATGCGGAATCGCGCGAGGGCTACAACCCGCGCAACGCGCCCTTCGGCGGCGCCGTCGCCAAGGGCGAAGAGCACCTGTCCTCGGTGCGCGAGGCCCATCTCAAGGCCCTCGCCGCCCAGACCGGGCTCGCCTACGCCCATCTCGACGGTCCCGATGGTTTGCGCGGTCCGCTGCTCGCGGCGGCCACGCCCCGGCCGCTCCCCGGTCAACTCGACCTGCGGCCCTTTCTCGGCGCCGGGGCGCTTGCCCTCGTCCTCGCCGTGTTCCTCGCGGGCGCCCTCCGGGCGCGCGCCATTCCCTTCACCGCAAGCAGGACTTCATGATGCGTCTTTCCCTTCTCGTTCTTCCGCTCGCGCTCGCCGCGACCGCCGCGCTCGCCCATGGCCCGACGCCGCAGAAGATCTCCCAGTCGATCACGATCAAGGCGAGCCCCGATGCCGTCTGGAAGGTGGCCGGCGATTTCGCCGGGATCGGCAGGTGGCACCCGGCCGTCGCGAAGGCCGAGGGCAGCGGATCCAGGGATGGCGGCAGCCGCACCGTGACGTTCAAGAACGGCGGGACGCTCACCGAGAGCCTGGACGAGTATAAGCCGGAGGAGCACAGTTATTCCTACCGGATGTCCGACCCGGACCTGAAGGCGCTGCCGGTCTCCTCCTATTCCGCGACCTTCACCGTGAGCCCGGACGGCGACGGCTCCAAGGTCGAGTGGATGGGCCGGTTCTATCGCGGCGACACCGGCAACGAGCCGCCGGAGAATCTCAGCGACGAGGCCGGCCGCGAGGCGATGAACGGCTTCTTCTCGGAAGGCCTGAAGGGCCTCAAGGCGGCCGTGGAGGGCGGCAAGGCGAAATGAGCCCCGTCCTCGCCGCGTGCATCCTCGTCCCCGCCCTCGTGCTGAGCAGCCTGCCCGCCTGGGCCGGAACGGTCTTCGTCACGAGCCAGCAGGGCGCGCGGCTCGCGCGGGTCGAGGCGGGGCGGGTGACCGGTGGCACCGCCGTGGCGAGCGCCCCCGCCACGGTGGCGACGGGCGGCGGATTGGTGTTCCTCAGTCACCCGGACGGGCACGCGATCACCGTCGCCGACGCGGCCACGGGCGAGATCCTGCGCCGTCTGCCGTACAGGGGGCAGGCCTTCGGCCTCGCCGCCCCGGCGGACGGCAGGAGCCTGTTCGTCGCCGATTGGTCGGGCAACCGTGTCGACCGCCTCTCGGCGGAGGACGGAACCGTGGAGGCCTCCGCCGAGACGGGCCGGGATCCGGCCCACATCGTGCTCGACCGGGCCGGCCGGCTGTTCGTCGCCGACCGGGAGAGCCACCGGGTCAGTGTGTTCGACGGGGCGCGGATGACCCGGCTCGCCACGATCCCCGTCGGCACCGCGCCCTTCGCCTTGGCGCTCAGCCCCGATGAGCACCGCCTCTATGTCGGCAACGTGCGCAGCAACGACGTGACCGTGATCGACACCGGGTCGCTCACGGCCCTGGCCACCGTGCCTGCCGGGGCCATGCCCTACGGCCTCGCCGTCAGCCCGGACGGGGCGCGGATCCTCGTGACGAACCAGCATGCCGGCACCGTCACCGTGCTCGATGCCGCCAGCCTCACGATCCAGGCGCGGATCGGCGTTGGCCGCTACCCGGAGGGGATCGCGCTTCTGGACGGCAAGGCCTATGTCGCGAACTGGTTCTCCGACACCGTGTCCGTCATCGATCTCGCCACGCTTCGCGAGGTGGCGCGGCTGCCGGTGGCCGAGGGGCCGCGCGGCGTCGCTGTCGCGCAGGGAGGCACGCCTTGAGGCCCGTCCTGAGATCCGTCGCGGCCGGGCTCGCCGCCCTCCCGATCCTGGCCGCCTGCGATCGCGGTGGCGAGCCGTCGGACCGGAGCGAGGATCAGGCGGTCGTCGCCTCGACCGCCGAGGACGACCTGCCTGCCTGGCTCTCGCCCACCGACGGGACGGAGCCGGCGCGCTGGCTCGCGGGCCGCGAGGCAGGGCACCCCTTGCGGGCAGACGCTGCCGAAGTCAGGGGAATGCGCGAAGCCCTCGACAGGGCGCGCAACGCCTTCGTGGAAGACAAGCGCATGATCGCCAACCGCACCGTCCAGCTCGGACAGATGCTGTCGGAGATCGGCAAGACGGAATCCTATCGCGCCCTGATCGACGGCCTGGGCGAGGTCGCCTCGGTTCGGGGCCGTCACAAGAGTCTCTACGGCGAGATGTGCCAGCACTACTACAACACCCGCGCGCAAGGGGCCGACCATGCCACTGCGCTCGCCCGCCTCGAAGCCCGGGAGCAGCCCGCGGGGGAGCCGCGGGAGGCGCCGGCCGAGCCGCCGGGAGGGAAGCCGTGAGCGAGGGGCGCCTCTCCTTCCGGGGCGGCGCGCCGCGACCCGCTCCCGACCGGCCGACGACGATCCTCGTCATCGACGACCACCCGATCGTGACGCAGGGGGTGCGCCGGCTCGCCGAGACGGCGGGCATCCGCACCGTCCACGAGGCCGCCGACATCGTCTCGGGCTACCGCCTGTTCCACCGGCACCGGCCGGACCTCGTCGTGGCCGATCTGAGCTTCCGCGACGACGGCCTGTCCGGGCTCTCGCTGATCCGCCGGATCCGGGCACTGGATGCCCAGGCGCGCATCCTGGTCTTCAGCATGCACGCCGATCCCGTGCTCGTCTCCCGGGCGCTGGAGAGCGGAGCCCTCGGCTTCGTGCTCAAGGATGCCGGCCCCGACGCCTTTCTCGAGGCCTTCGACGCGGTCTCCGCCGGCCGGGGCTACCTGCCGCACGCGCTCGCGACCGACGTGGCCATGCTGAACCGCAGCGCCCGTCCCGCTCCGCTCGCGACCCTGAGCAGCCGTGAATTGCAGATCCTGTCGCTGATGAGCCAGGGCAAGTCCTACGAGGCCATCGCCAGCGCCATGGCGGTCAGCTACCGCACGGTCATCAATGCCAGCTCCAGCATGCGCAAGAAGCTCGGCGTCGAGTCCCGGGCCGCGCTGGTCCAGATCGCGGTCAACCGGCGCGCCACGCTGCGGTGACGGCAGGCCGAAGCCTCGCCTGCACGGTGGGCGCCGGCTCGTCCCTCATCGATCGTCGGGATGCCCGCCGAGGCGCAGCTCAGCTGCGGAGGGGGGCGTCGCTGGCGATGCGGGCCGCGCTCCGGTGTCACCTGCGGGCGTGGCGAAGGGCATCGTCAGCGCCGCTGCGGCGAGCATGGCGGTGATCCAGCGCTTCGGGCGATCGGGCACGGCCGAAGCGCGTCCCGGACCGTTGAGGCGGGGCCGGGGCAGATCCCCGCCGAGCGGGGCCGGGCGCCGGCCCTCCCCCGGCTCGCGGTCCCGGTCGAGGCTGCGCTCGACCGCGCCGAGCAGCGCCGCGGCCTCCCCGTCCAGGCTGTCCCAATGCCGGGTCAGGGTGCCGCGCTCCGCCGGCTCGGACGCCGCGGCGTCCGGTCCGGTCTCCGTGTCCCGCTCCTCCTGGCCTGTCATGACGGACCGGCGTCAGGCGCGGTGATAGGCATCCTCGAGGCGGACGATGTCGTCCTCGCCGAGGTAGCTGCCCAGTTGCACCTCGATCAGCTCGACATTGTCGTTGCCGGGATTCTCGAGACGGTGAATCGAGCCGAGGGGAATGAAGATGTGCTCGCTCTCCCGGTAATCGGCGACGGTGTCGTCCACGGTCACCCGGGCGCAGCCGCGCACGACGACCCAATGCTCGGCCCGGTGGCGGTGCTTCTGCAGCGAGAGCCGCCCGCCGGGGGCCACGGTGATCCGCTTGACCTGGAAGCCGTCGGAGGCCTCCAGCACCCGGTAGCTGCCCCAGGGGCGGTGCGACGAGGCGTGCCACTCGGCCTGGCTGTGCCCCTTGCTGCGCAGGATCTCGACCATCTTGCGCACGTCGCCGCAGCGGCTGCGGTCGGCCACCAGGATCGCGTCCTTCTCGGCCACGACCACGAGATCCTTCACCCCGACCAGCGAGGTGACGAGCCCGTCCGAGGAGACGAAGCAGCCCTCGCTCTCGAACAGCTCGGCGGCGCCGCGGCTGACATTGCCGAGGGCGTCGTGCTCGCTGATCTCCCAGAGCGCGTTCCAGTTGCCGACATCCGACCAGCCGCAGCGCATCCGGGCGACGGCGGCGCGGTTCGTCTTCTCCATCACCGCGAAGTCGAGGGAGGTTTTCCGGGCCTGGCCGAAGCTGTCGGGATCGAGGGCGGTCGCGCCGCCCTCCCCGGCCGCCGCCTCGACGGCAGCGGACACGGCCGCGGCGGTGTCGGGATCGAACGCCGCGTACTCGCTGCACAGGGTGTCGGCCCGCATCAGGAAGTTGCCGGAATTCCACATCCACCGGTTCGACAGGTAGGAGGCCGCCCGCACCGCGTCCGGCTTCTCGGCGAACTTGCAGACCGCGTGGCAGCGTGCCTCGACGCGCTCGCCGGGCCGGATCCAGCCATATTCCGTGCTGGCATGATCCGCCTCGATGCCGAAGGTGACGAGCCGCCCGGCCCGCGCCGCCGGCAGGGCCGAGGCCACGGCGCGCCGGAAGGCCCGCGGCTCGGTGACGATGTGATCGGAGGGGAGCACGAGCACCACCGCTTCCGGCTCGTCCTGCGCCACCAGGGTGCAGGCGGCCAGGATCGCCGGGCCGGAATCCCGGCGCTCCGGCTCCAGCAGCAGGGAGATCGGGGCGTCGATCGCCGCCGCCTGCTTCTCGACGAGGTGGCGGTGATCCCGGTTCGCGACGATGATGGGCCGGGCGAAGAGCGGGCTCTGTAGCCGCAGCAGGGTCTGCTGGAAGGTGGAATGAGGTCCGAGCAAGGGCACGAACTGCTTCGGCAGCGAGGTGCGGGAGGTCGGCCAGAGCCGGGTTCCCGAGCCGCCGCAGAGGATGACGGGCTGGATCCGTGCAGGCATCGACAGGCGTCCTTTTCGTGCTGAGCTGAAGGAAGTTCAGGGGGTTTCGGCGTAGCTCCGGAGCTTGACCGGACCTTGCGAGACGGGACCGGGAGAGGCCGCTCCGGGCGTGGCCGTGCCCTCCTTGCGGGGCGCCGGCTCGGCGCTGCCGGGCCGGGCGGGGGAGACCTGCACCACGTCGCCCGGCAGCAGCAGGGAGGTCAGCGAGGCCTGGAAGGTCACGGCCCGGTCGCGCTGGGTGCGGGTCACCTCGACGCTCCACGAGTTGGCCTCGCTGCCGCCGTCGGAGGCCGCGAGCCGCCGGGAACGGCTTTCGAGGAGATCGCGGGCGATGGGCAGGCTCGCCTCCGTCTCCAGGAGCTGCTGGCGGGTGGCCTGGAGGTCGCTCACCACCCGGCGCCGGAAGCCGTTCTCGGTGTCGCGCTGGCGCAGGGTGAGCTCGCCGGTCGAGGTGGCGTTGCGGGCGAGCTCGGCGTCGATTCGGGCGAGTTCGGCCCGGACCCGGGCATTCTCGCGCTGCCGGTCCACCAGCACCGATTGGAGTCCGTGGCCGTTATCGCTGAGCCGCGTATAGTTGCGGACCTGGGCCTCGGTCAGCTTGACCTGCTCCTCGATCAGCGCCCGCTGCTGGGTCAGGGCCGCCCGCTCGGTCTCCAGCCGCTCGACCTGCTGGCGCAGCAGGCCGATCTCGCTCCGCTCGGCCTCGCGCTGGAGGCCGAAGATCTCCTGCTCGCCGCGCATCAGCGCCGCCGCCTCGGGGCCGATCAGCTCGTCCGAGACGAAGCTCGTCCGCCCGTCCCGCTGCGCCTCCAGCCGGAGCTGCCGGGCGCGCTGGGCGAGCCGGGCGAGTTCGAGCCCGCGCAGGCGCTCCCGCGCCGCCAGCACCTCACCCTTGATCTCGGTGATCGAGCGGTCGCCCACCCGCCCGCCGCCGGCCAAAGCCACGGCGCCGAGCACGGTCAGACCGTAGCGGTAGGTGTAGCTGCCGGGGGAGCGCACCTCGCCCAGCACGTAGACCGGCTTCATCTCGGCGAGCCGCAGGCTGACGGTGGCCGAGCGCAGATAGCCGTCGTTCAGCCGGGTGCGCACCAGGGTCTCCGCCTGTTCCGGCGACAGGCCGGCGACGCGCACGCGTCCGACCAGCGGCAGGTTCAGGTCGCCGGCGGCATCGACCACGTACTCGCCGGTCAGATCGGTCTGGCCGAACACGACCATCGTCACCTTGTCGCCGCTGGACAGAAGCAGGGCGGCATCCGCCATGGCCGCCGGGTCCGGATCCGTGGGCGGGGCCTGCTCGCCGGCGGAAAGCGGCGTGCCGGCGAGAAGGAAAGAGAGGATCAGGCCGAGGCGAAAGCCGCCATCGAAACGCCGGTGGTTCCTGAAGTCGAGCATGCATCCGCCTCTCGCGCGCCGACCGGGGACGAGGCCGCCTCGCCCCGTGGCCCGCCGGGCCCCAAGCAAGGGCGAGAGGGGCGTGACGGGGATCGAAGCCTGTCCTGACACCTTTTGAATGCCAGAGCCTCTTCCCGTTGGCTCTGGCAATTCGGTCCCGCGCCGGCTCGCGACCGGGTTAGTCCGACGGTGCCAGTTCCGGGGGCGGGGAGCGGTTGGGAACCGATTCCGCGCACTCTGCCTCACCTCTGCCCCGAATGGGGCCCCGGCCCCCCGATGGCGGTAAGCCGCCTTCGCGCCGCCGGGCGCTAGATCCTCCTCGAAACAGCAATGCCGGCCGCCTCCGAAGTCTCCTAGTCTTGAAACCGACCGATAGTCGGAGACTGCGAGCGATGAAAAAGCGTATCCTCGTGACGGGCGGTGCCGGATTTGTCGGCAGCCATCTGTGTGATCGACTGGTAGCGCAGGGCCACGACGTGCTGGCCGTCGATAATTTCTATACGGGAGACCGGTCGAACCTTGGCCAACATCTGGCAAATCCGCGCTTCGAGGTCATGCGCCACGACGTGACTTTCCCGCTCTACGTCGAGGTCGACGAGATCTACAATCTCGCCTGCCCCGCCTCTCCGGTTCACTATCAGCGCGATCCGGTCCAGACCACGAAGACGAGCGTGCTGGGCGCCATCAACATGCTCGGGCTCGCCAAGCGCCTCGGCATCCCGATCCTCCAGGCCTCCACCAGCGAGATCTACGGCGATCCGGACGTGCATCCGCAGCCGGAGGATTACCGCGGCCTCGTCAGCGTCAGCGGTCCGCGGGCCTGCTACGACGAGGGCAAGCGCTGCGCCGAGACCCTGTTCTTCGATTACCAGCGCCGCCACCGGGTGCCGATCCGCGTCGCGCGCATCTTCAACACCTACGGGCCGCGCATGAACCGCGACGACGGCCGGGTTGTCTCCAACTTCGTGGTCCAGGCCCTGCGCAACGAGCCGATTACCCTCTACGGCGACGGCCGCCAGACCCGCGCCTTCTGCTTCGTCGACGACCTCGTCGAGGGGCTGATGCGCCTCATGAACGTCGAGGGCGACCTCGACGGCGCGGTCAATCTCGGCAACCCGACCGAGGTCACCATCGCCGAGATCGCCGGGCTGATCGTCTCGCTCACCGGCTCCCGCTCGCAGATCGTCCACCGCCCGCTGCCGCAGGACGACCCGCGCCAGCGCTGCCCGGATATCGGCCGGGCCCAGGAGATGCTGCACTGGAGCCCGAAGGTCGGGCTCGAAGAGGGTCTGACGAAGACGATCGCCTATTTCGACGCGCTCCTCTCCGCCTCCTCCTCGACGGTCACGCCGTTCGAACCGGCCGTGCCGGAACTGGCGAGGACCGGATCGTGAACGCTCCGCTCCCCCGCGTTCCGATCCTGGGGGTGCCGGTCAGCGCGATCACCCTGGACGATGCCGTGATGGCGGTGGAGGGCTGGATCCTGGCCCGCGAGCGCCACTACGTCTGCATCACCGGCGCCCACGGCGTCATCGAGTGCCAGACCGATCGCGCCCTGCGCGCGATCCACGAGGGCGCCGGCCTCGTCACGCCGGACGGGATGCCCCTCGTCTTCATGGCGCGGCGGCTCGGCTTCCCCCGCACCGGGCGGGTCTACGGACCCGACCTGATGCGCGCGCTCACCGCCCTCTCGGCCCGGAAGGGGTACCGGCAATACTATTTCGGCGGCGCCACCGGCCTGCCGGAGCGGTTGGCCGGACGCCTCCGGGCACAGTTTCCCGGCCTGCCGGTCGCCGGCACCTTCTCACCACCCTTCCGGCCTACCTCGCCGGAGGAGGATGCGGAGATCGTCGCCCGCATCAACGCCGCCCGGCCCGACATCCTCTGGGTCGGCTTGAGCACGCCCAAGCAGGAATACTGGATGGCGCGCCACCGCGACCGGCTGGACGTGCCGGTCATGGTGGGCGTCGGCGCGGCCTTCGACTTCCTGGCCGGCACGAAGCGGCAGGCGCCGGCCTGGATGCAGCGGCATGGCCTCGAATGGGCCTTCCGCCTCGGCACCGAGCCGCGCCGGCTGTGGCGCCGCTACGGGCGGATCGTGCCCGAATTCCTCCTGCGCGCCTCGCTTCAGCTGCTGACCGCGCCGTCGCGACCGCGACGATCCTTCTGAAGGATTAGCCAGGCGCGAAAGTATGATCGCCCATCGAGAAGATATACTCAGTCATTCCTAGAAATAAAGTTGTCAACGCCGAAGCAGAAAGGCGTCATGATCATGTCGAAGAGCGCAGTTGTCACCGGGGCTGGCGGATTCATTGGTGGACATCTGGTGACGTACTTGCGTCGCCACGGCTATCATGTTCGCGGCGTCGATCTCAAACATCCCGATTTCGGGCCCAGCGATGCGGATGAGTTCGTGCTCGCCGATCTGCGCTCGTTCGAGGATTGCCGCGAGGCGGTCAAGGGTGTCGACGAGGTCTACAACCTCGCTGCCGACATGGGCGGCATCGGCTACATTTCCGGCGCGCACGCCTCGATCACCTTCAACAACACGATGATCAGCGCGCAGATGCTGAAAGCCGCCTTCGACGCGAAGGTGGAGCGGTTCCTGTTCTCCTCCTCGGCCTGCGTCTACCCGCAGCACCTGCAGGACGTGCCGAGCGTGATCCCGCTGAAGGAGGAGGACGCCTTCCCGGCCGCGCCGGAGGAAGGTTACGGGCTGGAGAAGCTCTACACGGAGAAGCTCTGCCAGTACTTCACCGAGGATTACGGCTTCCCGACCCGCTCGGTGCGGTTCCACAACGTCTACGGGCCGCTCGGCACCTATGACGGCGGCAAGGAGAAGGCCCCGGCCGCGATCTGCCGCAAGGTCGCCAACACCCCCGATGGCGGCACCGTCGACATCTGGGGCGACGGCCAGCAGACCCGCTCGTTCATGTATGTCGACGACTGCGTCGAGGGCATCTACCGGATCATGCAGTCGGACTATTCCGGCCCGCTGAACCTCGGCACCGACGAACTCGTCAACATCAGCGGCCTCGTCGACATCGTGGCCGAGATCGCGGGCAAGACGATCCATAAGAAGTTCGACCTGAGCCGGCCGCAGGGCGTGCGCGGGCGCAACAGCGACAACACCCTCCTGCGCGAGACCCTGGGCTGGGAGCCCGGCATCCACCTGCGCGAGGGGCTCAAGCCCACCTATCGCTGGATCGAGACCCAGGTCCGGGAGGCGGCCCCTAAGCAGGCCGCCGAATAGGCCGGCCGATCCCGTCCTCCCCACCCTGCCCCTGTCTTGCCTGTCACCCGAGCGCGAGCGAGCCCATGCCGGATGTCGAGGTTGCCAATACCGGCCTGCTGCCGGCCGGCGGTGCCGGCTGGCAGGAAAGTCTCGGCGCGGAGCGCCGGGGGCAGGAACGGCGCGGACAGGAGCGGCAAGGAGAGCGTCTCGGTCCGAAACGGTCCGGGCGCTCCTCCGAGGCGGCGAGCCGGGCGCGGCGCCTGATCGTCACGGGCGCTCTGCTCGCCGGCGACGGAGCCGCCATCCTGGCCGCCTGCGGCGGAAGCCTGCTCCTCATGGCCGTCAGCGGTGCAAGCCCCGGCATCCCGCCGGCCAGCCTGCTCGGCTGGTGCGCGGTGCAGATCGGCGTCATGGCCGTGTTCGGCCTCTACGAGCAGATCGAGGCCGAGCCGATCGAGCGCCTGCGCCGCCGCAGCCTCGCCGCCGCCTGCGCGTTCGCCGCAGGCCTGCTGATGGGGAGCGGGGCGCCCTGGTCCTGGGCCGTCGCCGCTGCGATCGCCGCCCTCTTGTCCATCCCGCTGGGGCATTACGCCGAGGGCTTCGTCCGGGCGCGGCTGGTCCGGCGGGGGCTGTGGGGGGCGGCGACCATCGTCTACGGCGAGGGCGCGGTCGAACTCGCCCGCAGCCTCGCCGCACGGCCCGAACTCGGCCTGAGGCCGATCGGCATCGTGAGCGAGCCGGCCCAGGGCGTCGAGCCCTTCCGTGCCACCGCCTCTCTGGGACTGGCGGGCGGCCCGGAGGGGGGAGCGGACCTTCTGGAGGCGGCCGAGGTCGCGATCTGCACGCCGGGGGAGCGCGAGCCCGCCCGCTTCGCCTGGCTGACCCGCCATCCCTTCCGGCAGGTGCTCGTCGCGCACCACGCGCCGGAGGTGGAGACCGTACGCCTCCAGACCCGCTGCCTCGGTCCGGTCGTCGGGCTGGTGGTGCGCCGGGCGATCTTCCTGCCCCACAATCTCCGGCTCAAGCGCGCCGTCGATCTCGCCGTCACCCTGCCCGCGCTGGTGGTGTTCGGACCGCTGATCGGCCTCCTCGCCCTGGCGGTGAAGCTCACCGATCCGGGGCCCGCCTTCTACGTCCAGCCCCGTGTCGGGCGGAACGGCCGCACCATCCGCGTGTACAAGCTGCGCAGCATGTATCGCGACGCGGAGGAGCGGCTCGCCGTCCATCTCGCGGGCGACGAGGCCGCCCGGCGCGAGTGGGACCGCTTCTGCAAGCTCAGGAACGACCCGCGCGTCCTGCCGGGCATCGGCGCCTTCATCCGGCGCACCAGCCTCGACGAGCTGCCGCAGCTCCTCAACGTCCTGCGCGGCGACATGAGCGTGGTCGGCCCGCGGCCCTTCCCGGCCTATCACACCGAGCGCTTCGGCCCCGCCTTCCAGACCCTGCGGGCGAGCGTGCCGCCGGGCCTCACCGGCCTGTGGCAGATCTCCGCCCGCAGCGACGGCGACCTCGGCGTTCAGGAGCAGCAGGACAGCTTCTACATCCGCAACTGGTCGATCTGGATCGACCTGTACGTCCTCCTCGAAACGGTGCCGGCGGTGCTCACCGCCAAGGGGGCCCGCTGACAGGCTCGACGTTCCCGCTTCTTTCCTTCCGACGTTGGCACAGGCGCGATCCATGGACCCGTTCCACGAAGCCGAGCCGTCCGGCGGCCGGCCGTCCCTCACCGCCCATTACGAGGCCGTGACCGGGCACACCCTCGGGGTGTTGTGGCGGCGCCGGCTGATGATCGCCACCTGCGCGGTGGTCTCGGCGCTGGCGGTGGGAGCGGCCTCCCTGGCCATGCCGCCGAGCTACGTCGCCGAGGTGCTCCTCCAGTTCGATTTCGGCCAGACCCAGGACGTGCGCGGGACGGGCAAGTCCGGCCCGCAGATCGCCTTGGAACCGGCCTCCGTCGTCGAGAGCGAGGCGCGCATCATCCGCTCCTTCGCCATCGCCCAGGCCGTGGCGGGCCGCCTCGAGGCCGAGGCGAAGGAGACGAGCCACGCCTCCGGCGAGCAGGCCTCGTCCGGTTGGGTCGCCTCCCTGCGCCACGCGCTCTCCAGCCGCGTCCAGGCCGCGCTTCCCGCCCTTCCCGGGACGCGGATGGAGGACGAGGCCCAGCACGAGACCGCCCGCGACGCCATGGCCCAGGGGCTGATGCGGGCGCTCACCGTCGGCAACGACGCCAAGGCCTACCTGATCTCGATCGGCTTCCGCGACCGGGATCCCCGGCGGGCGGCCGAGGTCGCCAACACCTTCGCCACCGAGTACCTGGCGCGCAAGATGCAGGCGGCCTCCCTGGCCACCGAGCGGGCGAGCCGCTGGTACGCGGAGCAGATCCAGGTCTCGCGGGGGGAACTCACCCGGCTGGAGGGCGAGATCGACGCCTTCCGCAAGCGCACCGGCTTCGTCGAATCGGCCCGCGAGGGCGTGGACCTGCGCGAGCAGCAGCTGCGCGACGCCCTGACCGATCTGTCCAATGCCTCCGCCAAGCGGCTGGCGGAGGAGGCCCGGCTGCGGCGCGCCCAGGACGTGCTCCGCTTCGGCGGCGTGCCGAGCGCCGTCGACACCGCGATCTCGCCGGTGATCCAGCAGATGCTGGCCGACGACAGCAAGCTGCGCCAGGAGCTGGAGCAGCTCACCGCCGTCTCCGGCGACAACCATCCGAGCGTGCTGCGCCTCAAGACCTCGATCGCGGCGCTGCAGCAGCGGCTTCAGGTCCGGATGGCCGAGGTGTTGAAGGTGGTCGAGGTCGATCTCGCCGCCGCCCGCGGGCTCGAATCCGCGGCCGAGGCACGGGTCACGGCCCTGCGCCGCTCGCTCATCGAGAGCAAGGCGCTCGAAGCCAAGCTGCGTGCGCTCCAGGCGGAGGCCACCACCACGCGGGACCGGCTGCGCGTCCTCGACGAGGGCTACCAGACGGCCAACGCCCTGAGCGAGCTCAAGCCGGTGATGGCGCAGATGCTGGCGCCGGCCAAGGTGCCGACCCTGCCCTCCGGCCCCGGCCTCGGCCTGGTGCTCGGCCTCGGCCTGTTCGCGGGGGTCGGGGCCGGCTCGGCGCTGGCGCTCGCCCTCGACCGCCGCGACCGGGGCTATCGCAGCCAGGGCGAGATGGAATCCGAGACCGGCCTGCCCTGCCTCGCCCTGCTGCCGAGCCGGCCGGTGGGCGAGCGGCCCGACCACGACCTCGTCTTCCGCGAGGCGGTGCGGGCGGCGGTGGCCGAACTGGTCGCGGTACGCGAACCGCTCAAGGTCGTGCTCGTCACCTCGGCGATGCCGGGCGAGGGCAAGTCCGTGGTCGCCCGGTCCGTGGCGCGGTCCCTGGCGGCCATGGGCCGGCGGGTGCTGATCCTCGACGGTTCGCCCCGCCGGGCGGCGATCGAGGATCGCCACGCCGCCCGTAGCGACCGGGAGGCGGAGACGGGGGATGACGAGGCGGAATCCCGCATCTCGACGATCCGGCGGGTCTCCGGCCTCAAGGACGGGCACGACATCTACGCCGAGCCGACTTTCGGCACCCTCGTGCGCGAGGCCCGCGAGCGCTACGACGTGATCCTGGTGGAGGTGCCCCCGGTGCTGCTGCTCGGCGACGTGGCACTCCTGCGCCAGCACGCCGATGCGGTGGTGCATGTGGTGGCCTGGCACGGCACCCAGAAGGCCGCCGTCACCGCGAGCCTTGCCTATATGCGCCGCCTCGGTCTCACCGTGGCCGGCCTCGTCCTGAACAAGGTCGATCTGGAGCGCCACCACGGCCGCGCCTCGGATCGCGGCACGCTCTACCGGGACTTCTCGCACTATTACCGGAACAGCGCGTGATGGGCGCCCTGACCGCCCTGGGCGCCGGAGGACCGCTGCTCCTGAGCGCGCGGACCTTCGCCTGCGCGGCCTGCGGCTCGCCCGCCGTGACCTGGCCGTCCGATCCGACCGCCGAGGCTGCCATCGCCTGCGGCCGCTGCGCCCGGCCGCTGGGAACCCTCGCCGAATTCCGGGCGGGCATCGAGCGGGTTCTGGCCGGACACCGGCCCGGCGAAAGCGGGCCCGGGCCGCAGGATCTCCCGCGATCCGAGCCGGCTGGCCCGCTCAGGTGAACAGGAAGTGCCCGGCCGTGAGGTCGGCCTTGTGCAGGTCGGAGATCCAGAGCGTGTCGGAGCCTGACGTGATCGCCACGTCGGGGCCGACATCGTGGGCCGCCGCCAGGACGGCGCTGAACGAGCCGAACATCGCCGTGCTCAGCGCGATCACGTCCGGCGCGCTGCCACTGCCCTGGAAATCCTCGATCCAGTCGGTGCCGTTGCCGGCCTTGAACACGAACCGGTCGGCGCCGGAGCCGCCCCAGAGATGGTCGGTGCCGCTGCCGCCGTCGAGCGTATCGTTCCCGGCCCCGCCATAGAGGTGATCGTCGCCGGCCAGGCCGTCGAGCGTGTCGTTGCCGCCGAGCCCGTCGAGGTCGTCGGCGAAGCTCGAGCCGGTCATCGTCTCGGAGGCGGAGGTGCCGTTCCGGTCCTGGCCGATGCCGGCGGTGGACGGTGCGACGGCCGGGGTCGCCGTCGCGCCCCCCGTGACCGCCTCGGCGAGGTCTCCGGCGGTCCCGGCCGCCCAATCGAACAGATTGTGGATCGGCGTCATCGGCGTGGCGGAGGGGGCCGCCGTCACCTCCGCCCCCGCGGCGAACGAGCCCCAGGTGATGTTGTTGGCCAGAGCCGGGTTCGTATAGGTCGAGTCGAGGATCGAGACGTTGTCGCCATCCGCGTTCCAGATGACGGCGTTGGAAAGGGGATGGCCCCGGCCCTGGTCCGCGACGATGTTGTCGAAGGAGCGGGTGTCGGTGAAGCTCACGTCGTCCGAATAGGACGAGAAGCCGCCATTGCCCATGTGGATCACGTCGACATTCTCGACATGGCCACCCTGGGAATTGGTCTCGAACATCACGCCGACGCCGCTCGGCGAGTTGTTGCCGTCGATCACGCCATGGGAAATGGTCACGTTCTGGCTGTCCATGATCGAGACGTTGTCCTCGACATGGGACTTGTTCGGGTCGTTGCTGACGGCAAAGTTCGACAGATTGCCGTTGGGCGACTCGAAGAACTGGACGAATTGTCCCCCCGGAAAAGGACCGTGGAAATTGTGTCCCTCGACATAGGAGAGCTTCGCGTCCGGTGACTGGCCGAGATAGATGCCGGTGCCGCTGTCCTGCAGCGTGACATGAGAGGCGGTGAAGTTGGGCGAGTTGAGCACCCGGATGCCGGTGGTCTCCACCTCGGTCTCGCCCTGGTTGCCGGAGGGCGGATCGGAATTGACGATTAGGCTGTTCTCGACGGTGACGCCGCTGGCATCGTCGACGACGATGCCGTTGCCATCGGCATGATGGATGATGACGTTGCGGATGACGACGTTGTTGTGATCGACCACGATGGCATTGCCGTCGGAGACCCAGAGATCCAGATTTTCGATGACTTGTCCGTCATGCGTCGTGCGAATGGGGGTTTTGCTGTAGGTGAGGCCCGTCGCCATGTTCGCTCCGTTTAACCAATATTGCAACGGAACGAATGGCTACAATTATTAAATCCGCGGATCGATTGCGTAAATACGCAACGTCGGACCATCGCCGTAGATCGATCGGGCTACCGGAGCGCGGAAGCAGCTTATGGCAAAGCTGTTACTCCCACGGCCTCCCGGCGATATTTCTCCTTCCGCCCCCTGCCTGTTGCCGTACGGCCACGCTTGACGCGGGGCCGGTCCGATTCGCTCGGACGTCGGGATGAGGCATGGGCGGCCTCATCCCGAACGATCTCTCGATCGCATCGGGTCTGCGACGGACCGGGGCCGCGCGGATCCGCGGCCCCGGCGGTCGGGCGGATCAGACGAGCAGGAAGTGGCTGGCTTGCAGATCGGCCTTGTGCACGTCGGAGAGCCACAGCGTATCGGAGCCCGAGGTGATCGCCACGTCGGGACCGACATCGTGGGCCGCAGCGAGAATGTCCTTGAACGAGCCGAACATCGTCTTGCTCAGCTCGACCACGTCTTTCCCCCAGCCGCGAAGCTGGAAGTCCTCGACCCAGTCGGTGCCGTTGCCGGCCTTGAACACGAAGCAATCGGCGCCGGGGCCGCCCCAGAGATGGTCGGTGCCGCTGCCGCCGTCGATCCGATCCCGGCCGGCTCCGCCATAGAGGTGATCGTTGCCGGCCAGGCCGTTGAGCGTGTCATCGCCGCCGAGCCCGTCGAGGTCGTCGGCTAAGCTCGAGCCGGTCATCGTCTCGGAGGCGGAGGTGCCGTCCCGGTCGATGCCCGTGCCACCGGTCGAGGGCGCCGCGACCGGAGGGGTGACCGGGGCCGCCGCCACCGGAGGAGTCGCCACCGGGGCCGCTGCCGGCTGCGAGACGCTGTCCGTGCCGGTCTGGCCGGAGGTGGTGCCGCCAGCCGCGTCCCAGCTGAACACGTTGTGGATCGGCGTCATCGGCGTGGCGGAGGGGGCCGCCGTCACGTCCGCCCCGTCGGAGGACGGGCCCCAGACGATGTTGTTGGGCACCGAGGGGTCGGTATAGGTCGAGTCGAGGATCTTCACGCCGTCGCCGGTCGCGTTCCAGATGAGGCCGTTCGACATCGAAACACCCCGGCCCTGATCGCCGGCGAAATTGTCGAAGGAACGGGTGTTGATGAAGGTCACGTCGTCCGAATAGGACGAGAAGCCGCCATTGCCCATGTGGATCACGTCGACATTCTCGACATGGCCACCCTGGGAATTGGTCTCGAACATCACGCCGACGCCGCTCGGCGAGTTGTTGCCGTCGATCACGCCGTTGGAAATCGAGACATTCTGGCTCTCGATGACCGAGACGTTGTCCTCGACATGGGATTTGTTCGAGTCGTTGCTGACGGCAAAGTTCGACAGGTTGCCGTTGGGCGACTCGAAGAACTGGACGAACTGCCCTCCGGGATAGGGGCCGTGGAAATTGTGGCCCTCGACATAGGAGAGCTTCGCGCCCGGTGACTGGCCGAGATAGATGCCGGTGCCGCTGTCCTGCAGCGTGACGTGGGAGGCGGTGAAGTTGGGCGAGTTGAGCACCCGGATGCCGGTGGTCTCCACCTCGGTCTCGCCCTGGTTGCCGGAGGGCGGATCGGAATTGACGATCAGGCTGTTCTCGACGGTGACGCCGCTGGCATCGTCGACGACGATGCCGTTGCCGTCGGCATGATGGATGGTGACGTTGCGGATGACGACGTTGTTGTGATCGACCACGATGGCGTCGCCATCGGAGACCCAGAGATCCAGATTTTCGATGACTTGTCCGTCATGCGTCGTGCGAATGGGGGTTGTGCTGTAGGTGAGGCCCGCAGGCATGCTTGCTCCTTGATGTGCGTTAATCGCAACGGAGCGGGGCCTAACGAAGCTTAAGGGTTAGATCGACTTAGCAAATGTGCAACGTAACCGGTGCGGACTAGTCCGCACGGCGTATGGACTGACGAAAACGGTTCAGCTTAATGCGGTTTTCCGCGAGCGTCTGTCAGAAATTTTCTGACAGACGAACGGATTGTTGCGGATCGGCAACAAACAGCGGCCCGGCAGGCACCCTGCCGGGCCCTTTTGCTCATGCCAGATCCGTTCGATCCCTTCGGGAGGGCGGATCTGGGCTTCGCTCAAGCACCGCGCGGGCTTGCCGAGACGGGCTCCGCTTCGATCGAGCGGATCCCGTATCAGATCGTCTGATTGTAGGCGCCGACCTCGGGATTCTCGCGCAGCACGGCATCCACCGCCGCGAACATCTCCCGGAGCCGCGCCTCCGAGACCGGGCTCTCCACCACCACGACCAGTTCCGGCTTGTTGGACGAGGCCCGCACAAGGCCCCAGGTGCCGTCGGCGGTGGTCACCCGCACGCCGTTGACCGTCACGAGATCGGTGATCGCGTGGCCGCCCACCGGCTCGCCCGCCTCCCGGAGCGCCTGGAACCGCTCGGTGACCGCCGCGACCACGCCGTACTTCACCTCGTCGGCGCAATGGGGCGACATGGTCGGCGAGCCCCAGGTCTTCGGCAGCGCCCGGTAGAGGTCCGCCATCGACGCTTCCGGATTGCGGTCGAGCATCTCGATCACCGCGATCGCGGTCAGAAGGCCGTCGTCGTAGCCGCGCCCGACCGGCGCGTTGAAGAAGAAGTGACCCGACTTCTCGAAGCCCGCCAGCGCCGACAGCTCGTTGACGCGCCGCTTGATGTAGGAATGGCCCGTCTTCCAGTAATCGGTCCGCACCTCCCGGGCTCGCAATTCGGGATCGGAGGCGAACAGGCCGGTCGACTTCACGTCGACCACGAAGGTCGCGTTCGGGTGCAGCTTCGACAGGTCGCGGGCCAGCATCACCCCGATCTTGTCGGCGAAGATCTCCTCGCCCTCGTTGTCGACCACGCCGCAGCGGTCGCCGTCGCCGTCGAAGCCGAGCCCGACATCGGCGCCGGTCTCGCGCACCTTGTCGGCGATGGCGTGCAGCATCGCCATGTCCTCGGGGTTCGGATTGTAGCGCGGGAAGGAATGATCCGGTTCGACATCGAGCGGGATCACCTCGACGCCGAGCCGCTCCAGCAGCGTCGGGGCGAAGGCGCCGGCGGTGCCGTTGCCGCAGGCGGCCACCACCTTCAGCCTGCGCGTGATCGGCTTGGCGCGCGACACGAGGTCGTCGAGATAGATTTTCGCGAAGTCGTGGACGAACTCGTAGGAGCCGCCCTCGCGGTACTGGAATGCGCCGCTGGTGACGATCTCCTTGAGCCGGGTCATCTCGTCGGGGCCGAAGGTCATCGGCCGCTCGGCGCCCATCTTCACGCCGGTCCAGCCGTTGTCGTTGTGCGAGGCGGTGACCATGGCGACGCAGGGGTAGTCGAGGGCGAACTGGCCGAAATAGGCCATCGGCGAGAGCGCCAGCCCGATATCCTTCACCCGCAGGCCCGCCGCCTGCATCCCGGCGATCAGCGCGAGCTTGATCGAGGAGGAGTAGCTGCGGAAATCGTGGCCGGTGACGATGTCGGGGCGGACGCCGCGCTCGTGAATGAGCGTGCCGAGGCCGAGGCCCAGCGCCTGGACGCCCATCAGGTTGATCTCCTGCGGGAACAGCCAGCGGGCGTCGTATTCGCGGAAGCCCGTGGGCTTGACCATCGGCAGCTGCTCGAACGCGAACGTGTTCGGCTCAAGCTTCGGCACCGGTGTGGGAAATGCCTTGGAGGGGCTGTCGTCGAACATCGCTGACCTTTCGCGCGGGCGGCGGCGGACGAAAACCGTACGCCACCAGACGTTAAGTGTGCCTGACACGGCTCCCGGTCGGCGAGAGCCCTCCCACCGGCCGAGGCGGCGTAGTGGGCGTTCCATGAGGGGGGCGAGCGCCTCGTGCCGAAATCGGCTCCCGCCCCTGTCTCATCCCTGTCTCGATGCGTTCTGACCAGACCGGAATGTCAGGTCAGAAGCCCGTCCTGGGCGGCGGGGTTGATCTTCCACACCTCGATCGCGGCCACGGTCGGGTTCTGGGTCGCCCCCTGCCAGAAGGCGAGGTCGAGCGTTCCGTCCGTGACCGAGACGGTCCGCGTCAGGGTCGTCGCGCTCGCACCGGCCCCGGCCGCCGCCCAGATGTCGTAATTGGCGATGGTGGTGCCCTCGATGCCGATGTTGAACTGCCGCTGACCCGCCGCGCTGAGGCCGCCCTGATTGTCGGGTTGGGTGTAGATCTCGGCGAAATGCAGCACGACCTCGTAGGAACCGGGGCTGAGCGCGCTGCCATCCGCGTTCTTGATGGCGTAGCCGAAGCGGCCGTCATCGGCATCGGTGGTCGAGGCGCTCGCCCAGCCGAACCGCTGGTTCTGGTAGAGCGCGTCGTCGGTCGTGTTGGCGATCAGGTCGTTATCGGTGAAGACCGCGTTCCCGTCCTGCCCGGCGACGTAGAAGCGGTGCGGCGTGGCCGCCGTGTCGGCCTCGAACAGGGTTCCGTCCGCGCGGGTATAGGCCCCGCCGCCGGAATTGATGGCGATGACCAGGGTGTCCCCGCCGGGCGTGGTGTCGATGGTGAAGCCGTGCGAGGCGGCGGCGTTGGCGTTGGCCGCCGGGCTCGCATCCGTCACCTCTCCGGCCTTCACCGTGGCGGTGTAGGCGCCGTCGGCCCATCCGCCGTTCGGGGCGGCGACGAGATAGGTGGCGGTGGCCGAGGTGGCGCTCGTGGCCACCTTCGTCTGCAGGCTGATGGCGCCGACGGCCCCCGGTCCGGTCACCGCAAGGTCGGCGGCGTTGATGCTGGCCAGATTGATCCCCGACGCGTCGTTATAGACCACCGTCACGCTGGCTTGGCCCGTGCCGGATGAGGGGGCCTCGACCGTGAAGGAGCCGATGCTCGGGCCCATCGTGTCGGCGCCGCCGCTGGCCGCCTGCCGCACGACGATGCCGCTGAGCTTGGCGTTGTCGATGCCGTTGAGGAATTGCAGGTCGAGGGTGCCGTTCGCCCCCGCCGTGATCGGCCCCGAGACGTAAGTGTAGGGCGTGTTGATGTTGCCGGTCTGGGCGAGGATGTCGAGGTTGTCGAGGATGGTCTGGCCTTCGAGCGCGACGTCGAACACCCGCTGGCCGGGATTGCTCCACCAGAGTTCGCCGAAGCGCAGCTCGACGGTATAGGCCTGGGTCGTGCTGGCGACGGGGATGGCGTAGCTGAAATTGCCGTAGCGCTCGGTCTGGTAGACGGTGCCGGTGAAGGCCGATTGCAGGCCATTGCCGCCGGTGCCGTCGGCGAAGGTGGCGCCGCCGGTGAAGTACTGATCGGCCGTGAAGCTGATCCCGCCCTGCGTCAGCGCCGCGCCGCCCGCGTTGATCGCCGCGACGACCGCGCCCGCGCTGCTCGGCTGGAAGTCCGACACCTGGGACGAGACGGCGTTGGTATTTCCGGCGGGGCTCGCATCGGCGATCTCTCCGGCCTTCACCGTGGTGGTGTACTGGCCGTTGACCCATCCGCCGTTCGGAGCGGCGACGAGATAGGTGGCGGTGGCCGAGGTGGCGCTCGTGCTCGTCTTCGATTGCAGCGTGATCGCCCCGACCGGACCGGCTCCGGTCACCGAGATGTCGCTCGCGCCGATGCTGGCGAGATTGATCCCCGAGGCGTCGGTGTAGACCACCGTCACGCTGGCACTGGCCGTCGCGCTCGCCGGAGGCTGGATCGTGAAGGGGCCGGCGACCGTTGGCCCCGTCGTGTCGGCGCCTCCGCTGGCCGCCTGCCGCACGACGATGCCGCTGAGCTTGGCGTTGTCGATGCCGTTGAGGAATTGCAGGTCGAGGGTGCCGTTCGCCCCCGCCGTGATCGGCCCCGAGACATAGGTGTAGGGCGTGTTGATGTTGCCGGTCTGGGCGAGGATGTCGAGGTTGTCGAGGACGGTCTGGCCTTCGAGCGTGACGTCGAACACCCGCTGGCCCGGATTGCTCCACCAGAGTTCGCCGAAGCGCAGCTCGACGGTATAGGCCTGGGTCGTGCTGGCGACGGGGATGGCGTAGCTGAAATTGCCGTAGCGCTCGGTCTGGTAGACGGTGTTGGTGAAGGCCGGCTGCAGGCCGTTGCCGCCGGTGCCGTCCGTGAAGGCGCCGCCGCCGGTGAAGTACTGGTCGGCGGAGAAGCTGATGCCGTCCTGGGAGAGGGCGCCGCCGCCCGCGTTGATCGCGGCCACGACCGGGTTGGTCGCCCCCGACTTCGCGGTCGTCGTGATGGTGATGCCGTCGAAATCCGCCGTGAACGGCGCGCCGTCATTGGAGGTGGCGAGCAGGCCGACCGCCATCCCGCTCGGCTTGCCGCCGACCGTGTAATCGCCCTGGATCGCCTTCAGCAGCGCGCTGCCGCTCGGCACGGTCATGCTGCCGCCGGCGGTGAAGGCCGAGTTCGGATCGGTCGCGGAGGACACGGCGCCGGTGCCGAAGCGCCAGAGCGGCGTCACCGTGTTGGTCTCCAGATTCACCGCGAGACGCAGCTGCACCCAACTCGCATTGGCGGCGCTCAGGAGCGCGTTGTTGGTCACCGACACGCTCTGCGCGACGCCGAGATTCTCCATCGACGTCTCGAAGATCGCGCTGGTGTATTTGCCGCTGGCGCTCTCGCCGCGCCCGCCCAGCACCAGCTTGATGAAGTTGTCCTGATCGCCCGTGCCGATCTGCAGGCCTGCCGCGGGAAAGCCGCCATCGCTGGAGGCGTTCGGAATCCAGTTCGCCATCGTCAGGGTGACGTTGGCGGTGGCCACGCTGTCGTCGAAGGTCACGCCGGCCTGCAGCGCGTCCTTGAGGGTGTTGTTGCCCTCGGTCAGATCGCCTTCCTGCACGTTCTTCAACTGGATGACGCCGCCCGCGCCGCCGGCGATGATGTTGGCCGAGGTGTAGAGGCCGCCGTCGAGGAACGGGTCGAGCCCATTGATCATGGCGCCGGTCAGCCCGCTGCCGCCGAAGGTGCCGGGGATCGAGCCGGATTCGAAGTTGAAGACCACGGTCTTGCCGCCGGAGATGATGTCGGAGCCGGCGGTGCCGTTGTCGGGATCGAGGGCGAAGGGGTCGAGGGTGTTGTTGATCCCATCGCCGTCGAGGTCGAGATTCTGCGGGTTGGTGGGCCCCGGCGTCAGCACCTTGATGTTGCCGTCCGCGAGCGCCGTGACCCAGATGGTGCCGGCGAACGGCTTGCCGTCGCCGACCGCGTCGATGCCGAGCGGCGAGCCGCCGCCCATCGGGACGACCTGCTTCCCCGCGGCCACGATCTGACCGGCGGAGCCGGTGGTGGTGTCGACGCCGCCCGAGGCGTTGCGCGGGATGATGTGGAGGTAGCCGGCCAGATCCGTCACCAGGATGGCGCCCTTGATGTTCGTCGTGCCGCCAGTCGCCGTGGCCCAGGTCGTGGAGGCGGTGTACTCGGCCAAGCCGTTGAGCGAGCCCTGGCCGGTATCGAGGGCACCGTCGTCGATCCCGCCCTCGTAGAAGACGCCCTGGCGCGGATCGGCGGTGCCGGCGGGAATCACCGAATTGAAGTCGGCGGGCAGGCCGGCGCTGCCCTGGGGCAGGAAGGTGGCGCCGGTGACGCCCGCCCCCGGGCTCAGCAGCAGGCCGGCGGCGCTCCCCACCGCGCGCACGAGGTTGGGGTGGCCGCCGTAATAGCCCTCCTCGGTGATCTGGTGGAGCTGATCGTAGTTCAGGCGCTTGGTGCCGCCGTCCTGATCGGGGGTGTTGAGCGGAACTTGGCTGGGGCTGGTGACGACGTTGCCCGCAGCATCCGACGGGCGTCCGCCCCAGCCGTTATTGGCACCGTTGTCGTAGGTGAACATCTTGCCGTCGGAGGTCAGCAGGACGTCGTAGGCGTTGCGGTAACCGGGCGAGTAGACCTGCACCGGGCTGTCCGCCGTGATCTTGGCCATGTTGAACCCGTCGCGGCCGCCGAACGGCCCGCTGACATCCGAGCCGTCCGGGTTCTCGTTGCCGGCGGTGCCGTTATTGGGCCGGTTGGGATCGTCGAGGGTCGGCAGATCGTAGAGATAGGGGTTGAGCCCGTTCGGGCTCTTGAGCGTCATGGCATCGATGGCCGTGAGATCGACCTTGAGGATCGCCGCCGCGTAGGCGAATTCGGGCAGGCCGGCGAAGTTGTTGGAGGGCGCGCCCGCATTGGTGTTGCCGCCGACCGCGACGTAGAGCGTCTTGCCGTCGGGCGAGATCGCCATGCCGTTGGCGGAGTGGTTCTCCTCCGAGCGCGGCAGGCCGCGAACGAGATCGACCTTCTTCCAGGAATTGGCGGCGGAATCGAAGGTGAGGCGCGAGATGATCGACGAGTTGGTGTCGAGGTTGGTGTCCTCGCCGCCATTGCCGGCGCCGATCCGCGGATCGCTGGAGGTCACGTAGAGGACGGGATTCTGGGCGGTGCCGGTGACGAGGATGCCGGTGACCTGCCGCTCCTTCAGGCTCGCATTGAGCGTGCCGTCGTCGTTGTGGTTCGGAATGTTCAGGATGAGATCGATCGATTCCGTCGCCGTGACGACGTAGCCGTTGCCGTTCTGGGCGACCGTCAGGGCCTTGATGCTGCCGAACCGCTCGGCAACGTAGAGACGCCCGTCCGGTCCCCATTGCAGGGCGGAGGCCAGTCCCGAATATCCGGACAGTGTCGATTGAGAAAAGGTGACGTCGGCCATGGTCTTTCCCTCGGATCGCGACCGAGGACGACCGTATCTTTGCCCGGATCGGGCTTCATGCACGCAGCGGTATTTGGCGGCGCTCTTCCGGGTTAGCCCCGAGGTTCGGCGGATAAACCAGGATGTAAGACCGGTCGCATGGGCGGTCTCGCCACACCGTCGGTTGCAGAATCGAAAAGTTCTTTTGCGAAATCCTCACATAGGATGGGATATCCCTGCGAGCGAAGACAATCTATTCTCATTCTCAAGCCAGCCCTGGCTGAGCGCAAATCGCACGATGCTTGCGCGTGAACGGAGTCCAAGCTTTTTGCAGCCGCGAATCTTGTAGGTGTCGACGGATGCGGCCGAGATCGACATCGCGTTGCTGATCTCCTTCATCGTCATGCCGAGGGCGATGAGGCGGAGAACTTCGCGCTCCCGTCCGGTGAGGCCGCCCTCCCCACCCGGAGAAGCGGTGGGCGGCCGGGTCTCCGGCGGTGCCGCCGGTGGGGGCGGTGTGCGCAGTTCGGCATCGACATAGCGGCGGCCGGCCATGACCGCGTCGATCGCTTCCAGCAGGCTGTTGCCGGCGGAGCGCTTGAGAACATAGCCCTGCGCTCCGGCGGCGAAGGCCTCGTCGACGAAGGCACGGTCCTCGTTGACCGTCAGGAACACGACTCGCGCCGTCGAGCCCGCCTCGTGCAGCGAGCGCGCCACCGCGAGCCCGTTCATGCCGATCATGGTGATATCCATGACGACGACATCGGGACGGGTCGTTCGCGCCAGGTCCAGGGCATGCTGCCCGTTGCTGGCTTCCCCGACCACCTCGACGCCTTCCGTCTCGCCGAGCAGGCCGCGGACCCCGCTTCGGAAGATCGGGTGGTCGTCGATCAGGACGACCCTGACCATGGCCTGCGCAGGTCTCACGTCACTCTCCTCTCGTTGGCAAGCGCGCCAGGATCGTCGTCCCCCGGCCGGAGGACGATTCGATCGTGAGATCTCCTCCGAGCAGCGCCAGCCGCTCGCGCATCCCGGTCAGGCCGAACCCGCCTCCCTCGCGCCGGTCCTCCGGCGCGCCGTCGCGGGTCAGCCCCGGCCCGTCATCCTCGATCGCCAGGATGATGGCCTCGCCCCCGTATTGCAGGGTAACGGAGACCTGCTGCGCCCCGGCCGCGTGCTTGGCGACGTTGGTGAGCGCCTCCTGCACCAGCCGGAAGATCGTCACCTCGATCTCCGTCGTCAGCGCCACCGTCGTGCCGGAGAGCTGGAATTCGATGGCGACGCCGCTCTGGTCGGACCACTCGCGCACAAGGCCGCTGAGGGCGAGGCTCAGGCCGAGTTCGGCCAGCGCCACCGGCCGCAATTCCCGGACGACCTGCCGCAGGCTCGCCGAGATCGCATCGACCTGGGTCAGCATCGCATCGACTTCCGCCGAGGACGGGTCGCGCCGCAGGCGGTCGAGCCTGAGCTTGAGCCATGCGAGCTGCTGGCCGGCCTCGTCGTGAAGCTCCCGACCCAGGCGCTCCCGCTCCGCCTGATGAGCCCGGTAGAGCTGGGCCAGGACCGCGTCCCGGTCGCGTTCGGCGCGGGTGCGGGCACGGGCGGTGTTGCGCAGGTCGGCCAGCAGAAGATCACGCTCGCAGAGCAGCATGTGCAGGCGGCGTTGATACCGTTCGCGCTCGGCGAGTTCCCGCCGGAGCATCACCACTTCGTTCGCCAGCAGGCTGAACCGCGTGTCCTGAGAGGGTAGGACGCGGAGCAGCACGAGCGGGTCGGCACCCTCCCGGTCCATGCGGCAGCCATGGCAACGGAAGTGGTGCTCCTCCTCCTTCCCGAGCGCGATGACGCCGGCAAGGGGAGTCCGCGCCGCGCTGACCTGCGCGAGGAACGCCGTCGTGATCCTGCCGGTGAGGCGGGTGCGGGACGGATCATCCGGCGGAGGACGCGGCAGGAGCGCGCGGGCCGGATCGTTGGCATAGGCGACGGTCCCCGACCGGTCGGCGACGATCACCGGATCACCGATCGCCTCCAGGGCTCGCGCCGCCTCAGCGCCCAACGGATCGGTGTCCGTCGTCGTCGCGGCTGGCACGGTCTGCCCCTCCGAATGCGGTCGGTCTCGCGTGGGCGCAGCCCCGGCTGTCACCGATGATCGTTTGTTGGCCTTCGGAGATGCTGCGCGTCCCAAGGCCTGCGTGGAAGTTCTCACGCAGGAGCGCCGTTGGTGGATCTGTGGATGAACAGGCATTGTTATTTACAACTGCCGGATTCATCGTCTGCCCCCAGTTGCCGTCTGCCGCAAAGGCGGCATGCCCGTTCGAGTTATTGCCTAGGCTTTCGGTGAGGCTCGCCACAGCAGTAACCGATTGGCAGAATATGCATGCGCTGCAATGCGGTATATAACAAAAGTGGAAATAGCCTCACTCGTTGTTGATAGTCCGGATGGCGTATTTTGTGCTGAATCGCGGGTCTATCGGATGCATGGATCCAATGTGGCTTGAAATGCGGCGCGATCCGGCATGGATTCTGTCAAAACGGAGTAATATTCTGATTGAAACTTGGAAGCCGTGGTCGGCATGCTAACTGAGGCAAGGGTGTGCCGGGCCGATTCTGGGGCGTTGATAAGAATGTATGCATAATTTTCAATCTTTGACTGCAAAAATTCTGCTAAAGATTGTATTTTTCACCGAATTTGCGGGCAATCGACAGAAATTTTGGTAATACCTCGAAATTTATGTACTTGATCCCATTAAAATTTTATATCTGATCTCGGTATAGTGGAGCATTTATTGAATTATGCCCCGGATCATCATCGCAGATGAGCAGAGACTGTTCCGTGCCGGCCTGAGAAAGGTCTTGGAGGAGCATTTGAGGGGCAGCGTCATCGTCGATGTTTCCAATCCACTGGAACTGATCAAGGGACTTCAGTCACCGTTCAAGACCGATCTCGTCATCGTCGGGTCGCGGCTGCTCCCTGCCGGCGATCCGACCTATCTCGGTGCCCTGAAGCGGGAGGCGGGGGCTGCGCGCCTCCTGCTCGTCGTCCCGCAGGCCTCGGCCGACCTGTTCCAGGATGCCTTGAGCCTGGGATTTCATGGATTGGTCGTCCGGCGTCAGCGCGAGGACGAGATGCTGATGGCGGTCAGGACGATCCTCGAGGGCCGGCTCTACGCTCCCAGCGCCATCCTGCCGGTGAAGCCGCCGGACCCAGCCGCGCCGATTCGGCAGGCGGAGCGCGGTGAGCGCTCGTTCGGATTGACGCTGCGCCAGCGCGAAGTTCTCGCCTTGATCGGTAAGGGATTGTCCAATCGAGAAATAGCGGTTGCATTGAGCATCGCAGAAGCAACCGTAAAAATTCACGTATCCGCAGTGATCAGGGTGCTTGGTGTCAGAAATCGAACAGAGGCTGCGCTTCTCGCGCCAACCATGCTCAAGGGGAAAATCTAGTGCATAAGTCGTAGAGCGGACTGGGTGTCCAATTTTTTTCTGACATGACATGAATCATTCCATTCGGTCTAGTTAATTTGTGCCTAACACCCTGCAGCGCACAATCTGACGATGCGATCGGCCTGAATAGAGTGAGGCCTACGGTCGGGGCGCGGTGCGGGAGATCTTGAGCAATTTAGGGGAGTAGCTCGGATGGAACATATCGATACGCTGATCGTCAGCGACAATCGCATGGTCAGGGAGAGTCTGGTCGCGCTTCTGTCCGGTACGCGTTTCACGGTTCGGCAGGTCGAAGCCAGCATGGCGCTGCATCACTGTGACCTGCAGGCGGCGCGCATGGCCCTCGTCGTCATCGACGAGGAGGCGGCGGGCATCGTCGGACAGGTCGCGGAGGCGCTGCCCGACGTGAAGATCGTCGCCCTCGCCCTGCGCGACACCGAGGGGCTGATGCTGCGCAGCCTTCAGCTCGGCGCCTCGGCCTACCTGACCGAGGACGTCTCCCCGACCGATCTCCTCAAGACCCTGGAAGTCGTGATCGCCGATTGCGCCGTGCTGCCGATGAGCTTCCTCGGGCGCCTCTGCCTGGCGGCCGATCCGGTCCGGGCGCCGGGGCCGGTCGCTGCCCTGACGGGGCTCCAGAGGGCGGACGGAACCTCGCTGTCCAGCCTGTCGAGCCGTGAGGTCAACATTCTCGAAGGTCTCGCCCTCGGCGAGTCCAACAAGGTCATCGCCCGCAACCTCGATATCGCCGAGGCCACGGTCAAGGTCCATGTGAAGGCGATCCTGCGCAAGGTCCGGGTGAAGAACCGGACCCAGGCCGCGGTCTGGGCGATGAACAAGGGCATCGTCAGCAACGGCACCGCTCCTGCCGACCGGTTCGGAGGACTTGCCAGCCCGCTCTCCCTGGTCGCCGGCCGGGACCACTTCACCTCCGGGGGGCTGGCGCTCGCCTGACAGTGCCTCACGAACCTCCGGGCGGCCGTCTCCAACGGCGGCCACCGGTTCGTCTGAAACGGCGATACGAAACGAAGAGCGTCGCGCCTCGTCCCGGATCCGGCACGAGGCGCGTGAGCCAGTGACCGAGAGCCAGAGACAAGGAATCCGGCCATGAAGGTGTCCGTGGTCACCCCGACGCTCAACGGCGTCGAATACTTGCGTGAGTGCATCGAATCCTCGCGGGCCAATGCCCGCAACGGCATCGAGGTCGAGCACGTGATCGTCGATGCCGGCAGCACCGACGGCACCGTGGAGCTTGCCCGGGCGATGGGCGCCACGGTGCTCCAGGGCAAGGATCGCGGCATCTTCGATGCGATCAACAAGGGATCCTTCGCCGCCTCCGGCGAGCTCCTCGGCTTTCTGGGCGCCGACGACGTGCTGGTGGAGGGCGGCCTCGAAGCGGTGGTCGCGGCCTACCGCCGGACCGGTGCGCGCTGGGTCGTCGGCGGCATCCGCTGGATCGATGGGCGCGGCCGGGGGCTCGGCGGCCTAGCCGCCCCGCCGAACTGGATGACGCCGCGCATGCTGGTGTGCCTCGGCTGGAACCCGGTGATGCACATGGCGACCTATATTTCGCGGGACTTCTACGCCCAGCTCGGCGGCTTCGACTACGCGTACAAGGATTGCGGCGACTACGAGATGTTCTGCCGCGCCCTGGCGCTGGAGCCCTATGCCCGGGTCGGCCGCCCGGTCGCCTGCTTCCGACGCACGGGGCAGAACAACAGCGCCAGCCCCGTCCACAAGGCGCGGGCGGAGGGCGAGATCGCCCGGGTGAAGGCGGTCCACGGGCCGACCTCCGGCCTCGAAGAGACATTCTGGAAATACGCGTTGAAGACCTACTTCAACGCCCGCAACCCCGACTGGCTGATCAGCAAGCAGCTCGACCTCGGCCGCAGCCGGCTGAAGCTCCAGCCTCACGCTCACTTCTGATGTCTCCGCGCCCCGGCGCGGGGCGCCAGCGGGACCGCAGGCCGCCATGGATACCTTGAACGACCGAGGCCGAGCGACCGCGCCGTCCGGAGGGGCGGATCGTCCGCGGATCCTCGAATTCGGCCTCATGCCCCTCGTGGCCGCCGCCTTCCCCGAGCGGACGACCTTCCTCGACACGCGGCTGCGCTGGACCGATGTGAGGACCCGCGCGCCCCATTCCGGCAGCCTGCCGACGCGGCTGCTCGCGCTGGCGCGTCGGGTGGTCGGCGTCGCCCGGGCCTGTCTCGTGCAGGATTACGACATCGTCGTGACCCGCTGCATCGGCCCCCTGAACAGCGCCGGGCGCCCCCTCCCCGTGCATTGGGGCCTGAGCCTGCTCGGGCTCGCCTTCCGCACCCTCGTCCTGTTCGCCGCCCGGGGCGCCCGCGTCCGGCTCGTGGTGCTCGACGTCACCGACCATCTCACGATCCACCCGCGGGATCGCGCTTTCGTTTGGCGCTGCGACCTGTTCTTCAAGCGGGAGCTGGCCGCCAATCGCTGGAACAGCCTCGAAACCGTCCTGCCCCGCGGCGCCTGCGCCGGCCATGCCCGTCAGGACCCCGCCTGCCTCGCGCTTCGGGCGAAGCTGCGTCCCTTCGCCCTCGGCATCGAGACGGCCGCCGCGCCGCCGCCGCTTCCGGCCTCCGCCCGCAGCCATGACCTGTTCTATGTCGGTTCGGCGCAGGGCATCGTCTTTCGCGAGGCTCTGGCGGGGATCCTGCCACGGCTCGCCGCCCGGGGCTGGCGCATCCACGCGCCCGCCCAGCGCCTGGACCGGGAAGCCTTCGCCGAGGCGATCGCCCGCAGCCGGTTCTGCCTCTCGCCCGGTGGGGTCGGCTGGGATTGCTACCGGCATTACGAGGTGGCGGCCTTCGGCAGCGTGCCGATCTTCGACACCCGCCCGCTCGTCGGCATCGAGCCGTTCCTCCACGGCCGCGAGGGTTTCTACCTCGATCCGCAGGCGGATCTGGAGCACACCCTCGACACTCTGCTGCGGACCGAGGACGCGCAGGTCGACCGGATGACGGCGGCGGCCCGCAGGCTGGTGGAGCGGGTCTACACCTTCGACGCGCTCGCCCGTTACGTGATCGCGGAGACGCTGGCGCTGGGCCCCGCCGCCCGGGCCGCGCCCTCCCCCGCTGCCCAGAGGCCGGACGAAATCCTCGTTCCGGCCGAAGCCGACCACCGCCGGTCCTTCCTGGGCTGACAGGCGCGAGGAGCGTCTCGTAGCCAATCCGGTTGATCCCTTCGGGATGGCGGATGTGGCCTCCGCCCAGGGGCCGCGTGGGCTGGCCGAGCCCGCATCCGGTCCGGTCGACGGGAAGCGGAATCAGAACCGGGTCGTCAGCGCCGTCAGCCAATCGGGAGAGGCCTCGACCAGGGCCGTCTCCAGCACCTTGTCGAGGCCGCTCAGGACGGCGAGGCCCGTCGCGACGAGGAGCAGCCCGAGCCCGAGCTTCAGCCCGCGGCCGAGATGCATCATCCGTCCGCGGCTGGCCAGCAGCAGGGTCCGGGACAGGCTGCCGAGCAGAAGCAGCGGCAGGGCGGCGCCGAGGCCGAACAGCGTCATCGTCGCGGCGACGGCGGTGAGGTCGCGCCCCTGTGCGGCCAGCAGCGAGGCGGCCCCGAGCGTCGGCCCGACGCAGGGCGCCCAGACCGCCCCGAGCAGCAGGCCGACGCCGAATTGCCCGGACAGTCCGGTGGTCGAACGATGGCCGAAGCGGGTTTCCGCCCAGTTCGCCACCGGGCCGGCGGCGGTGGCGAACCGATCCTGCGCGGCGGGCACGAGCAGCACACCGCCGATTCCGACGAGCAGCACCGCCGCGATCGTCCGAAACAGCGCCGTGTCGAGGCCCAGGGCGAAACCGATGGTCGCCACGAACAGGCCGATGGTCACGAAGGACAGGGCGAGGCCGGCGGCGAGCGCCGCCGGACCGAGGCGGTGCTCGGAGGCGGCCGTGCCGAGCACGAGGGGCAGCAGCGGCAGGACACAGGGCGACAGCACGGACAGGAGCCCGGCGAGGAAGGCGAGGCCGAAGGAGGCGGACATGGCCTCAGCGCCGTCCGTCGCATAGCTCTGGGCGTCGCCGGACCGAGTCTCGCCGGACGGCATCGACAGCTGTCGCACTGCAGGGGAGCGGCGCAACGCCCCCGCTTTCCTTTCGCCAGCGCCCCCTCGCCGGTGACGGCCGTGGTCTAGACGAGTGTGTCGACGGGACGACGGGGGCGGGCATGCGGGGCAAATTTCGCATCGAGGGGCCCGTCCATAGGTTGACGGGCGAACCGGCTCAGCATATCTGAGCCGCACACCGCGAGCGAGCCTTGGACGCCAAGGCCCCGCGATTGGGGCTTGGCGCTGGAATGCGTTGTGCTTCCAATCAGCTCGGTGGGGGATAGTTTAACGGTAGAACCGCGGACTCTGACTCCGCTAGTCCTGGTTCGAATCCAGGTCCCCCAGCCACTTCCTGCAAATCGCTAGGTGATTGGTGCTGTAGGCCAAATCTGGCCCTTTACGGACAGCCTGCGGGTCGTCGGGGCCGGAAGCTGGCCGATCGCGTAGCCCATGGCCTGCTGGCCACAGGTGAAGCACGGATACACGTCCGCACCCGCCGTGCCGGCTCCGGTGAGCTTCAACTGGCTCAGTTCCGGGATCTCGCGGTAGATCATGCCCTTGTAGAGCAGGTCGCCGTCCTGGAAGAGCGGGTTCTTGTCCATGCCGGAGCCCTCACGGGCGCGGGCATCCTTGTTCGCGGCGATCATGGCCGGATCGTTCGACAGGTCGGCGAACGGGCCGGAGGCCATGAAGGTCACGAAGTATTCTCGGCCGTCCTCGACCCGCAGCGGGCGGATGCTGCGCTACGGCGCGGTCTGGCACGACATTTGGGACGACATCTGCTCCGATAATCTGAAAGGAATGGGGCGCCTGCATCGCAAGTACGGCCGTCGCACAGACTGGCAGGGATCGTGGGCCAAGGAGATCTGCCAAGCTCAGCGTCGGAGGGCTTGCTGATGGCCGCCCGTCACATCCTCCGCCTCGCCAACGACGTCGTACGCCAGCGCGCTATTCGCTGGATACTCAAGGCTCCCGAGGGGATGCTGGTCGAGTTCCGCGAAGACACTCGCTCGCTCGACCAGAACGCCAAGCTCTGGCCGATGTTGGACGACGTGGCGCGTCAGGTCGAGTGGTACGGCCAGCGCCTCACATCCGATGAATGGAAGGATGTCTTCACCGCGTCGCTCCGCAAGTCACGGGTCGTGCCCGGCTTGGACGCAGGCACCTTCGTCGTCCTCGGCTTGCACACCTCGAAGCTCAAGAAGGCCGAGTTCTCGGATCTCATCGAACTAATCTACGCCTTCGGCGCGGAGCGCGACGTGGTGTGGAGCGAGCCGGCCCCTCGCGATGAGCGGAGGGCAGCATGAGCCGCCTCTACCGCGCCGAAGAGGCCGACGTCGGCACGACTGCCCGCAAGGCCCTTACCCCGACGCAGCGCCTCAAGATGTTCGAGGCTCACAAGGGCATGTGCGTCCTGTGTGGCCGGAAGATCCAGGCGGGCGAGCCGTGGATTGATGAGCACCGCGTACCGCTCTCGATGGGGGGCAGCAACGACCTGTCCAATCGCGGCCCGGCCCACAAGCCGTGCGCGGATGCCAAGACCCACGGCAAGGACGGCGATCTCGCCAACGCCGCCAAGGTCAAGCGCCAGAAGATGCGCCACCTCGGCATCAGCCAGCCGAAGGGCCGCCCGCTGACGAGCGCGGGCTTCCAAAAGGCCCCGCCACAGCGCCGGGCCTCCGCTCCCCTCAACAAAACCCTTCCGCCCCGTCGCTCCCTGTTCGGAGAAGCTTGATGAACGTCGATTACGTTCCCGTCGCTGATCTGACGACCGCCGCCGAGATGATCGCTCGGCAAAACGTATGGCCCGC
>NZ_NKUI01000063.1 GCF_014845115.1 Methylorubrum zatmanii | reverse complement strand
GTGGGCCAGCTCACCGGCGGGCTGGCCCACGACTTCAACAACCTGCTCGCCGGCATTTCCGGCAGCCTGGAACTGATGCAGACCCGGATCAGCCAGGGCCGGCTCAAGGATGTCGACCGCTATATGAGCGCCGCTCAGGGGGCGGCCAAGCGGGCCGCGGCGCTGACGCACCGCCTGCTCGCCTTCTCCCGCCGCCAGACCCTGGACCCCAAGCCCACCGACGTGAACCGGCTGGTGATGGGCCTGGAGGAATTGATCCGCCGCACGGTCGGGCCCACCATCACCATCGAGGTGGTGGGCGCGGCCGGTCTCTGGCCGATCCTCGTCGATCCGCCGCAGCTCGAGAACGCGCTGCTCAATCTCTGCATCAACGCCCGCGACGCCCTGCCGGAGGGCGGGCGCATCACCATCGAGACCGCCAACAAGTGGCTCGACGACCGCGGCGCCCGCGAGCGCGACCTCGATCCCGGCCAGTATCTCTCGCTCTGCGTCACCGATACCGGCACCGGCATGAGCCCGGAGGTGCGGGCCAAGGCCTTCGACCCGTTCTTCACCACGAAGCCGATCGGCCAGGGCACCGGGCTCGGCCTGTCGATGATCTACGGCTTCGCCAAGCAATCGGGCGGGCAGGTGCGGATCTATTCCGAGATCGGCGAGGGGACGACGGTCTGCATCTACCTGCCCCGTTATTACGGCGAGGCGGAAGAGCCGGATGCGTTCGGCCCCCTGGTGGACGCGCCCCGCGCCGAGCGGGGCGAAACGGTGCTGGTGGTCGACGACGAGCCGACCGTGCGGATGCTGGTGACCGAGGTGCTGGAAGACCTCGGCTACACCGCGATCGAGGCCGCCGACAGCGCCTCCGGCCTGAAGGTGCTGCAATCGGACGTGCGCATCGACCTGCTCATCACCGATGTCGGCCTGCCTGGCGGCATGAACGGCCGCCAGATGGCCGATGCGGCCCGCGTTTCGCGCCCCGACCTCAAGATCCTGTTCATCACCGGCTATGCCGAGAACGCCGCCGTGGGCAACGGTCATCTGGAGCCGGGCATGGCGGTGCTGACCAAGCCGTTCGTGGTCGAGACGCTCGGCCTGCGGATCCGGGAGATGATCGCGCGGGGGTAGGATCCGACCCCATCCACACTCGAAGCATTCGGATCGGTGGTTCGCCGCCCGTCACCCGCGCGGGCGCCGGTCGCATCAGGCCTCCCTCCGCGCGAAGAACCGCGCGATCTCCTCCGCTGCCCGATCCGGCCGTTCCCGGTGCGGGAAATGCCCGGCGCCCTCGAACGGAGCGAGATCGAGCCGCGAGAACGTCTCGCCGAGACGGTCGGTCCAGGCGTAAGGGAAGAGCGGGTCCTGCGTGCCCCAGCGGATGCCGGTCGGCACGGCGATCGGCGGCAGGGCAGGGGCCTCGCCCCGCACCATGGAGAGCCGCGCCGCCTGCTGGCTCAGATACCAGTTGAAGCCTCCCTGGAGATTGCCCGGCATCAGGAAGGTGTCGGTGAAGGCATCGAGCACGGCGTCGAAGGCGGCTGGGTTGCCGCCGGCCCAATGACGCAGGAAATGACCGATATAGGCGCGGCAGCTCTCGCGGCTGGCGCCGACCACCTGCGCCGCGAAGGGTTTCAGGTGGAAGGACTGGTACCAGATCTCGGCGAGCATCTCCGGCTGAGCCAGCCGCGGGCCGATGCCGGGATAGGGGCAATCGAAGAAGAACAGGCCGGTGAGACGGTCCGGGTTGGCGCGCCCGAGCGCTTGGCCGACAGAGGCGCCGACATCGTGGCCGACGACACCGGCCCGCGCGATCCCGAGGGCGTCGAGAAGGCCGACGATATCGGCGGCGTGGACCTCCGGGCCGGCCCGGTCCGAGGGGCCGGGGTCGGGCTTCTCGCTGGCGCCGAAGCCGCGCAGGTCCGGCGCGATCAGGCTGAATCGGTCGGAGAGGCGGGCCATCACCGGCTCCCAGGTCAGCCAGAATTCCGGCCAGCCGTGCAGCAGCACCAGGGGCGGCCGCTCCGTCGGTTCACCGCCGGCGCGGGCGACGTGCAGCCGTACGCCGTTCGCCGTCACCGTCTCGTGCCGGATCTCCACCATGCCCGCGCCTCCTCGCCCCTGTCGCCGCCAGGGCAACGCGGCGGCCCGGCCGATCCGTTCCGGCACGGGGGATGACGAGGCCGTGCGCCCGGGGCACGACGGCCACAAGTTCGGGCGTCCGGCTTGACCGGGCAAGCTGGACTGTTTCAATGCGCCGGTTCCTGCCCTTCGCGGGAGAGAGTTTCGCACGCGCATGAGGCGGCAGATGGCGACGACGGTTCGGCGGCTCGCGCTCCCGCTCGTGTTGGGCGGCAGCCTCGGCATCTCGGGCTGCACCGGCTTCGGCTACATCTCGCAGACCTATGTGGCCCAGGTGCCGCAGGTGGTGACGATCGGCTGCAACGAGCCCTACGAGATCTACGACAACCGCCAGCGGCGCCGGGTGCTGGTGGTCTCGAACGCCCTGCGCGAGGTGACGGGCTGCGATGTCGGGACGACCGGCGAGGGTCGTCCCCCCGCCGAAACCCGGGCCGCGCGCTTCCGCACGGCGATGCGCACCTATCTCGACGAGACCGCCCGCGAGGATTGCAAGATCACCGGCGAGACCGTGTTCAGCGACCTTCAGACCGAGTTCGCCTATGCCTGCGACGCCCCGGTCGAACCCCGCGGCACGGTGGTGCCGCGCCTGCCGGGACGGCGCAACCAGCGGTAATCAACTGTCGGCCGATCCCTGGAAGGTCCGCTCCGTCGCGTCGCCCGCCGCGGCCAGCAAGGCCCGGGCGAAGGCGCGCGCCTCGGCCCGTTCGAGGCTGAGGATCGCGGTGACCGGGCGACCGCCGAGATCGGGCAGGGCGAGTTCCAGCCGCACGCCGTCGCCCTCGGCCGTCGCCGACAAGCTCCAGGCGGCTTCCCGGCCCGTCACCGGCTCGCTCATCGCATCAGTCCTTCCGCTCTCGACCGCCGCTGACGGAGGTGATGCGTACATGGGCGGTTTTTTCATCGCAGACCAGGGGCGCCCTCCGGCCGAGGCTGCGTCCGCAAGCGATTGACGCGCGGGGCCGGGAGTGGTGTCTGCGCCGCGACCGCCCGCGCGGGCAGGATCTTCTCTTCGACACGACAAGCAGGGACGAACGACATGTCCGAGATCTGGTTTCGCACGGGCGAGGCGACGGTGCTCGCCGCCGAGGGGCAATTCACCGACGCGATGCCGGAGGTGCTGATCGGCTCGACCCGCGGCCCCGTCGGCCACGCCTTCGCCGGCATGCTGGGCCAGGTGCAGGGCCATACCCGCATGTTCGTGGTGCGCGACCTCAACCAACTCGTGCGCCCCTCCACCATCATGACCACCAAGGTCACGATCCACACCGCCGAATATGCCGAGCTTCTGGGCGGCGTGGTTCAGGCGGCGACCGGCGACGCGATCGTCGATTGCGTGATCGAGGGCATCCTGCCGAAGGACGGCCTCGACGAACTCTGCATGATCATCACGATCTGGCTCGACGAGCGCTGCGCCAAGGACGAGAACCTCGACCGCAAGGATCTCTACCGCACCAACTACGAGGCGACGAAGCTCGCCATCGCCCGCGCCATGAAGGGCGAGCCGACGATCGACGAGCTGATCGCCAACCGCAAGACGGTGAAGCACTACGCGCTCGAAGACATCATCGAGTACTGATTCTTCCGCACATGACGGGGCGCGACTCAGGTCGCGTCCCGCTCGAGGCGGAACGTCCGCGTCCCCGGCCTCATGGCCGCCAACACCCTCAGCATTCCCTTGAAAGGATGAGCTGAAACGGGCTCTCAGGCGCCTCTGACCAAATCCACCACCTTGCCCACACCGGCGCCGACCCCGGCGCCGACAACGCCGACGACCGCCGCGGAAATCAGCACGGGAGCGCTGACCACAGCCACGATCCCCGAGCCGACCGCGAGAACGCCGACACCGACAACACCGAGAGTGCCGCCGGCGATGCTGCCGATGCCGGCGCCGGACAGGCCGCCCTGTACAGTGTCGAGATCGTCGTCGGACAGCCGGGAAACAGCGAAATCTGTCATGATGAGAGTTCCGAGATCTGATGCGACGCGTTGCTTGCGTCTGTTGTGATTGACATCGGAACGCACCGGCTTGGCTGTGTTTGGGCACACGTCGCCCCGGCTGCCCTTACCGCCGTCCACATCTCGGACTTTCAGAGCCTGTTTGCGTTCCCTTGCCGGGCCAATCCCACCGTCCTCGCGCCGAGGCGCTCGCGACGCGAGCCGCGAAGCACCCCGGAACGGCCGACCTCAGGACACTCCTCCGCTGGGGGAAGCGGCGCGACCTGCTGCGACCTCACCGCCCTCAGCAGGGTCTCATACAGCCGAGCCGACTGAGTTGAGACCCTGGAATCACGGGACGACGCGCAGGCTCAGAACTCGATTCCCTCCTGCGCCTTCACCCCCGCCGAGAAATGGTGCTTCACGCTGCCCATCTCGGTGACGAGGTCGGCGGCCTCGATCAGGGCCGGCTTGGCGTTGCGGCCGGTCACGACGACGTGGAGGTCCGGCCGCCGGGCGGCGAGGTCGGCGAGAACCGCGTCGAGGTCGAGGTAATCGTAGCGCAGGGCGATGTTCAGCTCGTCGAGGACGAGCAGGCGGATGCCCGGATCCGCCATCAGCGCCTTCGCCGTGTCCCAGGCCTTGCGGCAGGCGGCGATGTCGCGGGCCTTGTCCTGCGTCTCCCAGGTGAAGCCCTCGCCGAGGGCGTGCCACGCGATCCGGTCGCCGAAGCTCTTCAGCGCCCGCGCCTCGCCGGTATCCCAGGCGCCCTTGATGAACTGCACCACGCCGACCCGGTGCCCGCGCCCGAGCATCCGCAGCACGAGGCCGAGCGCCGCCGTCGTCTTGCCCTTGCCGGGGCCGGTATGGACGATCAGCAGGCCCTTCTCGATCCGTTTCGAGGCCACCTCGGCGTCCTGCACCGCCTTGCGCTTGGCCATCTTCTCGCGGTGGCGGGCGTCGTCGTCGGTCGTCGTCTCGGTCATGGGCGATGTCCCAGATTCTCGGATGAGGGTTTGACCGTCAGCGGCAGGCCGGCCACCGTGAGCACGACCCGGTCGGCGTCCCGCGCGAGGCGTTGGTGCAGGCGCCCGGCGGCGTCGCGGAAGCGGCGGGCCAGGGCGTTGTCCGGCACGATGCCGAGGCCGACCTCGTTGGCGACCAGCACCAGCGGGCCCGGCGCGGCGGTGCAGGCCCGCGCCAGCGCCTCCGTTGCGGCGTCGAGATCGGCCTCCGCCAGCAGCAGGTTGGTGAGCCAGAGGGTGAGGCAATCGACCAGGACCGGCCCGGTCGCGGCGGCCACCGCCTCCGGCAGCGCCATCGGCACGTCGAGGGTGCGCCAATCGCCCGAGCGCCGGGCCCGGTGCTCGGCGATGCGGGTGCGCATCTCGTCGTCCCAGGCTTGAGCGGTGGCGATGTAGAGCCAGGGGGCAGGACAGACTTCGATCAGCCGCTCGGCATACGCGCTCTTGCCCGAGCGCGCCCCGCCGAGCACCAGCGTCATCCGGTCGGGCGCCGTATCCGTCATGCCGGCCCGTTTGCACCGGGCCGGCCGGTTCACGCAATGGCGCTTTGCATGGTCGTCGACTCCGCGTTACAAGTGGCCGGTGACGGTGCCCCGCCAACGGGGTGAAAAGGGAATGCGGTGAGAGGTTGCGAAAACCTCGATTCCGTGGCTGCCCCCGCAACTGTGAGCGGCGAGTTCCTGCCACAAGCCACCGGTCGATCCGGGAAGGCGGCAGGCGCGAAAACAGCCGCGAGCCAGGAGACCTGCCGTCCGCGTGAAACTATGCCCTCGAACGCCGCCGGTGGGGCGGCCGGAGCCCGTGATACGATGACGACCGCGACCCTTCAGACCTCGGCCACCACCACCCGTTCCGCCGAGGGCGCCCGCGCCCTGCTCGTGGCCGCCTTCCTCGGGCTCGGCCTCGTTTTCGTGGTGGGCTTCGCCCCGGCGACGGTGCTGCACAACGCGGCCCACGACTTCCGCCACGCGCAGAACTTCCCCTGCCACTGATCCGCGCTCCAGCGGCTCACGCAGCAATTCCATGATCACTCGGTTGCTGTCGGCGGCGCTTGTCGCCGGCTTCCTCGCGTCCGTCGTCGCGACGGGCCTGCAGCTCGCCCTGACCTCCCCGCTGATCCTTCAGGCGGAGACCTATGAGGGCGAGGGCACCCATGCCCTCGCCCCGGCTCTCGATGCGTCTTCGGCCGTCAGGCTCGCCTCCCTGATCGTGCCGGCCCACGCCCATTCCCACGCTCCCGGCGAGGGTGGCCACGATCACGGCACCGCCGAGGAATGGCAGCCCGCCCCGGGCCTGCAGCGGATCGCCTTCACCGGCCTCGCCACGCTGATCGGTGGCGTCGGTTACGCGCTTCTGCTCGCTGCGGTGATGCTGGCCCTGCGCCGCGAGCCGACGCCGCGGAGCGGGCTCGCCATCGGCATTGCCGGCTTCCTCGCGGTGGCGCTGGCACCCGCCATCGGCCTGCCGCCGGAACTGCCCGGCATGGGCGGCGCGCCGCTGCTGCTGCGCCAATCCTGGTGGCTGATGACCGTGATCGCGACGGGGCTCGGCCTCTACCTGATCGCCGTGCGGCGGGTGCCGCTGACGATCCTGGGCGGCCTCGTCCTGATCGTCGCGCCGCATCTCGCGGGCGCGCCGCAGGTCGCCGAGGCCGCCTCGCAGGTGCCGCCGGCCCTGGCGGCGCAGTTCGCCGCGCGCTCGCTCGCCATCGGTTTCGTGTTCTGGGCGCTGATCGGGCTGGCCTATGGCTGGGCCTGGGGGCTGTTCGGCCGCGAGGCGGACGCCCGATCCCATGCCTGATCCGGAGACCGCGATCCTGTCGGTCTGCACCACCTGCCGCGCGGCGGGCGATGCATCGGAACCGCGGGCGGGAGCCAAGCTCCTGGCCGCGCTGCTGGCGGAGGCCGCGCGCGAGCCGGTGCCCGGCCTGGCGATCGAGGGCGCCGAATGCCTCTCGGTCTGCAAGCGGCCCTGCACCGTCGCCGTCGCCTCAGCCGGCCGCTGGACTTACGTCTACGGGGACTTCGACGCGCGCGAAGCCCCCGAAACCTCCGCACGGACCATCCTGGCGGGCCTGCGCCGCTACCTCGAAACCCCCGACGGTGTCGTGCCTTGGCGCGAGCGGCCTGAGGCGTTTCGCAAGGGTGTCGTCGCCCGCATCCCGCCGCTCAGAGTGCCTCACAAAACTCCCGCACACCGACCGTTTCGCCTGCGGGCACGACGGCGCGACGGGAGTTTGGTGAGAGACATTCAGGCGGCCCCGAACCGGACGCCCCGATCATGAGCCTCGTCGAGAAAATTCCCTGCACCATCGTCACCGGCTTCCTCGGAGCCGGCAAGACCACGCTGGTGCGCCACACCATCGAGAAGGCCGGGGGGCGCCGCCTCGCGATCATCGTCAACGAGTTCGGCGATATCGGCTTCGACGGCTCGTTCCTCGCCTCCTGCGGCATCGAGGGCTGCAACGAGGATTCGGTGGTGGAGCTGCCCAATGGCTGCATCTGCTGCACCGTGGCGGACGACTTCGTGCCGGCGCTGACGAAGCTCCTCGACCGGCCCGAGCCGCCGGAGCACATCCTGATCGAGACCTCCGGCCTCGCTTTGCCCAAGCCCCTGGTCCAGGCCTTCCAATGGCCGGCGATCCGCTCCCGCGTCACCGTCGACGGCGTGGTCGCGGTGGTGGACGGCCCGGCGGTGGCCTCCGGCCTGTTCGCCGAGGATCCCGACGCCCTGGCCAACCAGCGCGCGGCGGATCAGGCGGTCGATCACGACAACCCGCTGGAAGAGGTGTTCGAGGATCAGATCCTCTGCGCCGACCTCGTGGTGGTCAACAAGGCCGACCTCCTCGACGAAGCCGGCCTGCAAAAGGTCCGCGCCGAGATCGAGGCGCATCTGCCCCGCGCCGTCGAGATCGTCGCCACCGAGCACGGCCGCCTCGACCCGCGTGTGCTGCTCGGGATCGCGGCGGCGGCCGAGGACGACCTCGACGCCCGCCCGTCCCATCACGGCGAGGGGGAGGATCACGACCACGACGATTTCGAATCCATCGCGATTCCCGTCGGCGTCGCCGGCAGCCCGGAAGACCTCGCCGCCCGCGTCGAGAAGGCCGCCGAGACCGAGGGCGTGCTGCGCATCAAGGGCTTCGCCGAAGTGAAGGGCAAGCCGATGCGCCTCGTGGTCCAGGGCGTGGGCCGCCGCGTCGCCTCGCATTACGATCGCCCGTGGAAGGGCTCGGAGCCCCGTGATGGACGCCTCGTCGTGATCGGCTTGAAGGGCTTCGACCGGGACGCGGTCGCGGCGGCTTTGCAGGGATGAGCCGGGGCCGGACCGGGCGAGTGGGCGGGCGCGGGCTCAAGGGCCGCGTCCTGCCCGGTCTCCTGCCGGTCTTCGCCTTGCTCGCCGGCTGCTCGGAGAGCCGGCGCGACCTCGCGCCATCCGGCCGGGCAGCCGATCTCGCTGCGCCGGCGCCATTCGTATCGGCGGCGCGGGAGACCGGCGAGGCCAAGCTCGCCTACCGCCACGATCTCACCCTCGGCCTCGGGCCGGACCGGGTCGAGCCGCATTTCGCTGCCGCGCGGGACCGCTGCCTGAAGGAGGCGGCGGACTGCACCCTGCTGCGGTCTTCGATCCGCGACGGTGGCGGAGCCAGCCAGCCGCGGGCGCAGATCGAGGTGCGGCTGAAGCACGCCTCGGTCGCCGCCTATGTCGCCTTCCTCACCGCCCCCCTGCCGGGGGAGGAGCCGGGCGACGTCGCCCTGATCGCCCAGGAAACCCGCGCCGAGGATCTCACCCGGACCCTCGCCGATACCGGCCGGCGGCTCGCCCAGCTCAACGATTACCGCAACCGTCTGACCGTCTTGGCCGAGAAGCCCGACAATCGGGCCGAGGATCTCATCAAGATCGCGGGGGAACTCGCGCAGGTCCAGAGCCAGATCGAGGAGGCGGAGGCGCAAAGACGCGGCCTCGACCAGCGAGTCGATACCGAGATCGTCACGGTCAGCTTCCGCACGCACCAAGCGCGGGCGGGCGCCTTCGCTCCGGTGTGGGAGGTTTGGGCCCGCAGTGGCCCGATTCTCGGCGACAGCGCCGCCTCGGCCCTGCGGTTCACCGTCGCGAGCCTGCCCTGGCTGCTGATCGGTCTTTTGGCGGTCTTGCTCCTGCGCCTCGTCTGGCGCATCCGGCGTCAGCGGGCGCAGCCGGCCCGCGTGCGGCTGGAACCGTGAGGGGGCGGGCGCCATGCACCTGATCCGCCTCGATACGGTCTCCCTCGACGAGGGCGAGGCGGCGGTCGATCTCGGCCAGAGCCCGGGCGAGATCGTGTTCCTGTCCCTGACCGATACGGATCTGGCGGCCGTCGCCCGCGCCCATGCCGGCGAGCCGGGCCTGCCCTCCCTGCGCCTCGCCAAGATGGCGCAGCTGCGCCACCCGATGTCGGTCGATCTCTATGTCGATGCGGTGATCGCGCGGGCCAAGGTCTGCGTGATCCGCTGCCTCGGCGGGCTCGATTACTGGCGCTACGGCATCGAGCGGGCGGCGGCGGTGGCGCGGGCGCAGGGTGTGAAGCTCGCCGTCCTGCCCGGCGACGACCGGCCGGATCCGCGCCTCGACGCCTTCTCGACCCTGCCGCCGGAGACCTGCGCCCGCCTCGACGCCTATTTCCGCGCCGGCGGGCCGGACAACCTGAAGAACCTGCTGCGGCGGCTGGCGGCGGAGGCCGGCGCTTCCTGCGAGGCGGCGCCGCCGCAGGCCCTGCCGCGCGGCTTCGCTTGGTGCGCCGGCTGCGGTGTGCTGTCCGTCGAGGCCGCGCTGCGGGCCGCCGGGCCGGGGCCGCTGGCGCTGCTGCTGGTCTACCGCTCGGCGGTGCTGTCCGGCGAGACCGGCCCGGCGGCGCAGCTCGCCGCCTCCCTGGGCCTGCGCGGCATCGCCTGCCTCACCCTCGCCGTGTCGAGCCTGAAGGATCCGGAGGCGGTGGCCGTGCTGCGGGCGGCCCTGGCCCTGCGCCGGCCCGACATCGTGCTTGCGGCCACCGCCTTCTCGGCCCGCGACGAGGCCGGTTTCGTGCTCGATGCCGCCGATTGCCCGGTGCTCCAGGCCTATACATTGGGCGCCCCGCGCGCCGCCTGGGCTGCCTCCGGACGCGGCATGAACGCCGCCGACCTCGCCATGCAGGTGGCTTTGCCCGAATTCGACGGCAGATTGTCCGGCTTTCCGATCTCCTTCAAGGAGGAGGCCGAGGCGGTCGAGGGCTTCGCCGAGCGCCGGGCCGTGCCCGATCCCGCCGGCATCGCCGCGCTGACGGAGCGCGCCGCCGCCTGGATCCGCCTGAGGCGGACCCCGCGCGACAAGCGCCGGCTCGCCATGGTGCTGTCCGATTACCCCGCTCGCGGCGGCCGGGCCGGTTACGCCGTCGGGCTCGACACCCCGGAGAGCGCCCGCGCCATCGCCGCCGACCTGGCCGAGGCGGGGTTCGGTGCGGGCGACCTGCCGGAGGCGACCACGCTGATGGCGGCGCTGACCGAGGGAGAGCCGGGCTTTGCCGTCCCGCTCGCCACCTACGCGGCGTGGTTCGATGGCTTGCCGGAGGAGCGGCGGGCGGACCTCACCGACCGCTGGGGGGCGCCGGAGGACGATCCGCTGTGTCGGGACGGGGCGTTCCGGTTCCGGATGGTGCGGGCCGATCCGGCCGGGGGAGGGGGCCTCACCCTCTTCCTCCAGCCCGACCGGGGCCGGGCGGCCGACCGCAAAGCCGGCTACCACGATCCCGACGAGCCGCCGACCCACGCCTATCTCGCCTTCTATCTCGGCCTGCGCCGCGACTTCGACGCGCTGATCCATCTCGGCACCCATGGCACCACCGAGTGGCTGCCCGGCAAGGCGGTGGCGTTGTCGCCCGGCTGCTGGCCGGCGCTGGCGGTCGGGGCGCTGCCGGTGGTCTATCCCTTCATCGTCGACGATCCCGGCGAGGCCGCGCCGCTGAAGCGCCGGCTCGGCGGGATCGCGCTCGGCCATCTCACCCCGACCGTCGAGGCCGCCGGGCTGACGCCCGAGGCGGCGGCGCTCCGCGAGTTGGTGGAGGAATATTCCGCCGCGAGCGTGCTCGATCCGCGCCGGGCCGGGCTGATCGCCGAGGCGATCCTCGACGAGGCGGCCTCGGCCGGACTTCTGGAAGGCGCGGGCGTCGATGCCGGCACGCCGATGGCCGATGCCCTCACCGCCCTCGACGCGCATCTGTGCGACCTCGGCGAGACGCCGTTCCGCGACGGCCTGCACGTGTTCGGCCGGGCCCCCGCCGATGCCGCCGAGCCGGTGCGGGCGAGCGCGCGGGCCGAGCGTGCCGCGCTGGTCGCCGCCCTCGACGGCCGCTTCGTCGCGCCGGGACCCGCCGGCTCGCCCTCGCGCGGGCGCCGGGACGTGATGCCGACCGGTCGCAACCTGACGACCCTCGATCCCCGCTCCCTGCCGACCCGCGCCGCGACGATGCTCGGGACCAGGGCGGCGGATGCGGTGGTGCGGCGCTACCTGCAGGACGAGGGCGAGTATCCGGCCCGCATCGTCATGGATCTCTGGGCCTCGCCGACGCTCCGCACCGGCGGCGAGGATGTGGCCCACGCCCTCGCGCTGATGGGGGTCCGCCCGATCTGGGACCATGCCTCGACCCGCGTCACCGGCTTCGAGATCCTGCCGCTGGCGCTCCTCGACCGGCCGCGCATCGATGTGACCTGCCGTGTCTCCGGCGCCTTCCGCGACACGTTTCCGGAGACCCTGGCGCTGCTCGACCGAGCGGCCCGTGCCGTGGCGGCGCGGGAGGAGGAGGACGAGGAGAACCCGCTGGCCGCCGCCCGGCGCCGGGGCGACTCCGCCGCCCGCATCTACGGCGGCGCCCCCGGCCGCTACGGCGCCGGCACCGCCGAGACGGCGCTCGACGGCGCCTGGGACGGCCGCGCCGATCTCGGGCAGGCCTATCTCGCCGCCACCACCCACGCCTATGGCGATGCGGAGGGCGAGGATGCGGGCTTCGCCGCCCGCGTCGCGGCGGCGGATGCCTATGTCCACGCCTTCGACGTGGCCGAGCGCGACCTCCTGGATGGGGATGCGGCGGCCGACGCCATGGGCGGCTTCTCCGCCGCCGCCGCGTCCGAGGGGAGGGCGCCCGCTCTCTACAGCCTCGACGTCTCGAACCCGGAGGCGCCGCGCGCCCGCACCGCCCGCGAGGACGTGGCCCGGCTGATTCGCGGCCGGCTCGGCCATCCCCGCTGGATCGCGGCGCAGCTGCGCCACGGCTATCGCGGGGCGCAGGAATTCGCGCAAGGGATCGATGCGGTGTTCGTGCTCGCCGCCACGACCGATGCCGTCTCCCACGCCGATCTCGACCGGCTCTACGGCGCCTGGATCGCCGACCCGGAGGTGTTCGACGCCCTGCGCGCGGCCAATCCCGAGGCGACCCGCGCCATCCTCGAACGCTTCGAGGCCTTGCGCGCCCGTGGCCTCTGGCACAGCCGGCGCAACGCCGCCCCGGCCGACGCATTGCTGGCGGCGGAATGAGCACGCCCGTCACAGCTCCGCGCCGCACCCTGCCCGAGGGCGCCCGCCGTGGCTGGTGCCCCTCTTTGGCCAAGCCGATGCCGACCGGCGACGGGCTGCTCGCCCGCATCCATCCGCCGCTCGGCGGCCTCTCCCCCGCGCAGTTGCGGGCGGTGGCCGACGGCGCACGACGCCACGGCAATGGCCATATCGACGTCACCGCCCGCGGCAATCTCCAGATCCGCGGCGTCAGTGCGACGAGTGCCTCCCCGCTCGCCTGCCTCTTGGCGGAAGCCGGCCTGGGCGATACCCGCGACGATGGCGGGCCGCAGCGCCTGACGCTGACGCCGCCGCTCGCCGGCCTCGATCCCGGCGAAGGCATCGACGTGCCGGCGCTCGCCGGTGCCGTGGAGGCGGCGGGTCTCGCCGTGCCGGGCCTGCCGCCCAAGACCCTGGTGGCGATCGATGGCGGCGGGCGTTTCGGCCTCGGCGCGGTCGAGGCCGATGTCTTCCTGTTCACCGAGGGGCGGGGCCGCGTCGTCTTCGGCCTCGCGGGCGAGGAGGGCCCCCTGCGCTGCGGTGTGCTGCCGGAGCGGCAGGCGGCGGGCGCCCTCGGCCTCGCGCTGGCCGCTTTCGCCGGGACCGGGCGGCGGCGGATGCGCGATTGCGACGCGTCCGAGCGCGCCCTGATCGCCGCCGCCGCCGGCTTCCTGCCCTGCGCGGCCGCGCCGCTGGCGCCCGCACCCGCGCCGGCCGCACCGGGGCTCGTCACCCTGTCCGGCCACGCATCCGCGCTCCTCGTCGAGGCGCCGTTCGGCCGCTGCACCGCCGACCGGTTGGAGCGCGTCGCCGCTCTGGCCGGGGAGGCGGGCGTCCGGCTCAGCGCCGAGCGCGGTTTCGTGCTGCCTCTGCCCCCTGGCCGTCTCGATGCCGTTCGAGGGGAATTGGCGGCGGCCGGCTTCATCGTGGCGCCGGACGATCCCCGCCGCTCAGTCGCCGCCTGTCCCGGCGCGCCGGCCTGCCGCTCCGGCTCCACCCCGGTGCCGGACCATGCCGCCCGGCTGGCGCAGGCTTTGGCGCCGCTCGCGTCGCACGGCCTCTCGGTTCATGTCTCGGGCTGCGCCAAGGGCTGCGCCCATCCCGGCCCGGCCGATCTGACCCTGGTGGCCCGCGAGGGCGCCTACGACGTGGTGCTCGCCGGTCCGCCTTCGGCTGAGCCGGCAACGCGTCTCGCTTTCGAGGCGGCGCTGGACCGGATAAGGAAGGCCGCTGCGACCGGGCTTCCGGCCACGGATCGGCTGTTTTTGAACCGGATGTTTCAGGACAACGCGAGATGAGTGCCCGCCACGACTATATCCGCGACGGCGGCGCCATCTACGCGCGCTCCTTCGCGATGATCCGCGCCGAATCCGACCTCGCCCGCTGGTCCGGCGCGGCCGAGCGCGTCGTGGTGCGGATGATCCATGCCTGCGGCATGACCGACCTGCCGAAGGACGTCGAGATGTCCGACAGCTTCGCCGCCGCCGGCGAAGCGGCGTTGAAGGCCGGCGCGCCGATCCTGTGCGACGTGCGCATGGTGGCCGACGGTGTCACCCGCGCCCGGCTGCCGGCGAAGAACGACGTGATTTGCACCCTGGGCGACCCCCGCGTCCCCGGCCTCGCGGCGGAGATGGGCACCACCCGCTCGGCCGCCGCCATGGAATTGTGGCGCGAGCACCTGCCCGGCAGCGTGGTCGCCGTCGGCAACGCCCCCACCGCCCTGTTCCGCCTGCTCGAACTGCTCGACGAGGGCGTGGCGCCCCCGGCGGCGGTGATCGGCATCCCCGTCGGCTTCGTCGGCGCGGCGGAATCCAAGGAGGCCCTGGCGCGGGACGGGCGGGTGCCCTTCGTCGTGGTCCATGGCCGCCGCGGCGGCAGCGCCATGACGGCGGCGGCGGTCAACGCGCTGGCGAACGAGGTCGAGTGATGGAGGGGAGCGTGCGCATCGACGCCCCGGTCGAGACTCCCGACGGCGCCGGGGATGTCCCCGTGACCCCCAAGACCGGAACGCTCTTCGGCGTCGGCATGGGGCCGGGCGATCCCGATTTTCTGACCGTGAAGGCCATGCGGGTGCTGGAGCACGCTCCGGTGCTCGTGCATTTCTGCAAGCGGGGTAAGCGCGGCAATGCCCGCACCATCGCCGACGCCGTGATGTGCGATCCCACCCGCGAATTTCCGCTGGCCTATCCCTACACCACCGAGCTCCACCCCGATCATCCCGATTATGTCGCGGCGCTTGCCGGCTTCTACGATGAGGCGGCCGGGCGGCTCGCCGACCATCTCGATGCCGGGCGCGACGTGGCGATCCTGTCGGAGGGCGATCCCTTCTTCTACGGCTCGTTCATGCATCTGTGGCGGCGGCTGAAGGACCGCTTCCCCGTCGAGGTGATCCCCGGCGTCACCGGCATGTCCGGCTGCTGGACCCGGGCTGGCACCCCGATCACCTGGGGCGACGACGTGCTCACCATCCTGCCGGCGACCCTGCCGCGCGCCGCGCTGGTGGAACGGCTGAAGGGCACCGACGCGGCGGTGATCATGAAGCTCGGCCGCCATCTGCCGAAGGTGCGCGGTGTGCTGGCCGAGACCGGCTTTCTCGACCGTGCCGTCTATGTCGAGCGCGGCACCATGGCCGATGAGCGGGTGGTGCCGTTGAGCCAGAAGGCGGACGACACCGCGCCCTACTTCTCGATGGTGCTGGTCCCCGGCGAGGGCCGCCGCCCGTGAGCGAGAACAGTGAGGCGAGGACCGAGGGGAGCGTCACGGTCATCGGCCTCGGGCCGGGCGACCCGCGCCTGCTCACCGAATCGGCCCGCGCCGCCCTCGACCGGGCGCAGGACCTGATCGGCTATTATCCCTATGTCGCCCGAATCCCCGAGCGGGAGGGGCTGACGCGCCATGCCAGCGACAACCGGGTCGAGCTCGACCGCTCCCGCCACGCCCTCGCCCTTGCCGCCGCCGGCCGTCAGGTCGCGGTGGTGTCGGGGGGCGATCCCGGTGTCTTCGCCATGGCCGCGGCCGTGTTCGAGGCGGTGGAGAAGGGGCCGGCCGAATGGCGCGACCTCGACATCCGGGTCGAGCCCGGCATCACCGCCATGCTCGCCGCCGCCGCCCGCCTCGGCGCACCGCTGGGCGGCGATTTCTGCGCGATCTCGCTGTCGGACAACCTCAAGCCCTGGGACGTGGTGACCGCCCGGCTCGAAGCGGTGCTGCGGGCGGGCCTGAGCGTCGCCCTCTACAACCCGATTTCCTCCGCCCGGCCCTGGCAGCTCGGCCGGGCCCTGGCACTGGCCGCCGAGATCCTGCCGCTGGCAACGCCCGTCATCTTCGCCCGCGCCGTGACCCGGCCCGACGAGGCTTTGCGGGTGCTGACCCTGGACGAGGCCCGCACGGCGCCGGCCGACATGGCGACCATGATCATCATCGGCGCGCCGACCACGCGGCTGATCGTACGCGAGGGGAAATTGCCGTTCGTCTACACGCCGCGCAGCGTGGCGGGTTAGGCGCCGCCGTCATCGGCGCGGGCGTAGCGATATCGGCATATTTCCCTGAAATAGGATTTTTAGCATTGACAGCGCGACGCTCCTCCGGTAGGTAGAGGGCACGCTCAAGAAGTGTGAATGGAGACACCGCGATGGCGCGCCGCTCCGACTCATGCCATGAGCCCGCGCCGAGCCCGCCTCCGCCCACGAAACCCCGACGATCCCGCAAGCGGACACCCGATCCGCAGCGGTTGCGGTCCCGTCTGCTCGCGCAGATCGAGCGGCAGATCGACCGGTTCGACGCCGCCCTCGATGTGGAGCCGCCGCCTGCCGGGTTGGATTCCGGAAAGGTGCTGCGCGATCTCGGCGGCCTGAAGAACCTGCTCGATGACATGAGGACGGCCGACCGGGCCGCCGAGGGGGGAGGGGGGGATGGCGCAAGCGGCTCACCCGCCCTGTCCGTTGCCGATCTCGTGGCGATGCGCACGGATATCGCGCGCCGCTATGCTGCATTCGCGGCGGCGGAACCGGATGACGGCCTTTCTGACCCGCCTCTCGCCGGAGCAGCTTCGCCTGCTTGAGGCCGATTGGCTGCATCGGGCGAGGGCGGATCAGCTTCCGCCGCCGGGACATTGGACCACCTGGGCGGTGATCGGCGGGCGCGGTTCGGGCAAGACGCGGACGGGCGCCGAGTGGGTCCGCGGCCTCGCCCTCGGCGATCCCGTCTTCACCGACGCGCCGGTCGGGCGCATCGCCCTGATCGGTGAGACCTTCGCCGATGTCCGCGACGTGATGATCGAGGGACCGTCCGGCCTTCTCGCCCTGCCACGCCTCGGTGGCGCGGTGCCGGTCTGGCAGCCCTCCCGGCGGCGGGTCGTGTTCGGCAACGGCGCGGTGGCGCTCGCCTTCTCGGCCGAGGAGCCGGATTCCCTGCGCGGGCCGCAATTCGGGGCGGCTTGGTCCGATGAGGTGGCCAAGTGGCGCGAGGCGGAAGCCGCCTACGACATGATCCAATTCGGTCTCCGCCTCGGACGCCATCCCCGAGGCTTGGTGACGACGACGCCGCGCCCGGTGCCGCTGATCCGGCGGCTGCTGGCCGATCCGCGCACGGTGGTGACGCGCTCGCGCACCGCCGACAATGCGGACAATCTCGCACCGCTTTTTCTCGAAGAGGTGGTCGGGCGCTATGCCGGCACGCGGCTCGGGCGCCAGGAACTCGACGGCGAGCTGATCGAGGATCGGCCGGACGCTCTCTGGACGCGCGATCTCATCGAGAGCGCCCGCATCGCCGCCGCGCCGTCCCTGCAGCGCATTGCCGTCGCCATCGATCCGCCGGCCTCCTCGCGGGCCGGGGCGGATGCCTGCGGCATCGTCGCCGCCGGGCTGGCGGCGGATGGCATAGCTTATGTGCTCGCCGATGCAACCCTTGAGAGAGCCTCGCCCACGGTCTGGGCGCGGGCTGCCCTGGCCCTCTACCATCGCCTCGGCGCGGATGCCCTGGTGGCGGAGGTCAACCAGGGCGGTGAGATGGTCGTTTCGGTCCTGGCCGAGGCCGATCCCGGCGTGCCGGTGGTGACGGTGCGGGCCACGCGGGGGAAGGTGTTGCGGGCCGAGCCGGTCTCCCTGCTCTACGCTCAGGGCCGCGTGCGCCATGTCGGCCCCTTGCCGGCGCTCGAAGACGAGATGTGCGCCTTCGGCCCGGGCGGTCTGCCGGGTGGAGGTTCGCCGGATCGACTCGACGCCCTGGTCTGGGCGCTCACGCATCTGATGCTGTCGCCTTCGGGAGAGCCGCGCATCCGCCGGTTGTGACGGCTCGCATGGTTAATTTCACGTGAAACATCGATAGCGGAGAAAACCGCCATGCCCGGCTTCCTGACACAGCTCGCCCGGGCGGCGGGCTTCGTGCCCGCGACCAAGGCCAGCGCCGCCGTCGCGCTCTATGGCGAGGCGCGCGCGTCCTGGACCGCGCGGGATTACGGCGCCCTGGCCCGTGAGGGCTTCCAGCGCAACGCCATCGTCCATCGCGCCATCCGGCTGGTGGCGGAGGCCGCCGCCTCCCTGCCGCTCACGCTCGCGGGCGCCGACGAAGCGCATCCGCTGCTCGCCCTGCTCGCCCGGCCGAACCCCCGCGAGGGCGGGATGCGCTTCTTCGATGGGCTGTACGGACATCTGATGGTGTCCGGTAACGCCTATCTCGAGGCCGTCGAAATCGACGGGGTGCCGCGCGAATTGTTCTGCCTCCGGCCCGACCGGATGCGGGTCGTCGCCGGGGCGGATGGCTGGCCTGCGGCCTACGATTACACCGTGGGCGGACGGGTGATCCGCTACGAACAGGTCGGCGCCGTGCCGCCGATCCTGCACCTGACCTTGTTCAACCCCCTCGACGACCATTACGGCCTCTCGCCGATGGAGGCGGCGGCGGTGCCGCTCGACATCCACAACGCCGCCGGGGCCTGGAATAAGGCGTTGCTCGACAATGCCGCGCGGCCCTCCGGCGCCCTGGTCTTCGCGCCATCGACCGGCGCCTCCTTGAGTGACACGCAGTTTTCCCGGCTCAAGGCCGAGTTGGAAGCGAGCTACCAGGGCAGCGCCAATGCCGGCCGGCCGCTTCTCCTGGATGGCGGACTCGATTGGCGCCCGCTCTCGCTCTCGCCGAAGGAGATGGATTTCGTCGAGGCCAAGGCCGCCGCTGCCCGCGAGATCGCCCTCGCTTTCGGCGTGCCGCCGCTTCTCCTCGGCCTGCCCGGCGACAACACCCACGCGAACTATGCCGAGGCCAATCGCGCCTTCTACCGGCAGACCGTGATCCCGCTGGTGCGCCGCACCGCCGATTCCATCGCCCGCTGGCTGGAGCCGGCCTTCGGCTCCGTTCGCCTGGAGCCGGATCTCGACGGCGTCGAGGCCCTAGCGACCGAGCGTGAATCGCTCTGGCGCCGGGTGCAGGCTGCCGATTTCCTGTCCGTGGCCGAGAAGCGCGGGGCGATCGGCTACCCGGCCGAGGTTCCGGGATCAGACGCCTGACCCCAGGGGGGTCGGGACAGAAACCGCTCTTCTCCTTCCTCCGAGGTCTTTCGATGGATGGCCACTTCACCGGCTACGCCAGCCTGTTCGGCGTGCCCGATCTCGGCCGCGACACCGTCGCGCCCGGCGCCTTCGCCGCCAGCCTCGCCCGGCGCGGGGCCGGCGGGGTGCGGATGCTGTGGCAGCACGATCCGGCCGAGCCGATCGGATCCTGGCTCTCCCTCCGGGAGGACGGGCGTGGCCTGCGCGTCGCGGGCCGGCTCAACCTCGCGGTCCAGCGCGCCCGTGAGATCGATGCGCTGATGCGGGATGGCGCCCTCGACGGGCTCTCCATCGGCTTTCGCGTGGTGCGAGCCGCGCCCGAGCGCGGCGGCCGCCGCCTCCTGGCGGTCGATCTGTGGGAGGTCTCGCTGGTGACCTTCCCGCTTCAGCCCGAGGCGCGGGTGTCCCGTGCCGCGGCGCCGTCGCTCTCCTCCGCGCTGTCCCGCCTGAGGCTCTCGGCTTCGCCGCAGGCCTCGGCACGGGCCTGACGCTCGCTTCCCCCACGATCCCTTCCCAACCGATGAGGATGCCATGACCGACATGCGTTTCGAGACCAAGGCCCCGGCCGGTATGCCGGAGAACAAGGCGGCGATGCTCGGCGCCGACCCGGTGCTCGACGAGTTCGCCCGCGCCTTCGAGGCGTTCAAGGAGACGAACGACACCCGCCTCGCTGAGATCGAGCACCGGCTCACCGCCGACGTGGTGACGGAAGAAAAGCTCGCCCGCATCGACGCCGCCCTCGACCATGCCAAAACCCGCCTCGACCGGATCAGCCTCGACCGCGCCCGCCCGCCCCTCGGCGGCGGCGAGCCGGTGCGCGACGCCTCGGCCACCGAGCACAAGGCCGCCTTCGACCTCTATGTCCGGGCCGGTGAAAGCGCGGGGCTGAAACGGCTGGAGGAGAAGGCGCTCTCGGCGGGAGCGGGGCCGGATGGCGGCTACCTCGTGCCCTCGACCGTCGAGCGCGAGGTGCTGCGGCGCCTTGCCGAGATCTCGCCGATCCGGGCCCTCGCCACGGTGCGCGTCGTGTCCGGCGGGCAATACAAGCGGGCGGTCTCCGTCAACGGCCCCGCCGCCGGCTGGGTCGCCGAAACCGAACCCCGGCCGCAGACCGACACGCCGAACCTGTCCGAGCTGAGCTTCCCGGCGATGGAACTCTACGCCATGCCGGCGGCGACCCAGACTCTGCTCGACGACGCCGTGCTCGACATTGATGCCTGGCTCGCCGAGGAGGTCGAGACGGCCTTCGCCGAACAGGAGGGCGTCGCCTTCGTGACGGGCAACGGCGTCGGCCGGCCGAAGGGCTTCCTCGGCTACGATACGGTCGCCAACGCGAATTGGGTGCCGAACAAGCTCGGCGTCATCGCGACGGGGGCGAACGGGGCCTTCCCGGCGAGCAACCCGGCCGACACCCTGTACGACCTGATCTACGCCCTGCGGGCCGGCTACCGGCAGGGGGCGAGCTTCGTCATGAACCGGCGGGTGCAAAGCGCGATCCGCAAGTTCAAGGATGCGGAGGGCAATTATCTCTGGCAGCCGCCGCTCGCGGCGGACCGGAACGCCACCCTGATGGGCTTTCCCGTCGCCGAGGCCGAGGCGATGCCGGACCTTGCCGCCGGCTCGCTCTCCATCGCCTTCGGCGATTTCCGCCGCGGCTACCTCGTGGTGGATCGCATCGGCCTGCGGACCCTGCGCGATCCCTATTCCGCCAAGCCCTATGTGCTGTTCTACACCACGAAGCGGGTCGGCGGCGGTGTGCAGGACTTCGATGCGATCAAGCTCCTGAAGTTCGCCTGATCACCCGAGGCGCCGCCTCGACCCATGGGAGGGGGCGGCGTCCGGATGAGCCGAGGCGGCTCAGTTGCGGCGGCGTCCGGGCCGGGCCATCCATTCGGTGCGCCCGGCCTGCGTCGCCGCCACATCCACCGGCAAGGCCTCCATCTCGGCGGCGCGGGACGAGATCCAGCCCGCGTGCTCGCCGGTGGGGGTCACGGCGGTGAAGCCGCCGCAGGCGGTGCGGGCGCGGCGGTCCTGGCGCATGGCGCCGCTCGACCAGCTCACCACGCCGACCATCTGGCCGCCGCGCAGGATCGGGCCGCCGGAATCGCCGAGGCAGGCGCCCGCACCCGCCGTCTCGGCGAGGCGCCGGGCATCGGTCACCACGGTGACGCGGTTGGCGACCTGCAGCGAGCCGATGGAGACGAGATGGGCCGTGCGCAGCGTCCGAGCGGTGTTGCGGCGGTTCTCGGCCAGCACGCCGAAACCGGCGATGTCGACGGAATCCCCCGTGGTGATCGCGCCGCCTCGGGGATCGAGCGGGCGGAAACCGGGGCCGACCGGCCGCTCCAGCTTGAGCAGGGCGAGGTCGGTGCCCGGCTGCTCCTCCGGGGTCGTGCCGGGCACGAAGTCGGGATGCATCGAGACCGCGACCGCCCGCAAGCGGCGCTGACGGAAATTCGGATCGACCACGATCACGTCGAAGCCGGCCTTGCGCATCACGCAATGGGCCGCGGTCAGCACGATGTCCTGCGCGATCAGGGTGCCCGAGCAGATCTCGCCCTGCGTGCTCTCGATGCGCACGACGGAGGCGCGCAGGCCGCCGGGATCGCGGGACGTATGCCCCTCGACGACGGCTTGGGCGGAAAGCGGTACGAGCCCCAGCAGGGCACCGAGCAGGCACGCGCGAAGGGGGCTCGCAACCATCGTCATGTCTCCCAGGGCCCGGGCGCGCTCCGCGGGATTCTGCAGCCGAATCCCGGACCGGTTGAACCGTATCCGAAGGCAATTCGGCGGCCAAGCTCCGGTTCCTCTTCGGGAAAGGCGTGCGGTTCACGATCCGGCGGGGCCGGTCACCAGCGCGCCGCCGCGTTCCAGCCCGCGAGCGTCCGGTCGAGCCAGTCCCGTTGAGGGCCGAGCAGGATGCCCTGGGTCAGGCCGCCGCAGGCATCCTTCACCCAGGCGGCGAGGGCGACCACCGCCGTGCCGTCGAGGATCGGCCCGCCGGAATCGCCCTGGCAGCCGCCCGCTCCGGGTGCCTTCAGCCAGACCAGGATCCGGCTCGGGCCATAGGGCTCGACCACGGTCAGCGTCGCACCGCGATAGCGGCCGATCGAGCGCCGGTCGTTGCCCCGCGCCGCGCCGAAGCCGGCGAGGACGAGGGTCTGGCCCGCCCGCGGGACGGCCGCGCCGAGCGGGGCCGGCGCGAAGCGGGCGGGCAGGGATTCGCGGGTGCGCAGCAGGGCGAGATCGATGGAGCGGGTCCGCCCACGGATGGCGTCGCCGTCATAGGCCGGATGCAGGTGGCGGGTGGCCACCTCCGCCAGCACCGGCCGGCCGGCTTCGTCCCGGTAATGGATGCGGTTCTCGGCCACCCCCGCCACGCAATGGCCGGCGGTGAGCACCGCGTCCGGGGCGACGACGACGCCCGAACAGACCCCGCCGCCTGAGGTCAGCACCATCACCGCCGAGGCCGCGCCCGGCACCTGCGCGCCCTCCCGACCGCCGACGATGGCGAGCGCCGGAGCGGCGAGCAGCATCGCCAGGGCCGCCCCGGCGAGGAGGCCCACCGGATGGGCGGCGGACGGTTTCGGCGCGCGCATCGGTCGTGAAACGCTTTCAGGAAGGAACGGCATGATCCCGATACGCGTGGAGGAATCCGGCGTCGAGCCGGTGAGCCTGACGGAGATGCGGACCTATCTGCGGCTCTCCTCCGACGAGACCGCCGAGGACGCCCTGATCGGCCGCCTCATCGTGGCGGCGCGGGGCGCGGTCGAAGCCGCCTCGCGCCGTCTGCTGCGCCCGGCCCGTTTTCGGGTGGTGCTGACGGATTGGCCGCCCCTCGGGCTGCTTCCGCTGCCGCTGAGCCCGCTGGTGGCGGTGACTCGGGCCGCATTGGTCGATGAGAGCGGAGCCGTCACCGACATCGCGCCGGGGCCGATCCGGCTCGGCCCGGATGTCTGGGAGGCGCCCTGCCTCCTGCTCGGGCCGGATTTGCCGCCCCTCGGAACGCGGACGGCGCTGATCGAGGTCGTCGCCGGCTGCGGCGGGGACGGGCCGCCGGTGCCCGAGCCCCTGCTCCAGGCCCTGTGCCTCGCCGTCGCCGACGGCTTCGAGAATCGCGGGGATACGGCCGGCGTGGGTGCGGCCCTGCCGCCCTCCGCCCTGGGGCTCGCCGCCGCCTGCCGGCGGATGCGGCTGTGATCGTCACGAGAGAGGAGAATGCGGCATGACCCACAGGCCGCTGGGCGCGCGGCGGCGACGCTTCGTGCTCGAATTGCCGGTGGACGAGCCCGATGGGTTCGGCGGCCGGATCCGCCGCTACGTAGCCGGGCCGATCCTCTGGGGTTCGCTCGAGGCGCTGGGGAGCCGTGCCCCGAACCGGGGCGGACGGACGGACCGGTCCGGCCTCTATCGGGTGGGTTTGCGCTACCGCTCCGGCGTCACCCCCGCCATGCGGCTCGCCGACGGCCCCCGCCGCTTCACGATCCGCGCCGCCGACGACCCCGATGGGCGCCGCCGCGACCTCGTCTGCGAGGTGGAGGAAGTGATCGAGGAGGCCGCACCGTGAGCAGCCTCAGCCCGCTGCTGGCGCTGCGCGCCGGCATCCTCGCCCGTCTCGCCCGGGATCCGGGGCTCGCCGTGCTGATGGGCGGAAGCCTGCGGCTCTACGACGAGCCGCCACGGGGCGCCGCGCCGGTCTACGCCCTCTTCGGCGACGGCGAGGCCGGCGACGATTCGGTCGTGGGCGCCCGCCGCCATCGCCACGCCCTGACGCTCGTCGTCTTCGCCAAGCCCGGATCGGCCCGCACCGCCCTGGATGCCGCCGAGCGCATGGCCGTGCTCCTCGACGACGCCGACCTCGCGCTGGCCGGGCACGCCCTCGTGTTCCTGCGCCTCACGCGCATCGCCAGCACCCGCGACGAGCAGACCGGCGAGGCCCGGACGATCCTCGCCTTCGAGGCCGTGACCGAAGTCGCGGCCTGACCACCTCACTATCCTGGAGCCGCAGCATGAGTGCACAGAAGGGCAAGGACCTCTTGGTCCGCGTCAGCAACGGGGCCGGCGGCTTCACCGCCGTGGCGGGGTTGCGCGCCCGCCAGCTCGCCTTCAACGCCGAGACCGTGGATGTCACCAATGCCGATTCGGCCGGGCGCTGGCGCGAATTGCTGGCCGGTGCGGGGATCCGGCGGGCCGCCATCTCCGGGGCCGGCGTGTTCCGCGACGAGACCTCCGACGCGCGCCTGCGCCAGATGTTCTTCGATGGGGTGATCGACACCTTCCAGATCGTGATTCCCGCCTTCGGCACCATCGAGGGCCTCTTCCAGATCACCAGCCTGGAATATCGCGGCGACCATGCGGGGGAGGTGACCTTCGACATCGCCCTCGATTCCGCCGGTCCCCTCGGCTTCGCGGCGGTGTGACCATGGCCAACCGCAGACGCGGCGAGGTGCCGCTCGCGCTCGGGAGCGAGCGCTACACCCTCTGCCTGACCCTCGGGGCGCTGGCCGAGCTGGAGGATGCCCTGGGCGCGGGCGACCTCGCCGGGCTCGCCGAACGCTTCGCGACGGGCCGGCTCGCCACCCGTGACGTGATTGCGCTGCTGGGCGCGGCCCTGCGCGGGGGCGGCCACGCCCTCGACGACGCGGCGGTGGCTCGCCTGCCCCTCGCCACGGGCCTGCCGGCGGTGGCCGAGGCCCTGGAAGAGGCTTTGGTGGCGGCGTTCGGCGAGGCGCCGCCTCCGGACCCTCGCGGCGAGGCGCTGCCTCAGGACCCTTGACCGCTGCGGGAAGCACCGCGCCGGAGACCCCCGTCTCCGCCTTCCCGTGGGACGCGGTGCTGGCGCTCGGTCTCTCGACCCTGCGCTGGCGCCCGCGCGACCTCTGGGCCGCCACGCCCCGCGAACTCGCTGCCGCGGCGGGCCTGATCCGGCCCCGCCCCGACGCCCTGGCCCGGGCCGATCTCGACCGGCTGCTCGCCGCCCATCCCGATCCCGAGGCACCACGATGACCGATCCCGACCGCAGCACCGCCGAGCGGGCAAAGCAGCTCGAAACCCTGGACAAGCTGGCCCAGCGCTTCGGGCAGAGCCTGTCCTCGGCCTTCGACCGCAACCTCAATTCCGGGCGCCAGCTCGACGGGTTGCTGGCCTCGCTCGCGGGCAAGCTCTCGACCGTCGCGGCGAAGGTGGCGCTGGCGCCGGTGAAGGCGGGGGTGAGGAGCCTCGTCAACAATCTGCTGAGCGCGGCGTCCGATGCCGACGAGACGACGGCGCTTGCCAGGGGCGGGGTCGTCTCCGCCGGCCGGATCCTGCCGTTCCGGCTCGGCGGCGTGGTCGGCGGGGGCCGCGTGCGGCCCTTCGCCAGCGGCGGGGTCGTCGCGGCACCGACTTACTTTCCCCTCGCGGGCAATGACGGCGTCGGCCTGATGGGCGAGGCAGGTCCCGAGGCGATCCTGCCGCTCAAGCGCGGCAGTGACGGACGCCTCGGTGTCGCGGCGGGTGCCGCCGAGCGGCCGGTCGCCGTCACCGTCAACATCGCGACGCCGGACGTCGAAGGTTTCCGCCGCTCCGAGGCCCAGGTCGCCGCCCGCCTCGCCCGCGCGGTCGCCCGCGGGCAGCGCGCCCTCTGAGAGATCCGCCATGCCGTCCGACTTCCACGAGGTGCGCTTTCCCCTCGACGTTGCCTTGCGCGGCAGCGGCGGCCCGGTGCGGCGGACGGAGATCGTCACGCTGGCCTCGGGGCAAGAGCACCGCAACAGCCGCTGGGCGGATTCGCGTCGCCGCTACGATGCCGGCCTCGGCATCCGCACCCTCGACGCGCTGCACGCGGTGCTGAGTTTCTTCGAGGAGCGGCGCGGCCGGCTCTACGGCTTCCGCTACCGCGACCGGGTCGATTACCGCTCCGGGCCGCCCTCGCAGGCACCCGCGCCGATCGACCAGGCCATCGGCACCGGCGACGGCGCGACCCGCGTCTTCGCCCTGGCGAAGACTTATGGCGGCGGGCCGCAGGCCTATCGCCGCACCATCGCCAAGCCGGTGGCCGGCAGCGTCCGCGTGGCCGTGAACGGCGTCGAGCTCGCGGCGGGCGCCGTCTCCTGCGATCCCGCCACGGGCCGCCTCACCTTCGCCCCCGGTGCGGTGCCGCCGCCGGGGGCGGCGATCACCGCCGGCTTCGAATTCGATGTGCCGGTCCGCTTCGACACCGACGAGCTCAGCATCGACCTCGCCGCCTTCACCGCCGGCGAGGTGCCGCGGATTCCGCTGATCGAGATCGTACTGTGAGGGGAAGCCGATGCGCCCGATCCCATCCGCCCTCGCCGCCCGCCTGGGCCAGGGGGCGACGGCCCTCTGCCGCTGCTGGGCCCTTCACCGCCGCGACGGCCTCGTCCTCGGCTTCACCGATCACGACCGCGACCTCACCCTCTCCGGTGTGACCTACGCCGCCCGGACCGGCCTGGAAGCCGCCGAGGTCAGCACGGAACTGGGCTTTGCCGTTGGCGGCGGTGAGGTGGCCGGCGCGCTGACCTCCGCCGGGATCACCGAGGAGGACGTGGCAGCGGGTCTCTATGACGGAGCCGGCGTCGAGACCTGGCTGGTCGATTGGGCCGAACCCGAGGCCCGCCTCCTGATCGATCTCGCGACCATCGGCGAGATCCGCCGGGCGGGAGGCGCCTTCGTCGCCGAGTTGCGCGGGCTGATGCACCGCCTCGACGTCACCGTGGGCCGGACCTTCCGCGCCGCCTGCGACGCGGATCTCGGCGATGGCCGCTGCCGCATCGACCTGAAAGATCCCCGCTTCCGCACGACCGGGACGGTGGACGCGGTGCCGGAACCCGGCCGCCTCGCCGTCACCCTGGCCGCTTCGTTCCCGGAGAGCTGGTTCTCCGGGGGGCGCCTCGTCTGGGATCGGGGCGCCAATGCCGGCTTCGCGGCCGATCTGCGGACCCATCGCCGCGACGGGGCGGGCGCCATCCTTGACCTCTGGGAGGCGCCGCCCCGACCGGTGGCGGCGGGGGACGGGTTCAGCCTCACCGCCGGCTGCGACAAGAGCCTCGCCACCTGCCGCGACCGGTTCGCCAACAGCCTCAACTTCCAGGGATTCCCGCACATGCCGGGCAATGATTTCGTACTGCGCGCGACCCCCGAGGCCGGGGCGCGCCTCGACGGCTCCAGCCTGTTCCGGTGAGGGGATCATGCGCGAATCCGCGCCGCTCGCCGAGCGGATCGTGGCGGAGGCCCGGAATTGGGCCGGCACGCCCTATCGGCACCAGGCCTCCGTGAAGGGGGTGGGCTGCGACTGCCTCGGGCTGCTGCGCGGAGTCTGGCGGGCGGTGCTCGGCCCCGAGCCGGAGGAGGCGCCGCCCTATGCCGCCTCCTGGGCCGAGTCGGCGCGAGGCGACGATCCGCTGCTCGCGGCCGCGCGCCGCCACCTCGTCCCCGTCGCCGGGCCGATGACGGCTTACCGTCCCCGGGCGGGCGACGTGCTGCTCTTTGCCTTCCGCGCGCATCTGCCGGCCAAGCACTGCGCCATCGCCACCGGACCGGGGGCGATGATCCACGCCCATGACGGCGCGGTGGTGGCGGAGGTCGCCCTGACACCCTGGTGGCGGCGGCATCTCGTCCACGCCTTCCGATTTCCCGATCCCGCGTGACACCGCAGGAGGTCCCGCCATGACCACGCTCGTCCTCCAGACGGCCGGCGAGGCGCTCGGCAATGCCCTCGGCGGCCCCATCGGCGGCATGATCGGGCGGGTGGCCGGCGCGGCGGGCGGGGCGGCCATCGATCATGCCATGTTCGGTGCCGGATCGAGCCCGCGCTTCGTCGAGGGGCCGCGGCTGACCGAACTCGGCGGCCTTGCTTCGAGCGAGGGGGCCCCGGTGCCGCGGGTCTACGGGCGGGCGCGGATCGGCGGCACGCTGATCTGGGCGACCCGGCCGCTGGAGGTCGCCAATACCACCGTGGAGCGCGCTTCCTCCGGTTCCAAGGGCGGTGCCGGCGGGCGGAAGACCGTGCGCACCGCCTACAGCTACTTCGCCAACCTCGCGATTGGGCTCTGCGCCGGCGAGATCGCCCTGGTCCGCCGGATCTGGGCGGATGGCAGCGAACTCGATTGGACGACGCTGACCCTGCGCATCCATACCGGCAGCACGACGCAGGAGGCCGATCCGCTGATCGTCGCCAAGGAAGGCGCCGACAACGCTCCCGCCTATCGCGGACTCGCCTATGTCGTGCTCGAGCGGTTTCCCCTCGGCGCCTTCGGCAACCGCATCCCGCAATTCGCCTTCGAGGTGATCCGCCCCGTCGCGGGGCTGGGCGCGCGGATTCGCGCCGTCTGCCTGATCCCCGGCTCCACCGAATGCGGCCTCGACCCCCTCGCCGTCAGCGAGGAGGCGGGCTTCGGCGCCACGAAGCCCGCCAACCGGTTTCAGTTGCAGGGTGCGAGCGACGTCGTCGCCTCCCTCGATGCGCTTCAGGCGCTCTGTCCGCGCCTGAGCCGGGTCTCGGTGGTGACGAGCTGGTTCGGCGACGATCTGCGCGCCGGCCGTTGCACGGTCACGCCGCGAGTCGACTCCGTCGCCAAGGCGACGACGGGCGAGCCCTGGGCGGTGGCCGGGCTGACCCGGGCGACGGCACGGGCGGTGTCACGCGTCGGCGACACCGCCGCCTATGGCGGCACGCCCGCCGATGCCGGCCTCGGCCGCCTCGTGGCGGATCTCGTCCGCCGCGGGCTCTCGGTCGTGCTCTATCCCTTCGTGATGATGGACGTGCCGGCCGGCAATGCCCTGCCGGACCCGCAGGATCCCGCCGCCCCGCAGCCGGCCTATCCCTGGCGCGGGCGCATCACCTGCGATCCCGCTCCCGGCCGGCCCGGCAGCCCGGACGGGACGCAGGCGGCGGCCGACCAGGTCGCGGCCTTCTTCGACGGCCCGCAGGGCTACCGGGCCATGATCCTGCACTACGCCGACCTTGCCGTGGCCTGGGCGGCGGCGGGCGCGCCCCTCTCCGGCTTCATTCTCGGCAGCGAGTTCGTCGGCCTGACGCGGGTGCGCGGACCGGATGGGACCTACCCGGCGGTCGCTCGCCTGCGGGCGCTGGCCACCGAACTGCGCGCCCGCCTCGGGGACGGCGTCGGCTTAGTCTACGCCGCCGACTGGACCGAGTACGGCGCCCATGTCCGGGAGGGCGGCGCCTGCGTGCGCTTCCCCCTCGATCCGCTCTTCGCCGATCCGGCCATCGACGCGGTCGGCATCGATTACTACCCGCCGATCTCCGATTGGCGCGACGGGCCCGATCACCGCGACGCGAGCGAGGCCTCCAGCGTCTACGACCGCGCCTATCTCAAGGAGCGTCTCGGCGCCGGCGAGGCCTTCGACTGGTCCTATGCCAGCCCGGAGGACCGCGCCGCGCAGCGCCGGAGCCCGATCACCGACGGGGATGGCGGGAAGCCCTGGATCTACCGGGCCAAGGATCTGGTTGCGTGGTGGGAGAACCCGCATGTCGAGCGTGCCGGTGGGGTCGAGACCGGGCCGACCGCCTGGGTGCCGCGGGGCAAGCCGATCTGGCTCACCGAGATCGGCATCCCCGCCGTCGACCGCGGCACCAACGGACCCAATGTCTTTCCCGACCCGAAATCCTCGGAGAATGCCGCGCCGCCCTTCTCCCGCGGCAGCCGCGACGACCTGATCCAGGCCCGCGGCCTGGAGGCGGTCCTCGCGCGCTTCGACCCGGCCGAGCCGGGCTTCGATCCGGCCCATAACCCGGTCTCGCCGGTCTATGGCGGCCGGATGATCGCGCCCGAGACGGTTTTCGTCTGGGCCTGGGACGCGCGGCCCTTCCCGGCCTTTCCCGATTTCACCGGCGTCTGGTCGGACGCGGCCAATTGGGCGCTGGGCCACTGGATCACCGGCCGCGTCGAGGGGGTGGAACTCGACCGCCTGATCGCGGCGATCCTGGCCGATCTCGGCGTCGCGGCGGAGGCCGAGATCGACGCGGACGGCTTCCTCGATGGCTACGTGCTCGACCGGCCGCTCTCGCCCCGGGAGGCGCTGGAGCCGCTCGCCCGGCTGTTCGGCCTCGACGTGTCGGTCTCCGGCGGTGTGCTGCGGATGCGCGGCGGAGGCGGCGGCGCGCCGGTCACGCTGGAGACGGCCGATCTCGTTCAGGCCGAGGGAGACGAGGCCCCCTTGCGCCGGGTGCGGGCGCAGGAGAGCGAGCTGCCCCGTTCCCTCGAGATCGGCTTCGGCGACAGCGAGAGCGCGGAGTACCGCCGGGCCACGGTCGCGGCCGCGCGGCCGGCCGGGGAGCGGCGGCAGGAACTGCGCATCGATGCCGCGATCCTCACCCGGCGCGAGGCCGCGCAGGCGCTCGCGGACACCGTGCTCGACGCGGCCCTGGCCGGCCGCGACACGGCCGCCTTCAGCGTCAGCCCGCGCCGCATCGATCTGGAGCCCGGCGACCTCGTGAGGCTTCCGGGCGAGACGCGGGGCGTGCTCCACCGCATCGCCCGCATCGACGACGCGCCGGCCGGTCGCCGGATCGAGACGCGGGCCGTGCCGTTTCCCGGACGCGAGCCCGCCCCCGTCCGGCCGGCACCGCGGCCGGGCCGGAGACCGCCGGCCCTGCCGGGGCCGGTCTTCGCCCTGCCTCTCACCCTCCCGGTCGAGCGCGGAAACCCGGTGCCGCTCTCCTATCTCGCGGTGGCCGCCGATCCCTGGCCCGGCGCGGTCGCGGTCTGGCGCTCGGCCGGCGCGGGGTCCCCGTTCCTGCCCCATCGCAATCTCGACCATCCGGCCTGCCTCGGCCAAACATTGAGCGCCCTGCCGCCGGGCCCGCTCTGGCGCTTCGACCGCAATGCCCGGCTCGACGTCAGCTTACGCCACGCGGAAGGGCTGAGCGGCATCGGCGAGGCGGCGGCGCTTGCCGGGGGCAACCTGTTCGCGCTCGTAGGAAGCGATGGGGCGGTCGAGATCCTCGCCGCAGCCAGGGCCGACCTGACCGGGCCCGAGACGTGGCGGCTCTCCGGCCTGCTGCGCGGGCTTGCCGGCAGCGAGGCGGCCGCGGGCCGGGCTGCGGGCGCGGGCAGCCTGATCGTCCGCCTCGATGACGGCGCCGTCGTGCCCCTCGTCGACCGTCTCGACGAGGCGGGGCGGCTCTTCACCTACCGGGTCGGCCCGGCGGAGCGCGATCCGGCCGACCCGACCGTCGTCGGCTTCGAGGCGGCGGCGGGGCTCGATGCGTTCCTCCCCTTGCGTCCGGTGCATCTGCGGGCCCGGCGCGAGGCGGCGGGATTATGGCTCAGCTGGACCCGCCGGGCGCGGCGCGACGCCGATGCCTGGGAGCCGGCGGATGTGCCTCTCGGCGAGAGTGCCGAAGCCTATCGCCTCGACATCCTCGCCGATGACGGGAGCGTGCTGCGCACCCTCTCTGCCGCGACGACGCGCCTGCTCTACACGGCGGCCGACGAGACGGCCGATTTCGGTGCCCCGCGCACCGAGATCGCCTTCGCCGTGGCGCAATTCGGCACGCTGGCCGGCCCCGGTCCCGCCACCCGCGCGCGGGTGAGCGTGCGCACGGTCTGAAGCCCGACCTTCCCGACCCCTCATGCCCGGAGGCGGCCCATGGCCGACACGACCCCGAGCCTCGCCCTGCCGCTGATCGCGGCCGGGCAGGCGCAGAAGCACGTCACCCACAACGAGGCGCTGGCGCTGCTCGACGCGCTGGTGCAGCTCGCGGTCCTCGACAAGGACCGCACCGCGCCGCCCTCCGGCCCGGCCGAAGGCGACCGCTACCTGATCGCGACGGACAATCCCTCCGGCGCCTGGGCCGGATGGGCCGGATGGGCCGGGCGGATCGCTCGTTTCCAGGATGGCGCTTGGCTGCCCCTGCTGCCGCGGATCGGCTGGCTCGCCTTCGTCGCCGACGAAGCCGATCTCTACACCTTCACCGGCTCGACCTGGGTCCCGTTCCGCAGCACCCTGACGATCTTGCAAAACCTCTCCCGCCTCGGGATCGGCACGGCCGCCGACGCGGACAACCCCTTCGCGGCCAAGCTCAACAAGGCGCTCTGGACCGCCTTGGCCACGGGGGAGGGCGGCAGCGGCGACCTGCGCTGCACCCTCAACAAGCAGGCGGCCGGCAACGTCCTCTCGCTGCTGATGCAGACCGGCTTCTCTGCCCGTGCCGAGATCGGCCTGACCGGAGACGACGACCTTCACGTGAAGGTCTCCCCCGATGGCGGCGCGTGGTTCGAGGCCCTGCGGATCGACCGGGCGACGGGGCGGGTCGCCTTTCCGGGCCGCCCCACCGTCGCGGAGGTGCCGGTGCTGACCGCGCAGGTGATCGCCGGCAACAGCGGACCCGGCTCGGTTCCGGCCGGGTCGACGCGCTACTTCACCAACGCCCTGATCAGCGGCTACCAGAGCGAGGTCTATGTCGCGGCCGGCCGGCGGGGGCGGTTCAGGCAGCTGCGCGTGGTGACGCAGGCGGCGCCGGGCTCGGGCCAGAGCTGGACCTTTACCCTGCAGAAGCTGTTCAGCGACACGGCGCTGACCTGCACCATTTCCGGCAGCAACTCCAACCAGGCGGTCGATCTGACCAGTAGCGCGGTCTTCGAGGCCGCCGACCGTTGGTGCCTCAAGGTGGTGTCAAGCAGCGGCGCCCCGGCTGCCACCAACATCCTGTTCTCGCTGCTGTTCGAGAATCTCGATTAGGGCGCGCCGCCGGGCGGACGACCCATCGGCCATGCGCCGCCTTCCTCTCAAGACCGGAGATTCCGCGATGGACCTCAGTGCCGTCGGCCGTGCCGTGCTGATCGCCCGGGAGGGGCGGCGGCTCGAAGCCTATCGCGACAGCGCCGGCATCTGGACGGTCGGCGTCGGCCACACGGCCGCCTCGGGCCCGCCGATTCCGCGGGCGGGGCTGCGCCTGGACGAACAGGAGGCCGACGCGCTTTTCGTCCGCGACGTGGCGCGCTTCGTCCGCATCGTCGCGGGGGCGCTTCCCGAGGCTCTGCCGCAGCACGCCTTCGATGCGCTGGTCTCGCTCTGCTTCAACATCGGCCCGGCGGCCTTCCTGCGCTCGACCGTGCTGCGGCGTCTGCGGGCGGGCGACCGGGCCGGCGCCGCCGAGGCGATCCTGCTGTGGGACCGCCCGGCCGCGCTGATCCCCCGCCGCCAGGGCGAGTACGACCAGTTCCGCACGCCCTACGAGACGGCCCTGCCGCGAGCCCGGCGCGGCGATGCGCAGCCCGTCCCGCTTCCCGCCCCGTCCCCGCCTGCTGCGCCGGGCGGATGGATCGCGCGCCTGCGGGAGCGGCTGCGCCGTTCTCACTGAAACGCTTTCCTCCCCGTAGAAGGATCATCCCCATGCCGTTCGCCAAGGCCATTCTGCCCCCGCTGCTTCTGGTTCTCGGAGGCTGCGTGCCGGCCTATGCCGTCCCCCCTCCCGTCGCCGAGACCACCAGTGTCGTCCTGCCTTGGGGCGATGCTCTATCCGCCCTCGCCCAGGGGGGCACCGCTCTGGTCACGCCGGTTCTCGCCGCCGCCTTCGCCGCAATGCTCGCCCGGATCGGCGGTCCCCTCCGCCTCTTGGTCACCGATGCTCTGGTCGAGCGCCTCGTGCGCAACGCGACCGATTACGCCCTCAACGCCGTTTCCGGCGCCGTTCGCGGGCGCACGCTCACGGTGTCCATCGGCTCGGCGGTGATCGCCCGCGCCGTGCAGCGGGCGCTCGATCAAGCGCCCGCATGGCTGATCCGGGCGGCGGGCGGCGGGGAGGGACTCGCGGAGAAGGTGTTCCGCGGCCTGCCCCTGGAGGAGGCGGCCACCGCCGGCAACACCCTCGAGCCTGCCCTCGAAAAGATCGTCGGGCGCGATCCGACGCGGGTTTCCCGCGCGCTCGCCTGATGTTTCGCGCGCGAACCGGCCGCAGGGCTCTTGAACGGGGCGCCCATCGCGCGATGGGTGCGGTGGCTTTTCCATGAGCCGGGAGGCCCTCCGTGGACAAGATCGCCGCCGAGGCCGCGCGCCTGCTCTTCGCCGATGGGGGGGCCGGCTGGATCGTCGCGGTGCTGCTGGGGCTGGCCTGCCTGCATCTCTATCGAGACGGTCTGCGCGTCCTGGAGGCGCGCATCGCCGAGACCGGGGCGACCGCCGCGGCCCTGGAACGTGCCTCCCAGACCAATGCGGCGGTGGCCGCCGCCCTGGAGAGCCGCACTCGGGTGCTGGAGGATCTGGTGCGGCTCGCGAGTGAGACCGCCTGCGCCGTCGAGCGCAGTGACGAGCGCGCCCGCGAGAAGTTCGAGGAGGTGCTGCGGCGCATGAGCGACTTGCAGCACCGCCCGAGGCCGTGAACGACGAGGAGAGTGAAGGATGCCCGCAGACCTGTTCGCATCGGCCCGGGACGGGGCTGGCCGGTGGCTCTCACGGCTTCGTCGCGACCGCGCCGCGTCGCGGCGTCTGGAAGTCGCCCGCTGCGGTTTCGAGCGCTCGCTGCTCACCCTGTGGGATGCCGCCCGCGAACCTATCGACGGCCGGGATCTCACCGGCCTCGCAATCCGGCTGTGTCTCGACCGCTCCCTCGGGCCGCCGCAGCGGGAGGCGGCGTGAGCGGCAGGGGCCGGTACGGGTGCCGGCATTGTTGCCCGGGAACCGGCGCGGCCGTTCCGCCTTGATCTCGACAGCATTGCCGACCCGGACATGGCCCTCAACCGCAAGACAGCTTACGCGACCCCGAAATCGTCGGTCCTCGCGAACATTCAGGGCACATTCAGTGCCCTGGCGCGACAGTCGCCCTCGATGCGCCAAGCTTTCGCCCTGCTGATCGTCGTCTCGACCGCCGCGGTTCTCGCGACGGGTGCGGTCGGCCCGCTCGCCGAGGAGACCGGCGCCATCGCGCCGGCCCCTGTGGCGCGGGAGCCGATGAACCGCGGCGACGACTGCCTCTCGCCCGCCGATCTGCGCGAGGCGGTGGCCGAAAAGCGCGTCGTCCCGCCTCTCTCCGCGATTCGCGCGGCGCGCCAGATCGTCCCGCGGGCCGAAATCCAACGCGCCAGCCTGTGTCGGCACGAGGAGGGCCTCGTCTATCTGCTGACGGCCTTGCGCCGGGACGGGCAGTTCCTGCACGTCATGGTCGATGCCCAATCGGGACAGGTGAGCGGTCAATGGTAGTCTAGGGCCATGACACCATTTTAATGAAGTGGCATGGAATTGGACCGATCATCAGATGTCGCGCCTCCCGCGGACATCCGCAGGATCTAAAATGACGGCCCCGCAGGGGGCGAGCGGCGATGCGGCATCATCGCCGGCTCGTATTTAAGGAGTGATCGACCGTGCGCCTGCTCGTCGTCGAGGACGACCGTGACATCAACCGGCAGGTCGTCGCCGCGCTGGAGGAGGCGGGCTACGTCGCCGACAAGGCCTTCGACGGGGAGGAGGGCGGCTATCTCGGCGAGAACGAGCCCTACGACGCGATCATCCTCGATATGGGCCTGCCCAAGGCCGATGGCGTCACCGTGCTGCAGAACTGGCGCCGGGCCGGGGTGAAGACCCCCGTCATCATCCTGACCGCCCGCGACCGCTGGTCGGACAAGGTGGACGGCTTCGATGCCGGCGCCGACGACTACGTCACCAAGCCCTTCCACATGGAAGAGCTGATGGCCCGGGTCCGGGCGATCCTGCGGCGCGCGGCGGGGCATGCCAGCAGCCAGATCGCCTGCGGCCCCGTCACCCTCGACACCCGCTCCGGCCGCGTCTTCGTCGACGGCGCGCCGATCAAGCTGACGAGCCACGAATACCGGCTGCTCTCCTACCTGATGCATCATACCGGCCGCGTCGTCTCTCGGGCGGAGCTGACCGAACACCTCTACGACCAAGATTTCGACCGGGATTCCAACACCATCGAGGTGTTCGTCGGGCGCCTGAGGAAGAAACTCGCCGTCGATCTGATCCAGACGGTGCGGGGATTGGGCTACCTCATCGACCCGAACCAGCCGACCGGGCGGGGGTGACGCTCATCGTTTGGCGGCCGAAATCGGTCAGCGCAGCGAAGACCGCTTCATCGGCTTCGGCCACTCCCACAAGGCCGGAGGTTTCTCATCCCGCTCCGACGCGTTGAGAACGGCAATTTCGGTGGCCTCGTTGAGCGGCCAGCCGTTCTGGTCGGGCAGGAGACGGGCGAGGCGGTTCGTCTCGGCTTCACCGATCTGAGGGGCGACGCCTCCTCCCCAATGAAAGTGTAGAGAGCGGGCACGCATGATGTGCACGCCCGCACGGTTTCTTGCGAGCCAGGATTCATGACCGACCGCCTCGCTTGGCTTCCCCTGCGCCGCCGCTCCATCGCGGTGCGGCTCGCGGTCTCCTCGTTCCTGTCGAGCACCGCGATCCTCGTCATCGCGGCCTTCATTCTCACGACGCTCTATCGCGAGAACACCGAGCGGGCCTTCGACAGCCGGCTGCTCGTCTTCGCCAACAATCTCGCCACCGATCTCGTCAGCCCGAGCGATCCCGAGACACGCTCCTTCTCGCTGGGCGATCCGCGCTTCGACCTGCCCCTGTCGGGCTGGTACTGGCAGGTCGGCCGGCCGGACGCGAAGCCGAGGGATCTGCGCACCTCGCGCTCCCTCGTCGGCGTGCCGTTGAAAGGGCCCGATCAGGCCGGCACCGCCACCATCGGCCAGATCCGCCAGGGCTACGGCAAGGGCCAGGACGACCGCACCCTGCGCATCGTCGAGCGCGATGTCGATGTCGGAGCCGACGGGCGCTACACCGTGCGGGTGGCCGGCCCGGCGGACGAGATCGTCAACGATGTCGAGCGTTTCCGCTTCTCGCTGTTCATGACCTTCGGCCTGCTCGGCTTCTCGCTGGCGGCGACCGCGCTTCTGCAGATCCGCTTCGGCCTCGCGCCCCTGCGCAAGCTGCGCACCGCGCTCGGCTCGATCCGCCGGGGCGAGGCCGACCGGATCGACGGCGAGTATCCGCGCGACATCGCGCCGCTCGCGGGCGAGATCAACCTGCTCATCGAGACGAATCGCGAGATCCTGGAGCGCGCCCGCACCCAGGTCGGCAACCTCGCCCACGCGCTGAAGACCCCGCTCTCGATCATCGTCAACGAGGCCGGGGGCAGCGAGGCCCCGCCGGAGCTGGCCGACAAGATCCGCGAGCAGGCGGCGGTGATGCGCGATCAGGTGAACTACCACCTCGACCGGGCCCGCGCCGCCGCTCTCGCCGGCACCCTCGGCACCTCGACGGATGTCGAGCCGGCGCTGGCCGGGCTGGTGCGGACCTTCGGCAAGATCTACCGCGACAAGGACATCGCCTACGAGGTCCACGTGCCGCCGGGCCTGCGCTTCCGGGGCGAGAAGCAGGATTTCGAGGAGATGATCGGCAATCTCGTCGACAACGCCTCGAAATGGGCCGCCGGCCGCGTCTCGATCTCGGCGGCGCCGACGGGCGAGCACGATTATCCGCACCTTCTGGTCGCGGTGGAGGATGACGGGCCGGGCCTGCCCGAGGAGGATCGCGCGGCGGTGCTCAAGCGCGGCCGGCGCCTCGACGAGACCAAGCCCGGCTCCGGCCTCGGCCTGTCGATCGTGGCCGATCTCGCCGCGCTCTATCGCGGCCGCTTCCGCCTGGAGGCGGCGGCCTTGGGTGGGCTGCGCGCGGTGATCGAGGTGCCGGGCGATGCCCCGGCGGGAGCCGGACAACGCTGAGGCGAGGTTGGCCGGCGAAAGGTTACGCGCCGGTTCGCCTGTGCTATGGCCATGCTTAGCCCGTGCGTGACGACGTGTCGCCCGAGGGTGATGTCGTGCGGGACCCGCTCGGGCTCTACACGGAGCCGAGTTCAATTCCTGGGTCTGATGACGGCGATCTGGTTCATCCTTGCGGCCATGACCGGTACGGCCGTGTTCGCGCTGCTGTGGCCGATGTCGCGTCGCCGCCGGCAGGACAGCGCGGGCGCCGCCGCAGGGCTCGCCACCGAGACCGGCTTCTACGAGGACCAGCTCGCGGAGATCGAGCGCGACCTCGCGCGCGGCCTGATCGCCCCGGCCGAGGCTGAGGCGGCCCGGACCGAGGCGGCGCGCCGGCTGCTGCGGGCGAGCCGCGAGGAGCGCGCGGATCCGGCGGATGCGGCGCCGATCGCCGAGCCGCATCTGCGCCAGCGCCGCGCGGCCTCCGCCTTCGCCCTCTCGACGATCCCCCTCGTCGCGCTGGTCGTCTACGGCCTCTACGGCTCGCCCAACCTGCCCTCGCAGACGGATGCCGACCGCAAGGCGACGCGGGCGGGGGCGCAGGATCTGATGACCGCCATCGGCCAGATCGAGGCGCGGCTCGCCAACCATCCGGACGATGCCCGCGGCTGGAGCGTCCTCGCCCCGGTCTATATGCGGCTCGGCCGCTTCGACGACGCGGCCCGGGCCTATGCCGCCCTGGTCCGCCTCAAGGGCGAGGATGCCCAGACCTTGTCCGATTGGGGCGAGGCTCTGATCGCGGCGGCCGACGGCACGGTCTCGCCGGAGGCGCGGAAGGTGCTCGACCGGGCCGTCGCCGCCGATCCGAAAGCGGCCAAGCCGCAATTCTACCTCGCGCGCGGCGACGAGCAGTCCGGCGATCCGGCCGGCGCCGTGCGGCGCCTCGAAGCGCTGGTTGCCTCCGCGCCTGCGGATGCGCCCTGGCTCCCCACGGTGCGGGACAGCCTCGCGCGGCTGAAGGGCGAGACCACCGCCGCGCCGAAGGGTGAGGACGGGTCGAAGCCGGAGGCACCCGCCGCTGGGCCGGGGGCCAACATCCAGGCCCTGCCGCCGTCCGAGCGGATCGACGCCATCCGCGGCATGGTCGAGGGGCTGGAGCGGCGGCTGGCCAAGCAGGGTGGCAGCGCCGACGAGTGGCTGCGGCTGATCCGCTCCCACGCCGTGCTCGGCGAGCGCGACAAGGCGCTCGAGGCCTTGGACAGGGCGCGCAAGGCCTTGGCCCAGGACAAGGACGCGCAGGGCCGCCTCGATGCGCAGGCCCACGAACTCGGTCTCGCGCAGCGGACCGGGGCGCCGCCTCCGGAGGCCCGGGAAAAGGCTGCCGAACCCGGCCGCGCCGAGGCGGCGGAGCCCGATGCCGCCGCCGCGATCCGGGCGATGCCGACGGCCGAACGCGAGGAAGCGATTCGCGGCATGGTCGCGAATCTCGACCGCCGCCTCGCCGCCAAGGGCGGCAGCGCCGACGAGTGGATGCGCCTCGTGCGCTCCTACGGCGTCCTCGGGGACCGTGCCGCCGCGGCCCAGGCCCTCGACCGGGCGAAGATGGCGCTGGCGGCCAACCCGACGGCGGTGGAGCGCCTCGATGCGTTGGGCCGGGAGCTCGGCCTGGCGCCTGCCGGCCAGCCTTAACCGGGTAAGGTTCGGCCCCTGACAATCGGTCCCGGCCGCGCAACCTTGACCCGGACGGCGCCTGAGCCGAAACCGGAAGCCTGATCGACATAAAGACGTCGGGCCGCCTTCAGGCTGTCATGCCACTCCTGAAGGTCTTGAGAAGACGCCGACGAACCGGGACGGAACCGTCGTGACCCGCAAGAGCCGCCGCCTGATCCTCATCGCCTCCTGTGGTGCCGTGCTCGCGCTGGCGCTCGGGCTGATCCTGTCGGCGATGAGCGGCTCGATCGTGTTCTTCCGCTCCCCCGCCGAGGTGGCCGCCCAGGGCGTCCCGCCGGGAACGCGCTTCCGGCTCGGCGGCCTCGTGAAGGACGGCTCGGTGAAGCGCGGCCCCGACCAGAATGTCGAGTTCTCGGTGACCGACACCAACGCGACCGTCCCGGTGCAGTATCGCGGCCTGCTGCCCGACCTGTTCCGCGAGGGCCAGGGGATCGTCGCCGAGGGCAGCCTCGATGCCGGCGGCGTGTTCCGGGCCGATACCGTGCTCGCCAAGCACGACGAGAACTACATGCCCCGCGAGGTGGCCGACGCGCTCAAGGCGCAGGGACGCTGGCAGGAGGGCGGGGGCAAGGAGACGCCCAAGGAAGCGGTGAAGCCGGCCTCGGCCGACGCGACCCTGGGCCAGCGCAGCGAGCGGTGAGAAACCTCATGCACGTTCGGATCGAAGTCGCGCAGGAGGGGTGCCGGTGATCGTCGAGGTCGGCCATTACGCGCTGGCGCTGGCGCTGGCTTTGTCCCTGGTTCAGGCGGTGATGCCGGCCTGGGCGGCGCGCTCGGGCGATGCGGCTTTGCGCGAGGTGGCGGGGCCGGCGGCGCTCGGCACCTTCGCCTGCATCCTGTTCGCCTTCTGCGCGCTGACCTATGCGCACGTGGCCTCGGACTTCTCGGTCCAGAACGTCGTCGAGAATTCGCACACCGCCAAACCGTTGATCTACAAGATCTCCGGCGTCTGGGGGAACCATGAGGGCTCGATGCTCCTCTGGGTGCTGATCCTCGCCCTGTTCGGCGCCTGGGTCGCCGGCGCCAAGGCCTCCGTGCCGCCGGTTTTGCGCACCAACGTGCTGATGGTGCAGGCGAGCATCACCTTCGTGTTCGTGCTGTTCATCATCACGACCTCGAACCCGTTCGCTCGGGTGGCGCCCGCGCCGCTGGAGGGCAACGACCTCAACCCGTTGCTGCAGGATGCCGGCCTCGCGATCCATCCGCCGCTGCTCTATCTCGGCTATGTCGGCTTCTCGATCAGCTTCGCCTTCGCCGTCGCCGCCCTGATCGAGGGGCGCATCGATGCCGTCTGGGCGCGGGCGGTGCGGCCCTGGACGCTGATCGCCTGGAGCTTCCTGACCCTCGGCATCGCCATGGGCTCCTACTGGGCCTATTACGAACTCGGTTGGGGCGGCTGGTGGTTCTGGGATCCGGTCGAGAACGCCTCGCTGATGCCTTGGATCGCCGGCACCGCGCTGCTGCACTCCACCGTGGTGATGGAGAAGCGCGACGCCCTGAAGGTCTGGACGGTGCTGCTCGCCATCCTCACCTTCTCGCTCTCGCTGGTCGGCACCTTCATCGTGCGATCGGGGCTGCTGACCTCGGTCCACAGCTTCGCCTCCGATCCGAGCCGCGGCGTCTTCATCCTCGGCATCCTCGCCCTGTTCATCGGCGGCTCGCTGAGCCTGTTCGCGTGGCGCGCGCCGACCCTGCGCCAGGGCGGCCTGTTCGCGCCGATCTCCCGCGAGGGCGCGCTGGTGCTCAACAACCTGTTCCTCGTGGCCGCCTGCGCCACGGTGTTCGTCGGCACGCTCTATCCGCTGCTCCTGGAGATGCTGACGGCGGAGAAGATCTCGGTCGGTCCGCCTTTCTTCAACTGGACCTTCGTGCCGCTCGCCCTGCCGCTCCTGGTGATCGTGCCCTTCGGGCAGGCGCTCGCCTGGAAGCGGGGCGACATCGCGGCGGCCGCGCAGCGCCTGTTCGCGGCCTTCGCCCTGGCCCTCGTCGTCGGCGTCGTCGCGGCGGCGCTCACCTGGGGCGGCCCGGTGATGGCGCCGGTGGGCCTCGGCTTCGGCGCCTACCTGATCATCGGCTCGGGCCTCGAAATCTGGTCGCGCGCCCGCGGCTACGGCCAGAGCCGGACCCGCGATCTCGGCACGACCTGGCGCCGGGCGCTCGGCCTGCCGCGCTCGGCCTGGGGCACGGCGCTCGCCCATGCCGGCGTCGGCGTGGTGGTGCTCGGCATTGCCGGCCAAGGCTGGGCGACGGAAGGCCTCGCCACCCTGAAGCCCGGAGGCCGGGTCGCCGCCGGGCCCTATGTCGCGACCCTGGACCGGGTCGGCCCGCGCAAGGGCGAGAACTACGAGGAGACCACCGCCTTCCTGACCCTTCGCACGAAGGAGGGTGACGCGGTCGGCACCGTCGAGACCGGCAAGCGCTTCTATCCCTCCCGGCGGATGACGGTGACCGAATCCGGCCTCAAGACCGTGGGGGTGAGCCAGATCTACGCCAGCCTCGGCGAGGTGATGCCCGATGGCTCGATCGGCCTGCGGCTCTATCACAAGCCGCTGGTGCTGCTGATCTGGATCGGCGCCCTGATCATGGCGGCGGGGGGAGGGCTGTCCCTCACCGACCGGCGCATGCGCGTCGGCGCGCCGGTCAAGGCGCGGGCGAAGCTGCCGCCCGCCGCGGTGCCGGCCGAGTGATGCCCCGCCTCCGCTCCGCGCTCGTCGCGCTCGCCCTGGGCCTCGTCGCGGTCCCGGCACTCGCCGTGCAGCCCGACGAGGTGCTCAAGGACCCTGCCATGGAGGCGCGGGCCCGGCACATCTCCGAGGGCCTGCGCTGCCTCGTCTGCCAGAATCAGTCGATCGACGATTCCGATGCCCCGCTGGCCAAGGACTTGCGCGTGCTGGTGCGGGAGCGGCTGAAGGAGGGCGACAGCAATGAGCAGGTCGTCGATTACGTGGTGGCCCGCTACGGCGAGTTCGTGCTGCTGCGCCCGGTCTTCGGCTGGCACACCCTGCTGCTCTGGCTGAGTCCGCTCCTCGCGGTGGGCTTAGGGGCCTTCGGCATCTGGCGCCTGTCGCGCCGCCGGGCACCCAAGGCGGAGGGCTTGTCCGAGGCGGAGGCCGCCGAAGTCGAGGCGCTGCTCAAGCGTCCATAGCGCCTCGTCCCGACAGGTGGTCTCCGGCTGGTCGGAAGAGGCGACGCCCTGCTTTCGCCTGATCGTCCGGGCAGGGTAAGCCCCGTCGCCGAACCGGACAGCCAGCCGAGCATCGACCCGAGCGCCATGCCGTTTGCCGCATCCCTTCGATGTCTCGTCCTGGCCGCCGCCCTCGGCTGCGCCGGTCCGGCCGCGGCTCATCCCCATGTCTGGGTGACCGCCAAGGCCGAGCTTGCCTACGAGGCCGGGCGGGTCGCCGGCATCCGCCACACCTGGACGTTCGACTCCGCCTATTCGTCCTTCGTGACGCAGGGCCTCGACACCAATGGCGACGGCAAGCTCTCGTCCGAGGAGTTGCAGGGGCTCGCGACCGAGAATACCGGCAGCCTCGCCGAGTTCGCGTATTTCACGAAGCTCAAGGTGGCGGGCAAGGAGCAGGCCTTCGCCGAGCCGCGGGATGCCCGCATGGTGATGGACGGTGACCGGCTCACCTTGAGCTTCCTGCTGCCGCTGAAGGCGCCGGCCGCGCAGGGCCGGGGCGTCGCGGCGCTCGAAGTCTACGACCCGACCTATTTCGTCGCCTTCAGCCTCGCCGAAGGAACGGATGCGGTGCGCCTGCCCGGCGCCGCGCCCGGCTGCATCACCACGGTGACACGGGCAAAGAATACCGAACCCGCCGCAGCTCAGCCCGGCCAGTCGATGACGGAGGCGATGTTCGAGGCGCTCACCACCGCCTCGAATTACGGCGAGCAATTCGCCAACCGGGCCATCGTCGCATGTCCGTAAGCGCCGCGCCCCGGCGCGCGGGGCCGGCCTCGAGCCGGCTGCCGCTTCGGCTGGTGCTGACCGCCGGCGCGGTGCTCGCGGCCGCCGCCATCCTGGCCCTGATCGCCTGGGCGTTCGGCCCCAACCTCGCCGCGCCGCCGCCGCGCTCCCCCTTCGGCATCGGTTTTCGCGAGGCAGCCCCTGCGGCGACGGGGCTCGGCGGCTGGCTGCTCGCGGTCCAATCGAATTTCTCACGCGCGCTTCAGAACGCGGTCACGGCGCTGAAGGCGGGCGGCGGCTGGATGCCGCTCGTGGTGATGGGCTTCGCCTACGGGGTGTTCCACGCCGCCGGGCCGGGTCACGGCAAGGCGGTGATCGCCGGCTACATCGTTGCCGGTGAGCGGACCCTGCGGCGCGGCTTCGCCCTGAGCGCGGCGGCGGCCCTGCTCCAGGCTTGCGTGGCGATCGCCATCGTCGGCTTCGGTGTCCTCGTCCTCAAGGCGACCGCCGCCGGGATGACCCGCGCCGGCACCCTGATCGAGACCGTGAGCTTCGCCCTCGTCGCCGTGCTCGGTGCCGTCCTGACGTGGCGCAAGGCCGGGCGACTCGCGAACCTCGTTGGCGATGCACCCGCCACGGCCTGCGGGCCCGGCTGCGGCCATGCCCATCTCACCGATGCCGCCGTCATCGACCGGCTCGGGGGATGGCGCGAGCGGGCCGGCGTGGTGCTCGCCGCCGGCAGCCGTCCCTGCGCCGGGGCGGTGCTGATCCTCGTGTTCTGCGCCGCGCAGGGCATGCTCGCCGCCGGCATCGCCGCGACCTTCGCCATGGCCCTCGGCACCGCGCTGACGACGGGGGTGCTCGCCAGCCTCGCGGTCTTCGCCAAGGCGCTGGCCTTGCGGCTCGCAGGCGGGCGCGGCCAAGCCGGCCTCCTCGCGGTCGGCGGCCTCGAACTCCTGGCCGGCGCCTTCGTGCTGGTCCTGGGGCTGGCGATGGTGTGCGGCATGGCCACGGGCTTCGGCGGTTGAAGCCCTTCGCCAAGGAAGCTCTCGCCAAGCGCCGCGAAGCCGTGGCAGGCTGCCTCCCCGGATCGGGAGGACGCCCATCTTGACCGAACGCAGCGCCCTGGATGCCTTCGACACCATCCTGAACTGGCGACTTCTGAAGGGCTCGCATGCCTTTCCGGGGCCGGATGGAGGCACCTGCATCAACGAGGCGGCCATCGTCGCGGCGGGGCTGCCCTATCGGGCGATCCGGGCGACGGAGGATTGCCCGCCCTGCTTCTCGCGCCCGCTCGCGGCCTACGCACTCGGTCTCAACGACGCGATGCCGGAAGCCGAGCGGCAGGGATTGATGGCCTTCGTGCTGCGGCTCTCCGGCTCTGCGGATGCGCCCGAGATCGAGGCGGCCCGCACCGCCTTCCTCGCCCTCGAGAGCGTGCGCCGCATCCTGCCACCGCTCCTCGACGGGGCCGGCCTGCCGGCCCTCGCCGCCCGGTGCGAGACGGCGCGGGATGCCGGCACCGCCCTCGCGGTCCTGCGCGTTGCCGAGATGCAGGGCGGTGCCCTGTCCCATGCCGCCGCTTGCCGGCGCGCCTGGGCCGTCGGCGCCCGCGCCTCGGCGGTGGCGCGCACCGCTACGGCCGCGATCCGCGCCTTCACCGATCCGCGCTGCGCCGCCGAGGTGGCGGAGGGAGCGGCTCCCTTCTCCGAAGGGACATGGACCCTCGCCCTGGGTCTCCTCGACGCGGCGTTGCAGATCGGCCGACAGGCACCCGCCATCGATCTGTTGAGCGCCCGTGACCGGCTCGAGGCGGCGCGGATCGGTGCTCATATCAAATCCGGTTGACCCCTTCGGGATGCGGATTCGGCCTTCGCTCAGACGCCGCGCGGGCTTGCCGATGCGGGACCGCTCTGATCGAGCGGGCCCCGTCTCAGCCGTAGGCGCGCGGGCGCGGCTCGTCGGCGAGGTCGATGTCCAAGGCTTCGCAGTTGGCGAGCCAGCGGCCGGTCAGGTGGTAGAAGAAGGTGCAGTGGCCGACCACCGCGATGGTCCGTTCCGGCCGTGCCCGCAGCCAGTCCCGGAAACCCGCGACGCGCCGGTCGAACAAGGTGCGCGGCTCGACATGCCAGCCTTCCGGCCCGGCTTCCCCCTCGGCGTACCACCACGTCTCGGGCAGGTGGTCGACCCGGAAGGCCGGGAATTCGCGGGCCAGCACCGAGGCGGCGCGGCCGATGTCGCAACTGCTCTCCTGGCACTCGCGATGGAGCACTTCCACGAGCACGGCGGGCCGGGCCGGGTGATCGGAGAAGAGCCCGGCGGTGGTCTGGAGCGCCCGGGTCAGCGGCGAGGTGACGACGAGTTCGAACGGGATGTCGCGCAGGGCCTGCCGGGCGGCGGCGACCTGGGCATGGCCGCGCTCGGACAGGCGCGCATCGATATGCCCGGGATCGCGACCGGTCGCCTCGTGATGCGCGTTGAAGGTCGATTCGCCGTGGCGGATGCAGACGATGCGGGTGGCGGCAGGCGGGACTGGGCGTGACATGGCCCGGATGTAGGCGATCCACGCCGTCGGAACAGCGGCTCCGATGCCGCGCCTGCCCTGCATCCGGGGAAACCGGCGCCTGCCTTTCGGATTGGTCCCGCCGTCAGGCCGGGCT
>NZ_NKUI01000062.1 GCF_014845115.1 Methylorubrum zatmanii | reverse complement strand
CACCGGCGCGCCGGTGACGGTCGAGACCGCCGAGACCGCCATCCGTGACCTCGTGAAGAACCGCGAGCCGAAGCGGGTGAAGATCGAGGACATCCAGAAGCTGGTGGCCTCCCGCTACAACGTCTCCCGCTCGGACATCCTGTCGGAGCGGCGTACCGCCGCCGTGGTGAAGCCCCGCCAGATCGCCATGTACCTGTCGAAGGTGCTGACCCTGCGTTCCCTGCCCGAGATCGGCCGACGCTTCGGCGGGCGCGACCACACCACCGTGTTGCACGCGGTGCGCAAGATCGAGAAGCAGATCGGTGAGGACGCGGTGCTCGGTGACGAGGTCGAGCTGCTGAAGCGGATGCTTCAGGACTGAGGCTCGGGAAGCCGGGCCGGGATCGCCTTGGCCCGGCGCGGTTTCGATCCGCGTCGGGCCGTTCCTGTCTCGGAGGGGCGGGACAGGGCGAATCGCGCCCTTGCCTTCGGGGGGGCGCTTCGCCAAGCTGCAAGCGTTGTCCCGCTTCAGAGTGCCTGACAGCGCCCAGTGACGGACCGCCTTCCCTCCGACCGCGACGTCGCGGGGGGCAGGGCCGAGCGACACTCGGTTTCCGGGCCTGGCTCAAGGCGGGCGGGTCGATTGTTCAAGAGACGACGGGTTTTCCGATGAGAGTCACAGTCGAGCGCGCGGCCCTTCTGAGATCGCTCGGCCACGTGCATCGCGTCGTCGAGCGGCGCAACACGATCCCGATTCTGTCGAACGTGCTGCTGCGGACCGGCGAGGATGGCCTGCGCCTGAAGGCGACCGATCTCGACATCGAGGTGACCGAGACGGTTCCGGCCGATGTGCTCGATGCCGGCGCCACCACCGTGCCCGCCCACGTCATCTACGACATCGTGCGCAAGCTGCCCGAGGGCGCGCAGGTCTCGCTCGAGACCTCCGGCGACACGGGCCAGATGACGATCCGGTCCGGCCGGTCGCGCTTCGCGCTGGGGGCCCTGCCCGAGGGCGATTTCCCCGATCTCGCCGCAGGTGAGCTGCCGCATTCCTTCTCGATCGCGGCGGCGGAGCTGAAGCTGCTCATCGAGAAGACCCAGTTCGCGATCTCCACCGAGGAGACGCGCTACTATCTCAACGGCATCTATCTCCACACCGTCGAGGTGGACGGCGCGCTGAAGCTGCGGGCGGTGGCCACCGACGGGCACCGGCTCGCCCGCGTCGAGACGGCCGCCCCCGAGGGTAGCCGCGGCATGCCGGGCATCATCGTGCCGCGCAAGGCCGTCGCCGAGATCCAGAAGCTCGTGGACGACGGTGGCGAGAGCGTTCAGGTCGAACTCTCCCCGGCCAAGATCCGCCTGACCTTCGCCGGGGGTGTGACCCTGATCTCCAAGCTGATCGACGGCACCTTCCCCGATTACCAGCGGGTGATCCCGAGCGGGAACGACAAGCACCTGACGGTGGTGCGCGACGCCTTCGCCAAGGCGGTGGACCGTGTCTCGACCATCTCCTCCGAGCGCGGCCGTGCGGTGAAGCTCGCCATGGCCGACGGCCGGCTCGCCCTCTCGGTGACCAATCCCGATGCCGGGTCCGCGACCGAGGAACTCGACGTCGATTACGAGGCCACTGCCCTCGATATCGGCTTCAACGCCCGCTACCTGCTCGACATCACCGCGCAGCTGGAGGGCGACACTGCCCTGTTCAAGCTCGCCGATCCCGGTTCGCCGACGCTGATCCAGGACCGCGACGGCGCCGCCGCGCTCTACGTGCTGATGCCGATGCGCGTGTGAGTCCGCTTCCGGCGCCCGCCGGATCGGATATATCGCCTGAATGGACACCCTGCCGGGAGGCACGCGCCTCACCCGACTGATCGCCCGCGATTTCCGCAACCATCTCGATCTCGATCTCGCCACGACGCGCCGCTTCGTGGCGCTGATCGGCGAGAACGGCGCGGGCAAGACCAATATCATCGAGGCGGTCTCCCTGTTCTGCCCCGGTCGCGGCCTGCGCCGCGCCGATCTCGCGACCATGGCGCGGGTGGGCGGTCCCGGTGGCTTCGCGGTGTCGGCGACCCTGGACACCCAGGACGCCGAGCACCGCCTCGGCACCGGCTACGAACCGCCGGGCTACGAGAGCCGGGGGACGCGGGTCTGCCGCATCGATGGGGCGCCGGCCCCCTCCCCGGTCGCCTTCTCCGATTTCTTGCGCCTCGTCTGGCTGACGCCGGATTTCGACGGTCTGTTCCGCGGTGCCGCCGGCGACCGCCGCCGCTTCCTCGACCGGCTCGTCCTCGCCGTCGATGCCAGCCACGGCACGCGCGTCTCGGCGATGGAGCGGGCATTGCGCTCGCGCAACCGCCTGCTCGACGAGCGGCCGGACGATGGCCGCTGGCTCGATGCGGTCGAGCGCGAAGTGGCCGAACTCGGCGTTGCCGTGGCGCTTGCCCGGCGGGAGACGGTGGAGCGCCTCGACCGCCTGATCGCCGAGACCCGCGACGATGCCGCGCCTTTTCCCTGGGCCTCGGTCCGGCTCGAAGGGGATCTCGACGACCTCGTCGCGGTCTGGCCGGCGCTGGAGGCGGAGGACCGTTTCCGCCGCGCCCTGGCCCAGGGCCGTCACCGCGACCGGGCGGCGGGCCGCACCCTGATCGGCCCGCAGACCACCGACCTCGTCGTGCGTCACGGCCCCAAGGACGTGCCGGCGGCCACCGCCTCGACCGGCGAGCAGAAGGCCCTGCTGATCGGCCTCGTTCTCGCCCATGCCCGCCTCGTGCGGGCGATGAGCGGGCTCACCCCCCTGATTCTGCTCGACGAGGTCGCGGCCCATCTCGACCCCCGTCGGCGGGGCGGGCTGTTCGATGCCCTCGAGGCGTTGGAGGGACAGGTCTGGATGACAGGCGCCGATCCGGCCCTGTTCGCGGAACTCGAAGGCCGGGCCGATCTGATCGGTGTTGCCGACGGGCGGATCGTGCCGCTGGCCGGGTGATGTCAGGCCATCGTGGTGGCGATGTCGGTCTGCGAGAAGTCGTTGCCGACAAAGAGGAGCGGGAGGTTGCGCAGGCGGGCACAGGCGTAGGCGAAGCAGTCGCCCATGTTCAGCTGGGCCGGATGGCCCCGGCCTTTTCCGAACCGAGCATAAGCCGCGACGGCCGCATGCGCTTCCGCATTCGTGATCGGGACGACAGCGATGCCCGCGATGGACAGGAATTCCCGAACCTGGGCCTCCGAAGCCTCGACGGATTGAGCCCTTCTCCTCGACAGCGCCGCAACGGTCTCGAAGACGGCAAGCGCGGAGGTGACGGGAGACGGCTCCGCGTCGAGGCAGGTCAGCAGCGCGCCGCGCTGCGGCTCGTTGGCCAGGATCGCGACCATCGCCGAGGCGTCGACGAACATCACGGCTCGCCGTTCAGCTCGTCGTAAAATGCCTTGTCCGCCGGAAGGCCTGTCTCGGGCACCGCGTCGATGCGGTCGAGCAACGGACGCAGGCGTTCTGCGAGGGGGATGCGGCTTTCCTGCCGTTCCAACTCGTTGACGAGTGCGATACGGACCGCCTCGGTCTTGCTCACCCGAGTCCGCGATGCCAGCTTCTCGGCGAGGCGGTTCACCTCCTCGCTGCGGATGTTCAGGGGCATCACGGCCTCGCTGTGTAGACACTCGTAAGGTATTGCCTACACGTTGAGCCCGCAAGACGTTCCCGGTTTCCCGCCTTTCGTGCAAGTGCCCCGATGACAGCTCGCCTCGACGAGGCCCGCGCCGCGCTGAAAAAGACCTTCGGCTACGACGATTTCCGTCCCGGACAGGACGAGGTGATCGGTGCGGTGCTCGACGGAACCGACGTGTTCGCGGTGATGCCCACCGGCTCCGGCAAGTCGATGACCTACCAATTGCCGGCCCTGGTCGATGCCGGGCTCACAGTCGTGGTCTCGCCGCTGATCGCGCTGATGCACGATCAGGTGCAGCAGATGCACGCCTTCGGCATCGAGGCCGCCACCCTCAATTCGACGGTGGCCGAGGCGACCTCGCGGGAGACGTGGCGCAAGATCCGTTCGGGCGACCTGCGGTTGCTGTTCGTCTCGCCGGAACGGCTGCTGATGGACGGCTGCATGGACGCCCTGCGCGGAGCCGGCGTGCGGCGGCTCGCCGTCGACGAGGCGCATTGCGTCTCGCAATGGGGGCACGATTTCCGCCCGGAATATCGCGAGATCGCCCGCGCCCGCGAGGCTTTGGGCAACGTCCAGACCCTGGCGCTGACCGCCACCGCCGACGCCGCCACCCGCGCCGAGATCGCCGAGCGGCTGTTCCCGGCGGGGCGTCCGCCCAGAACCTTCGTCCATTCCTTCGACCGGCCGAACATCCGCCTGACTTTCCAGCCGAAGGACAACCCGACCCGTCAGCTGGAACGATTCCTGCGCAACCGCCGGGCGGAGAGCGGCATCATCTATTGCTCGTCGCGCAAGCGGGTGGAGCAACTGGCGGACAGCCTCAAGGCCGATGGCTTCAATGCCCTGCCCTACCATGCCGGGCTCGACCAGGGTACGCGGGCGAGGAATCAGGACACCTTCCTGCAGGAGGACGGGGTGGTGATGACCGCCACCGTGGCCTTCGGCATGGGCATCAACAAGCCGGATGTGCGCTTCGTCTGCCATGCCGACATGCCGACCAATATCGAGGGCTATTATCAGGAGATCGGGCGCGCCGGCCGTGACGGGCTGCCCTCGGACACCCTGACCCTCTACGGCCTCGACGACATGGCGCTGCGCCGTCGCCAGATCGACGAGAAAGAGATCTCGGAGGAGCGGCGCCGGGTCGAGCGGCGCAAGCTCGAAGCGATGATCGCTCTGTGCGAAGGGGCCGCCTGCCGGCGCCAGTCGCTGCTCGGCTATTTCGGCGAGGCGAGCGAGCGGTGCGGCCGCTGCGACCTGTGCCGGGGCGGCGTCTCCCTCATCGACGGCACCGTGGCGGCGCAGAAGCTCCTCTCCGCCATCGTGCGCACCGGCCAGCGCTTCGGCGCGGCCTATGTCTGCGACGTGGTCCACGGCAAGGAGAGCGAGCCGATCCGCCGCAATGGACACGCCGCGCTGAAGACCTTCGGCGTCGGGGCCGACAAGCCGGTCGCGGCCTGGCGGGCCCTGCTGCGCCAGCTCTTCGCCGCCGGGGCGGTGGCCGAGAACACCGATGGCTATGGCGGGCTCGTCATGACCGAGAAGGGCGAGGCGATCCTGTTCGGCCGGGAGAGGATCGAGGTGCGGCCCGATCCCGAGCCGAAAAAGGCCGAGCCGCGAAGCCGCAAGGCCACCCGGTCCGAGGACGACACGGCGGGCCTGAGCGAGGCCGACGAGGCCCTGTTCCAGCATCTGCGCGGCCTGCGCGCCACCATCGCCCGGGCCGAGGGCATCGCCGCCTTCATGGTCTTCCCCGACCGCACCCTGATCGAGATGGCGCGATCCAAGCCGGTCGATCTCTGGGCGCTCCGCTCGGTCCACGGCGTCGGCGAGCGAAAGCGCGAGGCCTACGGCGAACGCTTCACCGACGCGATCCGCGAGTTCCTGGACGACGCCAAGCGGACGGGCTGAGACGGGAACCGCTTGATTGAAGCGGATCCCGTCTCAGCAAGCCCGCGCGGCGCCTGAGCGAAGCCCAGATCCGGCATCCCGAAGGGATCAAACGGATCTGGTACGAGACCTCGTCTCACCCGAAACGGCGATCCAGCCGAACGAATCGCGACCTCGCGCCGCGGCGCGCCCCCTTTGCCAGGCAAGGGTTATCCCCATATTGTCCACAGATAGAACATAACGCGAACATCCGCCGCTCGAACGCGGAGAATGCAGTTCCGGTCACCGGCCCGGCTCCATCGTCAGGGACGCATCATGAGAACAGCCGACAAGCAGATCGCCGACATCCTCGTGCGCTACGGCGAGCCCTTCGCGGGCAATGTGTGGCGCGTGCAGGGCACCGCCGTGATCTACCACAAGACCCTGGAGCGGATCGCCGCGCATACGCAGATCCGGTTCGATCCGCCGACCCTGCTGCGCAGCGAGCGCGACGAGGCGGTGATCCTCGTCACCGGCCGCATGCCGGGTGAGAAGGCCGGCGAGGAGCGGGTCGAGTGGTCGATCGGCGAGGCGCTGGTGAACGTGAACTACCGCGTGTCCGGCCGGCAGGCGGCCTATGTCTACGCCATGGCCGAGAAGCGGGCGAAGGACCGGGTGATCCTCAAGCTGATCGAGCTGCACGGCCTCGTCTATTCCGAGGAGGAGGCGGACGAGTTCCGCCAGAATCAGCCCATGGCGATCCGCGCCGTGGACGAGGATTTCGATGCGCCTCCGGCCTTCGACGAGGTGACCGAGCAGGAGGCCGACCTGAAGCGCCTGATCGACGAGGCGGCCTCGATCAACGCGGTCACCGACCTGATGCTCGACGAGCGGACGCAAGCCATCCTCAATTCCATGCCGAACGGCACCCGCGAGGAGGTGCGCGACTATGCCAAGGCGCGGCTGCGGGCGCTCGGCTGGCCGCCGGCCAAGAAGGCCGGCCGCGGCAGCCGGGCGGCGTGAGGAGGTCCGAAGGGTAGGCCCTTCGGCGGTGGGCAAGGGCGAAGCCCCGGCCTTCACCAGGGCTCCGCCCCGGACCCGCGAAAGGTCTCGACCGTTCGAAACCATGATGGGGGGAGGGGATGAACGCGCCGGTCCGGCCACCCGGTCTCGACATGCTCGCCGGCTCGGTCGAGCGGGTCACCTTCCACAGCGCCGAGACGGGTTTCTGCGTCCTCAAGGTCCATGCCCGTGGCCGGCGTGACCTCGTCCCGGTGGTGGGACATGCGCCGGCCATCGCCGCGGGCGAGTGGCTGACGGCCTCGGGCCGCTGGGTGGCCGACCGGGAGCACGGCCTCCAGTTCCGCGCGGAGACGCTTCAGGTCACGCCGCCCACCGGCATTGAGGGCATCGCGCGCTATCTCGCCTCGGGCCAGATGCGCGGCATCGGCCCGGCCATGGCCAAGCGCATCGTCGCCACCTTCGGCGAGGCGGTGTTCGAGATCATCGAGGCCGAACCCGCGCGGCTCACGGAGGTCGAGGGGATCGGTCCGAAGCGCGCCGCCCGCATCGTCAAGGGCTGGGCCGAACAGAAGGCGGTGCGGGAGATCATGATCTTCCTCCATGCCCACGGCGTCGGCACCGCCCGGGCGACCCGCATCTTCCGCACCTATGGCCACGATTCGCTGTCGGTCATGACGGAGGATCCCTATCGCCTCGCCCGCGACATCCGCGGCATCGGCTTTCGCACCGCCGATGCCATCGCCCTGCGCCTCGGCCTCGCCCGCGCCGCGCCGCAGCGCTTGGCCGCCGGCATCAGCTACGCGCTTCAAAGCGCGATGGACGAGGGCCATTGCGGCCTGCCGATCGAGGCCCTGGTGCGGCTCGCCTCGAATCTCCTCGACGTTTCCCCCGACCTGGTCCGGGTCGCCGCGGCCCTGTGCCTGCGGGAGGGGCGCGAGGTGATGGCCGATACCCTGCGCGGTGAGCCCTGCCTGTTCCTGAAGGGATTGCATGGGGCCGAGCGGGCCATCGCCCAGCGGCTCCTCGACCGCGCCGCCGGCACACCGCCCTGGCCCGAGATCGATTTCGCCCTCGCCCGCCCCTGGGTCGAGGCGAGGACGGGCAAGGCGCTGTCCGAATCCCAGGCAGACGCGATCCGCCTCGCCCTGCGGACGCGCCTCTGCATCCTCACCGGCGGCCCCGGGGTCGGCAAGACCAGCACCCTCGACGCGATCCTGCGCATTCTCACCGCGAAGGGGGGGCGGGTGCTGCTCGCCGCGCCGACGGGGCGCGCGGCCAAGCGCATGGCGGAACAGACCGGCCTGGAGGCGCGCACCCTCCATCGGCTGCTGGAGATCGACCCGCGCAACGGCGGCTTTCAGCGCGGCGAGGACAACCCGCTCGATTGCGACCTCCTGATCATCGACGAAACCTCGATGGTCGACGTGCCGCTGATGAACGCGGTGCTCAAGGCGGTGCCGGAGCGGGCCGGGCTGATCCTGGTCGGCGATGTCGATCAGCTTCCCTCCGTCGGACCCGGACAGGTGCTGGCCGACCTGATCGCCTCGGGCCGGCTCCCGGTGGCGCGGCTCACCGAGATCTTTCGCCAGGCGGCGGAGAGCCGGATCGTGGTCAACGCCCACAGCATCAATACCGGCCGCATGCCGGCCGGCGCGCCGAAGGGGGAGGAGAGCGATTTCTACCTCGTGGAGATCGACGAGGCCGAGGAGGGCGTGGGCACGCTGATCGAACTCGTGACCCGCCGCATCCCGCGCCGTTTCGGCCTCGATCCGATCCGCGACATCCAGGTGCTGACGCCGATGATCCGTGGCTCGCTGGGCAGCCGCAACCTCAACAACGCCCTGCAGCGGGAGCTGAACCCGTCGCCCCCGATGGAGGTGGAGCGCTTCGGCTGGCGCTTCGCCCCCGGTGACCGGGTGATGGAGACCCGCAACGATTACGACCGCGACGTGTTCAACGGCGATCTCGGCACGGTCAGCGCCATCGATCCGGACGAGGAGACCCTCACCGTCGATTTCGACGGCCGCCCGGTCGACTACCCCTTCGGTGAGCTCGACACCCTGGTGCCGGCCTTCGCCAAGACGATCCACAAGGCGCAGGGGTCGGAATACCCGGCGGTGGTGATTCCCGTGGTGACGCAGCACCGCACCATGCTCGCGCGCAACCTGCTCTATACGGGGGTGACGCGGGGGCGGCGCCTCGTGGTGCTGGTCGGGCAGCGCCGGGCGATCCAGATGGCGATCCGCGAGGGCGCATCGCGGCGCCGATGGACCAAGCTGCGGGAATGGCTGGAGGCGGGCTGAGCCCAACAGGTGCTGCCTGTCACGTGTTTGCCCTCGCCGGGCCCCCGCCGCATCGTGTAGGCAGCGGGCGAACGGGCGACTCGCTCAGATCGCCCTGCCCTCTTCCCAGCACGGCGGTCCGCCATTTCCCAGTCCGACGAGAGCGCCCCGGTGCGGCAGGTGTTCTACCTGCCCGGCTTCGATCCCCGCGAGCCCGAGACCTATTGGGGCCTGTTCCGCCGCGAGAGCCGCATCACGGCGCAGCGGCGCGGGATGACCATCGAGGTCGGCGAGCCGGTCCGCTCCGCCGACGGCATCAGCCTCGACTGGGACGTCCGCAGCCAGTCCGGCGGTGCGTCCATGCGCCTGCGCTACTCTCTGCTGCGTTGGGACGATATCGTCCGCGCCCGCTTCCCCCGCTCCAACCTGCGCCGGCTCGCGAGCCTGCCCGGCCTGTGGTGGCGGCTCTGGCGTTCCGGCTACCTGAAGACGTTCCGGCGCGAGGCGCGGCGCTTCCACCGGGTCATCGTCAGCGTCCACCAGTTCTATCTGGCCTTCGTCCTGCTGAGCCTCGCCCTCGCCGTCGCGGCGGTGACGCTGACACCGGCTTCGGCCCTGCCGATCCTCGCCAAGGCGGCGCTGGTGCCGCTTCTCGCCTACGCGATCCTTGCCGCGATCACCCGTCTCACCCGGGGCAAGCCGCTCTACGTCACCCATCTCGTCGACGACACCGCCTTCACCCACGACCACGCGTCGGGTCGCGAGCGGGCGATGCGCGAGCGTCTCGGACCCTGGGGCGAGCGTATCCGCGCCGCCGAGGGCCATGCCTCCGAGATCGTGGTGATCGGCCATTCCTCCTCAAGTTTCCTCGCGCTCGAAACCCTCGACCGCATCCTGGCCGCCGATCCCGATTTCGGGCGGCGCGGCACGCCGGTGACCCTGGTGACCATCGGCAGCGTCATTCCCTGGATCACCCTCGATCCGCTCGCGGAGGATGCCCGCGCCGCCCTCGCCCGGATCGGCCGTGAGACCTCCATCGGCTGGCTCGACATCCGCGCGAGCTGGGACTGGCTGTCGATCCACCTGCGCGATCCGGTGAGCGCCTCGCGCCTGCCGCCCGCGCCGCGCGGACGCTTCGCGGTGATGCGGGTGGAGATCGAGGATCTGATCGAGCCCGCTCTTGTCGCCCGGCTGCGCTGGAATCTGTTCCGCATGCATTTCCAGCTGCTGATGTCGAGCCGGGATTCGCAGGCCTTCGATTACATCGCCTTCGTCGCTGGACCGGAGCCGGTTCATGCCGGCGTCGAGCTTTGCCGGATAGGTCGCATCGAGGCGGCGGACGAAAATTTTGAATAGAAAAACCGCAACCCGATGGTGCACAATCCTGTCGCGACCGGGCCGGCCCTTTGCAGCGGCGGTTGATCGCACTAGAGCGATGCACAAAGTCTGTTCGCGCCACGTCGGGGCGAGCAGCCCGTCATGGAGTGGCCCGGTGCGGGCTCGGCCGGATGGCGGCAACGGTTTGAGACAGGGCTTCGGATGTTTCGCAACAATGTTCCGATCACCCCCGAGCTGGTGCGCCAGCACGGCCTGACCCCCGATGAGTATGAGCGCTTCCGCGCGCTCGTCGGGCGCGAGCCGACGCTGACCGAGCTCGGCATCGTCTCGGCGATGTGGAACGAGCATTGCTCCTACAAGTCGTCCCGCAAGCATCTGCGCGGCCTGCCGACCTCGGCGCCGTGGGTGATCCAGGGCCCGGGCGAGAATGCCGGCGTGATCGATATCGGCGACGGGCTGGCCTGCGTCTTCAAGATGGAGAGCCACAACCATCCGAGCTTCATCGAGCCCTATCAGGGCGCGGCAACCGGCGTCGGCGGCATCCTGCGCGACGTCTTCACCATGGGCGCGCGGCCGATCGCGGCCCTCAACGCCCTCCGCTTCGGCTCGCCGGATCACCCCCGCACCCGCCACCTCGTCTCGGGCGTCGTCGCGGGCGTCGGCGGCTACGGCAATTCCTTCGGCGTGCCGACGGTCGGCGGGCTCGTGGGCTTCCACAAGCGCTACGACGGCAACATCCTCGTCAACGCCATGGCGGTCGGCCTCGCGCGAACCGACGCGATCTTCTACGCGGCCGCCACCGGCGTCGGGAATCCGATCGTCTATCTCGGCTCCAAGACCGGTCGCGACGGCATCCACGGCGCCACCATGGCCTCCGCCGAGTTCGACGAGGCCAGCGAGTCGAAGCGCCCGACCGTGCAGGTCGGCGATCCCTTCGCGGAGAAGCTGCTGCTCGAAGCCTGCCTGGAGCTGATGGCCTCCGGTGCCGTGATCGCGATCCAGGACATGGGCGCAGCGGGTCTCACCTGCTCGGCGGTCGAGATGGGCGCCAAGGGCGATCTCGGCGTGGAGCTGCACCTCGAGAACGTTCCGACCCGCGAAGAGGGTATGACCCCCTACGAGATGATGCTGTCGGAGAGCCAGGAGCGCATGCTCATGGTGCTCAAGCCCGGCATGGAGGCCGAGGCCGAGGCGATCTTCGTGAAATGGGGGCTCGACTTCGCCGTCATCGGCCACACCACCGACACGCTGCGCTTCGTCATCAAGCACAACGGCGAGACCGTCGCCGACCTGCCGATCAAGGAACTCGGCGACGAGGCGCCGCTCTACGACCGGCCCCACATCGCCAACACCCACCAGCCGGTCATCGCGCCGGACAGCGTCCCAGCGAGCCTCCCCAACGCGCAGGCCCTGAAGCAGCTGATCGGCTCGCCGGAGCTGGCCTCGAAGCGCTGGGTCTACGAGCAGTACGACCACTTCATCCTCGGCAACACCGTACAGAAGCCGGGCGGCGACGCCGCCATCGTGCGGGTCGAGGAGGGGCCGAAGGGCCTTGCGCTCACCACCGACGTGACGCCGCGCTACTGCGAGGCCGATCCGGTCGAGGGCGGGCGGCAGGCGGTGGCGGAGGCGTGGCGCAACATCACCGCCGTCGGCGGGCGCCCGCTGGCGATCACCGACAACCTCAATTTCGGCAATCCGGAGAAGCCCGAGGTGATGGGCCAGCTCGTCGGCTGCCTGAAGGGCATCGGCGAGGCCTGCACCGCCCTCGATTTCCCGGTCGTGTCCGGCAATGTCTCGCTCTACAACGAGACCAACGGCGTCGGCATCCTGCCGACCCCGAGCATCGGCGGCGTCGGCGTGCTCGACGATGTCGAGCGGCACGCCACCGTTTCCCTCAAGCGGGAGGGCGACGTGCTGGTGCTGATCGGGCGTACCGAGGGCTGGCTCGGCCAATCGCTCTACCTGGCCGAGATCGCCGGCCGCGAAGAGGGCGCGCCGCCGCCGGTCGATCTCGCCACCGAGCGCCGGAACGGCGACTTCGTGCGCAGCCTGATCGTCTCCGGCATCGCCGACACGGTTCACGACCTCTCCGATGGCGGCCTCGCCGTGGCGCTCGCCGAGATGGCGATGGCCGGTGGCCTCGGCGCGGCCCTGCCGGCGGTGCCGGGCGACCTGCCGGCCCATGCCTATCTGTTCGGCGAGGACCAGGGCCGCTACCTGATCGCGGTTCCGGCGGAAGCTGCGGCGGACCTGCTCTACAGCGCCTCGGCCCAGGGCATCGACGCGGCCACCGTCGGCATCGTCGGTGGGGACAGCTTGGTGCTGCCGGGCGACGAGACCATATCGGTGGCCGAGCTGAAGGCCGCGCATGAGGGCTGGTTCCCGGCCTACATGGCGAGCCAGCCCTCCGCCCCCGCCGCCTGAACCACAACGAAGCGGAGAATTTCCGATGCCGATGGATGCGCGCGAGATCGAGTCGATGATCCGCGAGGCGCTGCCCGACGCCCAGGTCGAGATCAAGGATCTGGCCGGCGACGGCGACCATTACGCCGCGACCGTGATCTCCTCCGCCTTCAAGGGCAAGACCCGTGTGGCCCAGCACCAGATGGTATACGGCGCGCTTCAGGGACGGATGGGGGGCGTGCTCCACGCCCTTGCGCTGACGACAGGGGTTCCTCAGGATTGAGGCGACCTTGAAATCCGCCGAACAGGCCTGACTTCAGACACGACCGAGCAACGAGGACCGCGCGATGAGCGACATCAACACCACGATCAAGAACGAGATCGATTCGCAGGACGTGGTCGTATTCATGAAGGGCACGCCGCAATTCCCGATGTGCGGCTTCTCGGGCCAGGTCGTCCAGATTCTCAACTACCTCGGCGTGCCGTTCAAGGGCGTGAACGTGCTCGACGACATGGCGATCCGTGAGGGCATCAAGGCCTTCTCCAACTGGCCGACCATCCCGCAGATCTACGTGAAGGGTGAGTTCGTCGGCGGCTGCGACATCGCCCGCGAGATGTTCCAGTCCGGCGAGCTGCAGCAATTCCTGTCCGAGAAGGGCGTGCCGGTCAAAAGCGCCGCCTGAAGACCGAGCATCCCGGGAAACCATCTCCCGGGACATGCGCTTGTCCCCCCGGCGAGACCGCCGGGAGGAACGGGATGCATGACGTGATCATCGTGGGCGGCGGCCCGGCCGGGCTCAACGCCGCCCTGATCCTCGGCCGCGCCCGCCGCCGGGTTCTGCTCTGCGACGCGGGCAACCCGCGCAACGCCGCGACGCCCCGGACCTGGGGCCTGTTCACCCGCGACGGCACGCCGCCCTTCGATCTGAGGGATCGGGGCCGCGCCGACCTCGCCCGCTACGACACGGTCGAATGCCGCGACGTCGGTGTCGCCGAGGCGCATCGCGACCCGGACGGATTCACCATCGTGCAGGAGGATGGCCGGCGGGAGCGGGCACGGCGCCTGATCCTGGCGACCGGCCTCGCCCAGGACATCCCCGAGATCGAGGGCTTCGACACCTACTGGGGCACGGGTGTGCATTCTTGCCCCTATTGCGACGGCTTCGAAGTCCGTGACCGTCCGCTCGTCGTCTACGGCCACGGGCATGGCGGCTGCGGCCTCGCCCTCGAATTGACCGGGTGGAGCGGGGACGTCACCCTTTGCACGAACGGCGAGGATGGCGACCTCTCGGATAAGGATCGTGACCGGCTCGCCCGCAATGGCGTCCGCATCGTCGAGACGGCGATTGCGCGGCTCGAAGGGGACGAGGCCCGACCGACCTGCCTTCGTTTCCGGGACGGCACCGAGATCGCTTGCGCCGCCCTGTTCCTGATGCCGTTTGCCTGCAGCCCCTCCCCGCTCATCGCGCAACTCGGCTGTGAACTCGACGAGACCCGAAGCGTGGTGCCGACCCGCGAATACGAGAAGACCAACGTGCCCGGCCTCTACGTGGCGGGCGATGCCTCGCGCCGGGTGCAGTTCGCCGTCGTGGCCGCCGCCGAGGGCGCGATGGCGGCCTTCGCCATCAATGCCGAGTTCGTCGCCGAGGCGACGCGCTGAGAACGCGCGCCCCGTCGTGACAAAGCTCCGGTCCGGCGCGTTGGGAGGGCAGAGGCCACGGGCCTCGTTCCCTGTCCGATCCCGGAGTGACGATGACCCCACCCGTGCATCCCCACACGCCGCGCGTGGCCGTCGCCTGCGGCTGTGCCCTCGGCGAAGAAGTCGTCTGGGATGCCCGCGACGGATCGCTGATCTGGGTCGATATCGAGAATCCGGCGATCTGGCGCCACTGGCCGGAGATCGGCGAAACCACCCGGCTGGCGCTCGACGAGAAGATCGGCTTTGCCCTGCCGACATCGGATCCCGACCGCGTGGTCGCCGGCTTCCGATCCGGCGTGGCCCTGTTCCGGCTATCGGATGGCACGCGTTCGCCGCTGGCGCGTCCCGCCGATCACCCTGCCCGGAACCGCCTCAACAGCGGCAGTATCGGGCCGGACGGCCGGCTCTATTTCAGCAGCATGGACGACGCGGAAGAGGAGGCGACGGGCAGCTTCCACCGCTGGGACGGCAAACGCGTCGAAACTTTCGGCGGACAAGCGGCTGTCACCAACGGTCCGTTCGTCAGCCCGGACGGTGAGCGGATCTACACCATCGATACGGCGGAGGGCATCGTCCGGGTCCACGACGTCCGGGGCGGCCGCATCGGCGAGCCGCGCCCCCTGATCCGTTTCGAGGGCAGTTGGGGCAAGCCGGATGGATTGACCCTCGATGCCGAGGGACATCTCTGGATCTGCCACTATGGAGCCGGACGCATCACACGATTTACACCCGACGGGCATGTCGAACGGATCTTGCCGATACCGACGCCCCTTGTCACGAAATGTGCGTTCGGCGGGCCTGACCTTTCGACACTCTACATTACGACTTGCCTGCGCGGGCGCGATCCGACCCTCGAACCGATGGCGGGTCATCTTTATCAAGTCGAGACCGAGTTTCGCGGATTTGCGGCCAATCCTTTGGATCTGCCTCAGAATTGAGACTTTACGGGCAGCCCAGATCATGTGCCATCTCGCACTGCACTGGATGCTGCCGCACCGCAAAGATGAAAGCGCGGTTAAGGACGGGCGTTTGGTGGAACTTATCCTCTGAAACCCCGTTCTTCACGAACGGTTGAGCTATCGCTCAGAAGCTGCGGCCCTTCGATGGGCCGGGAGCGGACCATGCCAGTCTTCGACGGGAAGCATCTCACGACTTCGGACGACGGCGAGACGCTTCTCGCCCTGATCCTTCATCCGACGCAGAAAGCGCGCGAGGAGGCCCGTGAGCGTGGCCGGTTGCGGGCTGAGCGGGCGACCAAACTCGCCGAGCTGTCGCCGACGGTGCCGGGGACGACGCTCGCGGCTGTCACACCGCTCGATATCCTCCCCGCGAACTGATTTCGCTCGTTCTCACCAGGTCTGCGGCGTGATCACCCCTTGCCGGGTGACAACGACCCATTGCCGCCCCCGCCGCTCGATTGCCTCGACGCGGCCTACCCCCGGAACCGCGTCGCCGCGTGCCACCTCGACGAGGCGGCGGCGGCGATCCTCAAGTACCGCGACGCCATCATAGACGTCGCGCAGCGCCCAATTCTCGACCGTCTCGGTCTTCGCCTTGTCCGGCAGGCTACCGGTCTGGGTCGGCTCCGCGATCCGCGCCTCGGCCTTCGGTTCCGGCTTCGGTGGCGCAGCGGCGGTGACGGGCTGCGCCTTCTTGTCCAGTTGAGCGATCAGTCCCGCGATCCGCTCGCCCTGCTCACGGTCGCTGCGGGTGAGCGTCTCCGACAGGCTGGCCAGGCGCCGCTCCAGGTTCTGCTCCGAGCGGCCGATCCGGTCGGCCAAGCTGGCGCCGAGCGCCTTCGCTTCTCCGCGAGCCGCTTCGCTCGTCTCGCGGGCGGCCGTCGCCGTCCGGGTGAGGCGGTCGAATTCCTGCGACAGCCGGGCCGTTTCCGCCCGTCCCGTCGCCAGTTCGGCTTGGACTTGCGCGAGCACATCGCCCGAGCCTTGTCCTGGCGCGGCCAGGACTCCGATGGCGAGACCGCAGGCCAGCGCCGTCAGGCTCGCCGCAGCCAGCCGGGCATTGGCGCCGAAGCGGGGGAGTTTCAGCGACGGCTTCCACACGGCATCGGCGGAGGACGCCTCATTCGCCTTTGTCGCGCCGGTGACGGCCTGTTTCAGCATCTCTTCCGGTGAGATCGCGGCCGGCTTCCTCGCCGCGGCCGCACCCGCTTCGACCCTCTCCGACATGGCACAGGCTTTCCGCTGACGAGGCCGGTCAACCTCGTAGGATAATCGACGGGAAGTTCGAGATTTTCGTTAACTGTGTTTGTTTACCGAAAGGTTACCGCCGCCGTCTGGCAGACCGGCCGGAGGGCCGCCGGGTCGGCGCCTCAGAGCGCCGTCCTGCCGGCGGTGAGGTCTGTTACGGCCGCGATTGATCTTTCTTCCGCGTCCGAGGTTGCTGCCCGTAGAGGTATTTTCGGGCCGCTATCGGCTTGAGGGCAGACGGACCGGATCTGTGCCGAAAGGGTGACGAGGCGGGCAGCGCAGCGATGCGCATCGGGGTCGGAACGGAAGGGCGTGCAGACGTTTGTGTTTTCACGCCGCAGAAACATTCGTGATTGCCGGCAATCGCGCGATGTTTCTCGGTATTTTATTGCAGATACCTATAATTATTCTGTACTATCTCAGTTGTATTCGAGAAAAATTCGCAGATTTTCTTGTTCGGCGGATAGGACTCGGCCAGCTTCGACCTATAACGATGGGAAAGTGGGCGGACGGAAGGTGTCTCGCGCGGGATGGTGCAGATCTTTCACCCGGGAGCGGATACGGTCGCTCGCGTCGTTCTCGCCTCTCTCGGGGCCGCGCCGGTCCTGGCGGTCGGATTGGCCTATGCGGTGTGGCGTTCGCCCTACGCAACGGCGCAGGACGTGACCCGTGAGCAGCCGGTGCCGTTCAGCCACGAGCACCATGTCGGCGGTCTCGGACTCGATTGCCGCTACTGCCACACCTCGGTCGAGAAGGCCGCCTTCGCCGGCATTCCGCCGACCGAGACCTGCATGAGCTGCCATTCCCAGGAATGGACCAACGCGCCGATGCTGGCGCCGGTGCGCCAAAGCCTCGCCGAGGGGCGCCCGCTTCGGTGGAACCGCGTCCACAACCTGCCGGCCTATGTCTACTTCAATCACTCGGTGCACGTAGCCAAGGGCGTCGGCTGCTCGACCTGCCATGGCGAGGTTCAGACCATGAAGCTGATGCGGCAGACCGTTCCGCTCACCATGGGCTGGTGCCTCGATTGCCACCGCGACCCCGCGCCCCATCTGCGCCCGCACGAGGCGGTGTTCGACATGACCTGGAAGCCGCCGGCCGATCAGGCGGCGATCGGCGCCCGCTTCGTTCAGGAGCGTCACATCAAGTCGCCCGAGCGGCTGAGCGAGTGCTCGATATGCCACCGCTGATCCCGCCCTCCCGCCGCGAGGCCCTGCGCCTGCTGGGCGCCGGTATCACGCTCGCCGCCGGCGGCTGCTCCAAGCCGGTCGAGGAGATCGTGCCCTATGTCCGCGCGCCCGAGCAGCTCCTGCCCGGCGTGCCGGTTCGCTACGCCACGACCCTGTCGCTGAGCGGCTTTGCCCGGGGCGTTCAGGCCATCGCCGTCGATGGACGGCCGATCAAGATCGAGGGCAACCCGCTGCATCCGGCGAGCCTGGGCGCGACGGACGTGTTCGCGGAGGCCGCGATCCTGGACCTCTACGATCCCGACCGCTCGCGGACGGTGACCGAGCGGGTGAACGGCATCGCCTCCTGGGACATGTTCGAGCGCGCACTGAGCGCTCCGCTCGCATCGGTGCGGGGGGCAGGCGGGCGCGGTCTGCACCTCGTCACCGGCCGCGTCACCTCGCCGACCCTGGCCCGCCAGATCGATGCCCTGCTGCGCGCCCTGCCAGAGGCGGTCTGGCACGTCCACGAGCCAATCGACGAGGGGAACGCCGCGCGCGGGGCCGAGCTCGCCTTCGGCCGTCCCCTTCGCGCCCTGCCCCGGCTCGACCGGGCGGAAACGATTCTCTGTGTCGGCGCCGACCCGCTCGGGCCGGGTCCGGACCAGATCCGGCTCGCCCGGGCCTTCAGCGAGAGACGCGGCGATCCGGCCAGGTTCGGCCGCCTCTACGTCGCCGAGGCGGCGCTGACGCTCACCGGGATCAAGGCGGATGCGCGCCGCGCCCTGCATCCCTTCGACCAGCCCACCCTCCTGGCGGCCATCGCCAACGCCCTCGGCCCCGGGCTGTCCGCGCCCGAGCTGCCGGAGGAGGCCCGCCGCTTCGCGCGCGCGGCCGCCGACGATCTCAAGGCGCATGAGGGCAGAGCGCTGGTCCTGGCCGGGCCCGCCCTCTCACCGGAAGCGCACGCCCTCGCCCATTGGATCAATGCCCGCCTCCGAGCGCCCGTCGATTACATCGCACCGCCCGACCGGATCGAGGGCCGAACCCCGGCGAGCCTCGCCGACCTCGCGGGAGCCCTCGACCGAGGCTCGGTGACCTGCCTCGCCATTCTCGGCTCCGATCCGGTGGCGAGCGCGCCCGCCGACCTCGATCTGGCCCGGCGTATCGAGCGGGCACGCTTCAGCGTCCATGCCGGCCTGCACGGCGACGAGACCGCCGGCGCGACCCACTGGCATCTGCCGCTGACACACGAATTGGAGAGCTGGTCGGATCTGCGCGCCACCGACGGCACCGCAAGCGTGGTTCAGCCGCTGCTGCGACCGCTCTACGACGGGCGCTCCCTGCACGAGATCCTTCCGCTCTTTGCGGGGCGGACGACGACGGCGGGCCATGCCCTCGTCCGGGAGACATGGAAGGATCGGGGCGGTGGCGATTTCGAGGGGTGGTGGCGCAGGAGCCTGCATGACGGCGTGATCGAGGGCAGTGCCGCGCCCTTCGTCGATCCCGGCGAGCCGCGATTGCCCGTCCTGCCGGAGATCCGCCGCCAGGAGGGTTTGACCGTCGAGCTGCGGCCCGACCCCTGCCTCTGGGACGGGCGCTTTGCCAACAATGCCTGGCTTCAGGAATGCCCGAAGCCGATCTCGAAACAGGTCTGGGGCAACGCGCTGGCCCTGTCCCGCAAGGAGGCCGGACGGCGCGGGATCGAGGCCGGCGACGTGGTGCGCGCCAGTGTCGGTGGCCGCGCCGTCGAGGTGCCGGTCGTGATCGAATCCGGCATCGCCGAGGGCGTCGGCCTGCTGACCCTCGGCTATGGACGTCAGCGGGCTGGGGCAATCGGCAACGGCATCGGTGCCGACGCCTACGGGCTTTCGACGCAAGGATCGCCGTTTCTGCTGACCGGCGTCGAGCTTGGCCGAACCGGCAAGACCGAGACGATCCTGCGGACGCAGAATGACGTCGAGATCGAGGGCGAGACCGAGAAGCTGTTCCGCCAGATCGATCTCGCGGCCTTGGCCCGAGCCGAGCCCAGGGGCATCGGTGACGACCAGCCGACCCTGCTCTCCCCCTGGAAGGGCGACGCCGACGGCCATGCCTGGGCGATGGTGATCGACACCCATGCCTGCATCGGCTGCAATGCCTGTGTCCTCTCCTGCCAGTCCGAGAACAATGTGCCGGTGGTCGGGCCCGAGGAGATCGCCCGCGGCCGGATGATGCATTGGCTGCGCGTCGACCTCTACGACGCGGGAGGCTCCGAGGCGCCGCGGGCCGGCTTCCAGCCGGTTCCCTGCATGCATTGCGAGCACGCGCCGTGCGAGCCGGTTTGTCCCGTGGCGGCCTCGGTCCATGACGGCGAGGGGCTCAACCTTCAGGTCTATAATCGCTGCGTCGGCACCCGCTTCTGCGAGGCGAACTGCCCCTACAAGGTCCGCCGCTTCAACTTCTTCGGCTACGCCGACGGCCAGTCCTACGCCAATCTCGGTGCGGAATCGGTGCGTGCGCAGCGCAACCCGAACGTCACGGTGCGCGCCCGCGGCGTGATGGAGAAGTGCACCTACTGCATCCAGCGCATCGCCGGCGAGCGGGAGGCCGCCGAGCGCGACGGGCGGGAGATGGGTGCGGTCGTCACTGCCTGCCAATCCGCCTGCCCGACCCAGGCAATCCGCTTCGGCGATCTCGCCAAGCCGGGCAATGCCGTCGCCGAGCTGCGCAAGGATCCGCGCCATTACGCTCTGCTGGAGGAACTGAACACGCGGCCGCGCACGACCTATCTCGCGAACCTGCGCGACCCGCATCCGGACCTCAAGGAGGATCACGCGTGAGCGGGGCCGCCGACGCACATCGCCAGCCGCATCGGTGGATCGCCCGCGAGCGCCTCGGCTATGCCGAGATCTGCGCTGCCATCGCCGACCCGATCCAGAAGCGTGGGCCCGGCCGGGCCTGGGTGATCGCCTTCCTCGGCGTGCTGCCCTTCGTGCTGCTGACGTTCGGTGCCATCGGCGCAGTGCTCACCGTCGGCATCGGCCTGTCGGGCGTCAACACCACGGTGGTCTGGGGCTTCTCCATCGCCAACTACGTCTGGTGGATCGGCATCGGCAATGCCGGCACCCTGATCTCCTCGATGCTGCTGCTGACGCGCCAGCACTGGCGGGCTTCGATCAACCGCTTCGCCGAGGCGATGACGCTGTTCGCCGCCGCCATCGCCGGCATCTTCCCGATCATCCATCTCGGACGGCCGCTTTACGCCTATTGGCTCGCGCCCTACCCGAACACCATGGATCTCTGGCCGCAATGGCGCTCGGCGCTGGTGTGGGATTTCTGGGCGATCCTCAGCTACCTGCTGTTCTCGCTGATCTTCTGGTTCACCGGCTTGCTGCCCGACCTCGCTACCCTGCGCGACCGGGCCCAGACGCGGTTCGGACAGCGTGTCTACGGGGCGCTCGCCTTCGGCTGGCGCGGCTCGGCCCGGCATTGGGCTCTCTACGAAACCTTCCACAAGACCATGGCGGCGCTCGCCGTGCCGCTGGTCTGCTCGGTGCATTCCATCGTCGGCCTCGACTTCGCCGCGAGCCTGATGCCCGGCTGGCAGGAATCGATCTTCCCGCCCTATTTCGTGGTCGGCGCGATGTATTCCGGCTTCGCCATGGTGGTGGTGCTGGCGATCATCATCCGCTGGGGCCTGAAGCTCCAGGCAGTGATCACCCCCGCTCATTTCGATGCGATGGCGAAGGTGATGCTGTTCGCCAGCCTCGTCATGACCGTCTCCTACGCCACCGAATGGTTCATGGGATGGTATGGCGGCGAGCATGCCGACCGCTCGGTAATCGCCTTCTTCTTCACCGGCGATTACCGCTGGCTCTATTACAGCCTGTTATTCTGCAATTGCCTCGTGCCGCAGGCTTTGTGGTTCTCCCGCATCCGCCTCAACCTCTGGGCGCTTGCGATCATCTCGGTCGTGATCAACCTCGGCATGTGGTTGGAGCGCATCCTGATCGTCTGGAACACGCTCTCGCACGGCTACGCCGTCAGCCTCTGGCGCAGCTATCACGTCAGCCTCTACGACGTGGTGATCCTGCTGGCGCCCCTCGGGCTGTTCGCCTTCGGCTTCCTCGTGCTGGCGCGGATCTTCCCCATCGTCTCGATCCACGAGGTCAGCCAGATCGCCCATGACGAGGGTGCGGCGAAGGGGAAAGTCGCATGAGCGCGCCCTTGCTCGCCGAGTTCGACACGCCGGAGGCGCTGGTGCGGGCGATGCGGATCGCCAATGCCGATGGTCACAGGGCGCTCGACGCCTACACGCCCTTCCCCGTGCCCGACCTGACCGAGGCTTTCGCGCCGCCGCGCAATCCCGTGCGGCCGGTGATGGCTGTGGCCGGCTTCGGCGCGGCGGCGGCGATGTACGCCCTCCAATGGTATTCGTCGGTCGTCGGCTATCCGCTGAATTCGGGCGGGCGCCCGCTGCATTCCTGGCCGGTCTTCCTGCTGGTGCCGTTCGAGTTCGGCGTTCTGGTCGCCGCCATCGCCGGCCTCGTCGCGCTGTTCTGGGCCTGCGGCCTGCCGCGCCTGCATCATCCGCTCTTCGCGATCCCGCAATTCGAGCGCGCGAGCCAGGACCGCTTCCTGCTCCTGGTCGCGCCGAAGGATGCAGACGCCACGGCCCTGCGCGAGAGCCTGGAGCGGTGCGGTGCCCTGCTCGTGGCGGAGATGCATCCATGAGGCCTCTCCTCGCCCTCGCCTTGCCCCTCCTCGCGCTCCTCGGCGCCTGCGAGGACCAATCCATGCGCGTGCAGGGGCGCTACGAGGTCTATGGCAAGGCGCCGCTCTTCCCCGACCGCGCCGAGGCGCGCCGTCCGCCGGAGGGCACCGTCGAAATCGGCGCGCTCGCCCGCGAGGCGGCCCTGCGCGAGCCGCCGCCGGTGGATGCGGCGCTGATGGAGCGCGGGCGGCAGCGCTACGAGGCGATCTGCACGCCCTGCCACGGCTACACCGGCCACGGCGACGGCATGGTGGTGCAACGGGGGTTCCCGGCGCCGCCCTCCTATCACGAGGACCGGCTGCGGGCGGCCCCGGCCTCGTATTTCGTCGACGTCATCACACGGGGCTACGGCGTGATGTATCCCTATGCCGCGCGAGTCGAACCGCGCGACCGCTGGGCCATCGCCGCCTATATCCGTGCGCTGCAGCTGTCGCAGGGCGCACGGGTGGCCGAGATGCCGGACCTCGCGGAGAAATTGCCGTGAGTGACGCCCTCGCACGCGGATGGCTCGTCGCCTGGATCGTCTGGAGCATGGTGCCGGTCGGCGCCCTCGTGCTGACGATGATCCATGTCGTGACCGGCGGCCGCTGGGGTGAGGTGCTCGCGCCCGCGCTTCGGCCGGCGACCGCCCTGGTGCCCCTGGTCGCGCTGACCTTCCTCGGTATCGCCCTCGGCCTCGACGCCGCCTATCCCTGGGCCTCCGGCGCCGGCGCCAAGCCGGACGTGCTGCGCCTCTATCTCGACCCGACGCTGTTCCTCCTGCGCGCCGCCGTCACTCTCCTCGGCTGGTCGGTGCTCGCGCTGCTCTGCTTGAGCGGACGCTGCACCAATCTCGTGGCCGGGCTCGGGCTGACCTTCTACGGCATCACGATCAGCCTCGTCTCCGTGGATTGGATCCTCTCCGTCGAGCCGGGCTTCAACTCCTCCGCCTTCGCTGCCGGCATCGCCCTCGACCAGATCCTCGCGGCGCTCGCTTTCGCGGCTCTGGCGAGCCCGCTGAGCCTCGATGCGCGGGGCGCATCGGACCTCGCCGGGCTGATGCTCACGGCCCTCCTGGGCGTGATCTACATCGAATGGATGTCCTACATCGTCGCGTGGTACGGCGACCTCCCGCCCAAGGCGACGTGGTACCTGAAGCGCGGCGAGGCCCCCTGGGGAGCGATCCTCGTCGGCTCCCTGATCCTCGGCGGCGTCCTGCCCTTCCTGGCGTTGCTGTTCGCGGGCGTGCGCCGGAGCCCGGCCCTGCTGCGGTCGGTCGGCCTGCTCGTCCTCATCGGCCTTGCCGGGCGGCTCGCATGGTACACGCTGCCGGCATACGGCGCAGGCGCGGGCCCCGCCGCGGCTTTCGCGGTGGCCGGCCTCGTGGCGCTGGTCGTCGTCTCGATGGCCCTCTCCCGGCGCTTCGCCCGGCGCGCGGAAAGGCCTCGCCATGCCTGAGACAGCGCCCGGACAGCTCCATGCGGGAACGCACGACGATGTCGTCGGTCACGCTCCGCCCGGAACCGAGCCGCCCGATATCCGGCTGAAGCCGGTGCTGCTGACCGGGCTGTTCATCGTCGTGTTCACCGCCGCCACGCTCGGCGGCATCCGCTTCTATTACCACCGACAAGGACTCGGTCCCCTGGTTCAGGAAGCTCGCACCTTCCCGGCACCCCGGCTGCAGCAGAACCCGGAGGCCGACCTCAAGGCGATGCTCAAGGAACAGCGTGCCCGCCTCGCCGGCTATGCCTGGATCGATCGCGAGAAGGGAATTGCCCGCATGCCGATCGAAGAGGCGATGCGGCGCCTGAGCCAGCGCGGCGAGGCGGCCTACGCGGCGCCGCTCCAGCCGGAGCGGGTTCCGGCCCTGGGCAGTCGCGGCGGCGCGTCGAGCAGCGTGCTCTCTCCCGGTGCGGGGCCCGGCGCCGTGCACCGGCCGGCCCAGGCGGAGCCGGACAAGGCGACGCCCTGATGTTCGAATCCCTGATCCCCTCCTTCCTGCGGCCGGAAGCGGCCTCGGTTCAGGCGGCGAAGGTCGACGCGATCTTCATCGGTCTCCTCCTGATCTCCTCCGCCATCGTATTGCTCGTCGTCGGGCTGGTCGTGACCTTCTCGATCCGGTTCCGCCGCGGCTCGCCGGCCAAGCGCGGCGAGTTGCCCAACATCGTCTCGCGGGAATTCGAGATCGGCTGGACCGCCGCGACGCTGTTCGTGTTCGTCTTCATCTTCTGGTGGGCGACCTCGATCGAGATCACCGCCTATTCGCCGCCGAAGAACGCCATCGAGATCCACGTCGTCGGCAAGCAGTGGATGTGGAAGACGCAAGGTCCCAGCGGTGCGCGGGAGATCAACGAGCTGCACGTGCCCGTCGGCGCGCCGGTGCGCCTGCTCCTGACCTCGCAGGATGTGATCCACTCGTTCTACGTTCCGGCCTTCCGGCTCAAGCGCGACGCCCTGCCCTACCAGCAGACCGAGGCGTGGTTCGAGGCCACCAAGATCGGCACCTATCACCTGCTCTGCACCGAGTATTGCGGCACCGACCATTCGCGCATGCTCGGCCGGGTCATCGTGATGGAGCCGCAGGATTACGCGCTCTGGCTCACCAAGCAGCCGGAGCGCGACGGGCTCGCCGAACTCGGCGAGCGGCTGTTCTCCGAGCGCGGCTGCTCAGGCTGCCACAATGCCGGCTCGAAGGTGCACGCTCCCTCGCTCGCCGGGATCTGGGGGCAATCGGTGCCCCTCGAAGGCGGCCGCACCGCCACCGTCGACGAAGCCTATATCCGCGACTCGATCCTCCAGCCCGAACGGGATGTGGTGGCCGGCTACGAGCCGATCATGCCGAGCTACGAGGGCAAGCTGTCGGACGGCGAGATCCAGAGCCTCGTCACCTATATCCGCCACGGCACCGACCGGTTCGACCTGATCGGCTCCCTCAACCTGTCGCCGGCGCAGAACATCTGCGCGCCGGGGGAGACGCCGCAGGACGCTCAGCCGAACCAGACCCTGCGCAGCCCCGCCATGGTGCCCGGCGCGCCGGGCTCGGGACGGGCTCAGCCGTGATGCGCCTGCCTTTCCATTTCAGGAGACTCCCCCGATGAGCAGCGGCGCCTCCTCCGATGCCTCCTCCCTCGCTAATCCCCGCGAGTTGGATCTGGGCCTGCCGGTCAGCTACCTCGCCGAGGGACGCACGGTCGCGTCGTGGCTGTTCACCACCGATCACAAGCGCATCGCGATCCTCTACGCGCTGTCGATCACCTTCTTCTTCTTCGTGGGCGGGGCGGCTGCCACCCTGGTGCGGCTGGAGCTGTTCACGCCGCAGGGCGATCTCGTCGGGGCCGATACCTACAACAAGCTGTTCTCGCTCCACGGCATCGTCATGGTGTGGTTCTTCCTGATCCCGTCGATACCGACGACGATGGGGAACTTCCTGCTGCCTCTGATGATCGGGGCGCGGGATCTCGCCTTCCCGAAGCTCAACCTGATCTCCTGGTACCTCAACATGGCCGGCGGCCTGCTGACGCTGGCCGCGGTGCTGGCGGGCGGCATCGACACCGGCTGGACCTTCTATGTCCCCTACTCGACCGTGTTCTCGAACACCTTCGTGACGCTCGCCGTCCTCGGCGTCTTCGTTTCCGGCTTCTCGACCATCGCCACCGGCGTGAACTTCATCGCCACGGTGCATTACCTGCGGGCGCCGGGGATGACGTGGTTTCGCCTGCCGCTCTTCGTGTGGTCGATGTACACGACCAGCCTGATCTTCGTGCTCGCCACGCCCGTCCTCGCCCTGACCCTGCTGCTCGTCATCGCCGAGCGGACCTTCGACCTGCCGATCTTCGATCCGGCGAGGGGCGGCGACCCGATCCTGTTCCAGCACCTGTTCTGGTTCTACTCACACCCAGCCGTCTACATCATGATCCTGCCGGCCATGGGCGTGATCTCGGAGGTCATCACCTGTTACGCCCGGCGTCGCATCTTCGGCTATTCCTTCATGGTCTACGCCCTGGTGGCGATCGCGGTGATCGGCTTCTTCACCTGGGGCCACCATATGTTCACCTCAGGGATGTCGCCGCTCGCCGCCCTGGTGTTCTCCTTCCTCTCCTTCATCGTGGCGGTGCCCTCCGCCATCAAGGTGTTCAACTGGACCGCCACGCTCTATCGCGGCCAGATCGGCTTCGAGTCGCCGATGCTCTATGCCCTCGGCTTCCTCGGCCTGTTCACCATGGGCGGCCTGACCGGGCTGTTCCTGGCCTCGGTGCCGATCGACGTGCATGTGCAGGACACCTACTTCGTCGTCGCCCATTTCCACTACATCATGGTCGGCGCCTCCGTGTCGGCCTACTTCGCCGGCCTGCATTTCTGGTGGCCGAAGGTCACGGGGCGGATGTACCCGGAATCCTGGGCGCGGTTTGCCGCGATTCTGATGTTCTTCGGCTTCAACCTGACCTTCTTCCCGCAATTCATCGCCGGCTATCTCGGCATGCCGCGCCGTTACCATGTCTATCCGCCGGAATTTCAGGTCTGGAACGTGCTCTCCTCCTCCGGCGCGGCGGTGCTCGCCGTGGCCTACCTGATGCCGCTCGGCTACCTCACATGGTCGCTGTTCTTCGGCAGCCGGGCCGTGAACGACCCGTGGAACGCGTCCGGGCTCGAATGGCGCACTACCTCGCCGCCGCCGCGCCAGAACTTCTTCGGCCACCCGCAGGTCATCGCCCGCCCTTACGACTACCACCCGGAGGCCTCGCCTCCGGCGGAAGACCGGCGCATCTCCGAGCAGGGGGCACTGACGTGAGCGCGGGCGGCGACACGCTCGCGCGGACGGCTGAGCGCCACCTGCGCGAGCCCTGGGACGAACTCGGTCTCCAGGGCCCCCCGGCCTTCGCGTATCAGCGGGCGGGCGCCACCTTCGGCATCTGGATCTTCATCGCCAGCGAGGTTCTGTTCTTCGGCGCGCTCTTCCTGCTCTACACCGCGATGCGGCTGGAGCACGCGGCGGATTTCGCCGCTGCGGCGCGCGAGACCAACATCGTCTACGGCACCCTCAACACCGTCCTGCTCCTCACCAGCGGCCTGTTCGCGGCCATCGCTTCGCAAGCCGCCGAACGGGAGGGTTTGCGCCGCCTGACCCTGTGGTGTCTCACCATCACCGTCCTGCTCGGCCTCGCCTTCATGGTGGTGAAGGGGCTGGAATATCACGAGGATTTCGAGAAGAACCTCGTTCCCGGCGCCCATTTCGCCCTCGAGCGGCCGGCGACGCAGCTCTTCTTCGGCTTCTACTGGCTCTCGACCGCCCTCCACGCGGTCCATCTCTCCATCGGCATCGGCCTCGTCCTGCGCCTGATCTGGAAGGAATGGCGCGCGCCGGGCTTCCTGTTCGAGAGCCCGCAGGTCGAGGTGGCGATGCTCTACTGGGGTTTCGTCGACATGATCTGGATCTTTCTCTATCCGATGCTCTACCTCGACGGACGCAGCGGATGAGCGCGGGGCCAGCGAAGTCCACCCGTGCCATCTGGCTGCGCGGTCTCATCGTCTGGGCCTCGCTGCTCGCCCTGCTGGGGCTGAGCCTGCTCTCGGCCACTCTCGCGCCGGCGCCCTGGGCCTCCGCGCTCGTCTTCGGCATCGCCACGACCCAGGCCGGCCTCGTGGCCCTGCTGTTCATGCGCCTCGACCGGGCCGATACCCTCGTGCGGCTGGCCGCCGCCTGCGGCGTGTTCTGGCTGGCGATCCTGTTCGCGCTGACACTCACCGACACGCTGAGCCGGATCGCCAATATCTGATACGGAATCCGCTTGATCGGAGCGGGGTCCGTATCGGCAAGTCCGCGCGGCGCCTAAGCGAAGCCCCAATCCGCCATCCCGAAGGGATCGACCGGTTTTGGTAGAGGCAGCGGACCGGATTGTCCGCGTGTCGCACTCCAGCCACGGCCCGCGCATGATGTGTGCAATCTTGCCATTCCAGCCACACGAGTGCGCGGACCCACAGTCCCGATAAAGCGTCGTCTAGGCAAATGGGACGGCTCAGCCTAACTCAGCTTTATGGGACCACCATCCGGTGGAGCCAGCCGGACATCTCACGCCTGACTGCACGATGGATTGCGCCGAGACGAGGGAGAGAGAGTCCGCGCGCCTTCGTGCCCTGGATGGCTATCGGCTGCTCGATACGCCCCGCGAGCAGGATTTCGACGAAATTGCCGAAGCGGCGGCGGAGTTGTGCGAGACCCCGATTGCGGTGGTCAACCTGGTCGGGGACGGGCGCCAGTTCTTCAAGGCCGAAGTGGGACTCGGCGTGCGCGAGACGCCGCTCGATACGTCGTTTTGCCGCCATGCCATCCTCGAAGAGGATTTCCTTTACATCCCCGATGCTGCCAGCGACCCGCGCTTTGCCGGCAACCCCCTCGTCACCGGTGAGCCCGGCCTGCGCTTCTATGCCGGCGCCCTCCTCAAAACCGCCGAGGGTCATCCCGTCGGCACGGTCTGCGTGCTCGACACCAAGCCGCATGACCTGACCGAGCGTCAGCGCAAGGGGCTGGTCCGCCTCGCCCGCCAGACCATGGCGCAGATGGAGCTGCGCCGCGCCCTGCGCGAGCAGGCGGAGCAGCGCCTGCTGCACGAGCGCATCCTCGACAGCGCCACCGATTACGCCATCCTGGCCATGGACCCGCAGGGCCGCGTCACTCGCTGGAACACCGGGGCCGAGCGCATCCTGGGCTGGAGCGAGTCCGAGATGCTGGGACGGACTGTCGAAGCGCTCTTCACCCCGGAGGACCGGTCGGCCGGCGGGCCGGAGGCCGAAATCGCGCTGGCGAGGGAGCAGGGCTGTGCTCCGAGCGAGGGGTGGCGCCTGCGCCGGGACGGCAGCCGCTTCTGGGCCTCCGGTGAGGTGACGCCGCTCAAGGCTGAGGATGGGACGCTCGTGGGATTCCTGCGAATCCTGTGCGACCGCACCGAGCGGCGGGCGGCGGAAGCCGCCCTGCAGGCGAGCGAGCTGCGCTATCGCTCCCTCGTGGAGGTCAGTCCACAGGTGGTCTGGTTCGGCGACGCGGCGGGGAACGTGACCTACTGCAACGCCTATTGGTACGATTATACCGGCCTCGCCGATGGCGAATCCGGCGAGGCGAGCTGGATGAAGGTGATCCATCCCGATCATCGGGCGGCGACTCGCGAGACATGGCTCGCTGCGGCGAAGAGCGGGCAGCTCTACGAGGCCGAGTTTCCGCTACGCCGCGCCGATGGGCAGTATCGCTGGTTCCTGTCGCGGGCGCAGCCCGTCCGCGACGAGGCAGGAGTCATCAGGAGCTGGATCGGCACCTCCATCGACATCCACAAGCGCAAGGTCGCCGAGCAGCGCTTCAAGACGCTCACCGAGCTCGCGCCCGCCATGATCTGGTTCGGTGATCCCGACGGCAGCGTCAGCTATCTCAACGACCGCTGGTACGCCTATACCGGCCTGACCCCGGAGCAATCGTTGCCGATGGGCTGGAGCGAGGCGATCCATCCCGACGATGCGTCCGGCTTGCTTCAGACCTGGGAGGCCGCGCGGCTGAGCGAGGCCCTCTACGACACCGAGGCCCGCCTGCGGCGTCACGACGGCGCCTATCGCTGGTTCCTGATCCGTGCCGAGCCCGTGCGCGATGCCGGCGGCACGGTCGTCGGCTGGCTCGGGAGCAACAGCGATATCCATGACCGCAGGCAGGCGGAGGAGCATCAGCGCCTGCTCACCGGCGAATTGCAGCACCGGGTCAAGAACACCCTCGCCCTGGTCCAGGCCATCGCCAGCCAGACCTTCCGCAACGCCGCCGATCCGGAGGCGGCCCAGGAGGCGTTCTCCGCGCGACTGATCTCGCTGGGCCGCGCGCACGACATCCTCACCCGGTCGAGCTGGACGGAGGCGCCCATCGCGGATGTCGTCGAAGGCGCCCTCGCCGTGCACCGCGTCGCGGCGACCCGCATCCGTGTCTGCGGGCCGTCCGTGCTCCTGGCGGCCAAGCCGGCCCTCGCGCTGGCGCTCGCCCTGCACGAACTCGCCACCAATGCGGCCAAGTACGGGGCCCTCTCGAACGAGACCGGCTCCATCGATCTGCGCTGGCACGTGGTGCACGAGGGCGGGGCCTCCCGGTTCTGCCTGACATGGTCCGAGCAGGGCGGTCCGCCGATCCTGACGCAACCCGCGCGACGCGGCTTCGGTTCGCGCCTGATCGAGCGCAGCTTCGCGGCCGAGGTCGGCGGCGAGGTCGAACTTCTCTATGCGCCCACCGGTCTGATCTGCCGCTTGGAAGCCTCGCTCGCCTCCATGCAGGAGCCCGGTGAGGTGGCGGTCGCGTGACAGGGGCGACCCGGAACCCGCTCGCTCCCGAACGCCGGATCGGCGGCACGATTACGTTCCGAGGGACCATTTAATCCACACCGGAGACGTTAGGCCGCGCGTCGGCTCGGCGGCGTCGCGCGTTGGTAGGGCAGCCGGCCCGCTGCCAAGCTGGGCCCGCGTTGGCGTCGAAACAAAGTCAGAGTGGTTCGGATGGCTGGAGTTGAGACGGTGAGCCGGGCTGGACGGGAACGGGTGCTGGAGCGGCAGCGCACGCTCAAGATGGCCAAATCGGCCCATGCCTATGTCCGCGGCAACACCCTGAAATTCTATGAGTGGCTCGACGGCTTGCCCCGCGGCACCCTGCCGGAGGGGCCTGCCGTCTGGATCTGTGGCGATTGCCATCTCGGCAATCTCGGCCCGCTCGCCGACGCGGACGGGAATGTGAAAATCCAGATCCGCGACCTCGATCAGACCGTGATCGGCAATCCGGCCCACGATCTCGTCCGGCTCGGCCTGTCGCTGGCCAGCGCGGCGCGCGGTTCCAACCTGCCCGGCGTCGTGACGTCGCGCATGCTCGAGGAGATGGTGCGGGGCTATGCGGGTGGGCTGGTCGAGCCGGACGGCAACGAGACCCCGCCGGAGCCGGATGCGGTGCGCACGGTCCGGCGCCTGGCGCTCGGCCGGCACTGGAAGCATCTGGCCCGCGAACGCCTGAAGGATGTCGAGCCGTCGATCCCGCTGGGGCGGCGCTTCTGGGCGCTCGACGCGGAGGAGCGCGCCGCCCTCGACGATCTCTTCCGGCGGAATGGCGTGCGCGAGCTCGTGCTCGCCCTCAACGGGCGCGGCGGCGAAGCGAGGATGCGCCTGCTCGATGCCGCGTACTGGATGAAGGGATGCAGCTCCCTCGGCTTCCTGCGCTATGCGGCCCTGGTGCGCATCGACGGGGACGAGGAAAAGCGCCGGTTCGCCCTGGTCGATCTGAAGGAAGCGGTCGTGGCGGCGGCGCCTCCGGCGCCGGGGGCGAAGATGCCGGATGATCCGGCCGAGCGGGTGGTCGCCGGAGCGCGAGCGCTCTCGCCGAATCTCGGGGAGCGGATGCTGCCGGTGCAGCTCCTCGGCAAGCCGGTCGTCGTGCGCGAGTTGCTGCCGCAGGATCTCAAGCTCGACGTCGATCAGTTCTCCCGCGAGGAGGCGGTGCAGGCGGCTCGTTATCTCGCCCACGTCGTCGGCAGGGCGCATGGTCGGCAGATGGAGCCGGCCGTCCGCGCAGAGTGGCGCAAGACGACGATGCGCGGCAGCGATGACGGCGCGCCGTCCTGGCTCTGGTCGAGCGTGGTCGAACTCGCGGGCCGACACGAGGTCGGCTACCTGCAGCATTGCCGCTCCTACGCCGACGCGGAGGCGGCCTGAGAGGTCCGCCTCATCCGTCCGCCGAGACGCTCTCCTGAAGCCGCTCGGGGCGGGTAGGATGAATATGCGCCGGGTTGATCGTCGGGATGGCCGCGCGCTCGAAACACCGCCTGGACCGATGAGGACCGCGCCACCCGTATCCGCGAGCTGAGTGCCTCATAAGGCGGCAGTGTCGTCTTAATCTGGAGGATCGATCTTCGGCTGCGGCTCGGCAATGCTTGAGCGGCAGGCATCCTGCTCAGACACGTTGCATTTCCGGCGGCTTTCCGTAACTTGTATCTGGTATACCAGCGCATCGTGCCGACAGGCGCTCGATCCGCCCGCAAGGCGGGCAGCGCCTGCGAGGGTTCGCGCAAGCGGGGAGCGTGCGAGGATGTCCGACACAGCCGGGACGGATCAACGAACGGAAGGGCTGCCCAAATTCCGTTTGTTCAAGCCGATCCTCGCAGGTGCGACCCTGCGGGATCGCATGATTGCTTGTGTGGGGGCGCTCGCCGGAATCACGCTGACCGGCCTGATCTGCGGCTGGTTCTTCGGGGAAGGGCCGCACATCCCCCTGATCGTCGCGCCGATGGGCGCCTCGGCCGTGCTGATCTTTGCCGTGCCCGCAAGCCCGCTGGCGCAGCCATGGTCGGTCATCGGCGGTAACACCATCTCTGCCTTCATGGGTGTGCTCGCCGCCCACCTCATCCCCGACCCGGTCATCGCCATCGGTGTCGGTGTTTCCCTCGCGATTGCCGCGATGTCGCTCACGCGATGTCTTCATCCGCCTGGCGGCGCTGCGGCCCTGACGGCCCTCATCGGCGGCCCCGCCGTCACCTCGGCGGGCTTTCTGTTCCCCCTTTATGGATGGCCCG
>NZ_NKUI01000061.1 GCF_014845115.1 Methylorubrum zatmanii | reverse complement strand
CTTCCAACTCAGACCACTAGTCCTATGACGCCTAATCCGTGAGGGTCCGCTCTCGCGGGCGATGCAGTCTTTCGCCGTCATCTCGCTAAATGCCGGCTCCCCACCGAGGCTGTGTGAAAACGTTGAGGCCATAGAAGGATCTTCCCCTCGCACACCCTGTGCAGCGCCGGCATGGCACCCTGACGGCATCTTGGTTGCCAACCAAAATGCTCGAATGTCGGCAACGCAGAAGATTGTTCTACATTTTCAGTGCGCGCCTGAGTTTTCACACAGCCTCCACCCTAACCGGACATCCGAGCTGCTGGTGAAGAAGGTTTGGATGGAGTCGGGAGCGGTCTCCCACGCGGTCAGGCGACGGCTAATCGCGCTTCGATCCAAGGCGCAAGCCATCCCACGCGCCACCACTCCAAAAAGATCGTGCGCCGCAACGCTTCGCCAAACATTCGCGGTCGTGGCGTGGGGCGCGGCGGACCGGCTGGCCATCCGCGCCACCAGCTTACTTGGAGCCGTCGCTCGGGCAAGGGGCGGGATGGATCGGGAAGGCGAAGGCCGCCGCCTCGTTGAGCGCCTCCGGCAGCACGCTCATATGGGTGCGGCCGGGGATCAGCTGGAAGCGGCTTGTCACGCCGGGATGGCGGCCGAGCCGTTCCGCCATGGCGCGCGCCCGCTCGACCGTGCTCGCCTCTCGTAGGCGGGCGAGGCGCTGTTCCCGGTCGGGCAGCGCCTGCTGGAACGGCGCCAACTCCGCCTCGTAGGCGCCGGCCAGCAGCAGCAGCTGGGCGCAGACCGGTGATCCTTTCTCGAAGGCGCCGATGCTGGGCAGCAGCGATCCGTCCTCCCAGAAGATGCTGGGGCTGGCGGCAATCCAGTGTGAGAACGCCTCGGGCGCGTGGGCGAGCGCGTAGAGAACGAACAGGCCGCCAAAGGAATGCCCAAACAGGGCCTGCCTCGAACGATTGATTGGGCAGCGCCGGGCGATCTCGTCCCTGAGCTCCCGCGTCACGAAATCGAGGAAGGCGGCAGCTCCGCCGGTGCGCAGCTCTGGGCCGCCCGGCTTGTAGGACGGGTAGGTCCGGCCCGGCGGCGGGGTGTAGTCCCACGAGCGGGCCACACTGTCGTAAGCCTCCTCCGTTGGGGATCCGATCGCGACAATGGCGAAGCGGGAGCCGACACCGCTGCCAGCCGGATAGGCCGCTTGCACCCGCTCGATGTCGATGGCCGTACCGGCCAACGCGTTGCCGTCGAGCAGGGTGAGGCTGGGCCATCCACCTGCCGGGGGCTCGCCGGGCGGAATGTAGAGTGTGATGCGCCGGGGCGGGCGGCTCTCCCCCGCGAGATCGAACCGGATCGTGCCGGGGAGTGTCGCGGGCGCATCCGCCGCCGCCCAGGAGTGCGGAAGCCCAAACCCGGCGCAGAGCCCGATCGGGAGTCCAAGCACGGTACGTCGCGAGAGGATCGTCATTCGGCGCTTCCTGAGATGGTTCGGGCCGGGTGCCAGCGAAACATGAAGCGAAGCTGCCGTGACGGCCCAGTGCTTTGCAGCAAAACCCGCGAATACCGTTGATGAATCTTAGGCATAATGATCGATCCCAGCAGGACATGGCAAGTCGACCGATAGATGTGCGGGAAGTAATTTGTTTCCCTCAGTTTATAATAGCTGCAAAATAGCTAAATTTCTTTGGGCGTCGCTTGTCTTTCCGGGCAATAGTCTGCAAAGTACTCCATATCCAAGCTTGCAACTCCCGACTGTCCATGATTTCGCCTCGAACCGCCCCCGTCGGCCTGCTGCTCACCTCCACGGCGCTCTCGTCGGCGTTAGTCCTCGCCTCCCCCGCTTTGGCGCAGCCGGCCAGCGTCGAGCTGAGCGAGCTGTCGGTCGAGGGCAGCCGGAGCAGGACCGGTCTCGCTGGCGCGGACAGCAATGTCGCGGTCTCCCAGGACAGCGCGGCCACGAGCGGCGGCGGCGGCGGCCCGAGCGGGGTGACGGGCTACACGGCCCGCATCAGCCCGACCGCCACCAAGACCAACACGCCGCTGCTCGAGACGCCGCAGTCGGTGACGGTGCTGACGCGCGAGCAGCTCAACGACCGCAACGTCCAGACCCTCAAGGAGGCGATCAGCTACGTGGCCGGCGTCTCCTCGAACGTCTTCGGTTTCGATCCGCGCTTCGATTCCTTCTACGTGCGCGGCTTCAGCTTGACCTATGACGGCATCTTCCGGGATGGCCTGCGACAGATTGCGTCGGGCCTGACGGTGCCGCGCATCGAGCCCTACGGCATCGAGGCGGCCACGATCCTGCGCGGGCCGACCTCCGGGCTCTACGGTCTCGGCTCACCCGGCGGCATCCTCGACGTCACCACGAAGCGGCCGGTCTTCACGCGGTTCGGCGAGGTGCAGCTGCAGGTCGGCAACTTCGACCGCTACCAGGGCAACTTCGACATCGGCGGCCCGGTCGAAGGCACGGACGGCACGCTCGCCTACCGCATCACCGGCATCAAGCGGCAATCCGACACCTTCCTACCTGGGGGCGCCGACGACCGCAGCTACATCGCGCCGGCCTTCACCTGGAAGCCGTCCGCCGACACGACCTTCACCTTCTTAAGCGAGTACCAGGAGAACAAGCTTCCCGGCAGCACCACGTTCTTCAACCAGAACTTCCGACCGACCCGGCTCTATGCGAGTGACCCCGCTTTCAACGACTTCAAGCAGCAGCAGGGTCGCGTCGGCTACGCCTTCGAACACCGCTTCGACGGGGATCTGTTCTTCCGCCAGAACTTTCGTTTCTACGATGTCAACACCGATTACCGTTACACCTCGATTGCCGGCATCAACCCCGATGGCGTGACCGCGAGCCGCTCGACCGGCTTCTCCCGGCAGCATCTCACCCAGTTCACCCTCGACAACCAGATCGAGGCGCATGTCACCACGGGGCCAGTCCAGCACACGCTGCTGGCGGGGCTCGACTACGCGCATTACGATTTCAACTATCGCTTCGGCTTCGGCTTCGGCTTCGGCTTCGGCACGGCACCCGATCTCAACCTCGTCACCCGCAATTATGGCCTCCAGCCGATCTTCGCCGCCCCGCTGGGGCCGCGCACCGCCCAGAGCCAGGATCAGGTCGGGCTCTACCTACAGGAGCAGGCCAAGTTCGATCGCTTCGTGCTCACCCTGAGCGGCCGCTATGACTGGGTATTCCAGAACACGGTCGACACCACTGGCACCGCGACGCAGCAGAACGACCAAGCCTTCACCGGGCGCGTCGGCCTCAACTATCTCTTGGCGCCGGGCCTCGTGCCCTACGCCAGTTACGCCACCACCTTCGCGCCGCAGCCGGGCACCGACGCCTCGGGTCGCGCCTTCCGGCCGGCGACCGGCGATCAGATCGAGGCGGGCGTCAAGTACCTGATCCCCGGCACGAACATCCAGGCAAGCTTCGCCGGCTTTGACATCGTGCAGAGCAGTGTGCTGCGCACGGATCCGAACAACATTGCCTTCCAGATCGCAACCGGCTCGGTCCAGTCGCGTGGCTTCGAAATGGAGGCGATCGCCAATTTTGCCCCCGGTACCAACCTGACTCTGGCCTATACGCATCTCGATCTACGCTATCTCAATCATACCTCGTTCACTGGGCAAGTGCTGGACGGCAATTACCTTTCGGGGATTCCAGGGGACACCTTCACCGGCTTCTTGACCTACCTGTTCCCGCCGAGCTCGGCCCTGAGCGGCCTGACACTCGGCGGCGGCCTCCGCTTCAGCGCCAACAGCTATGCCAACGATGAGAACACGATCCGCAACCCGACCGTGACCCTGTTCGACGCGCTGGTCGCCTACGATTTCGCGGCGATCGACCCGAAGTACAGAGGTTTGCGTGCGCAGGTGAACGCCAGCAACATCTTCGACCGCGACTACTTCACCTGTCAGGCGGGCTTCTGCTATCGCGGCGCGCCCGCGGCCGTGATCGGCAGCCTGATCTATCGCTGGTGACGAGGGATGAGGCGGATGGTCGGCAGCGCGCGTGTGGAGTGAGGCGGGCACGGGCGTCGGCGACTCCGGGCGCCTGAACTGGAGCCCGCGTTGTATGTCGGATCAGCCTCTCGGTGCGGCACCGTCGCGAACTCACGTCGAAGTCGGCTATATCGACGCTCTGCCGCCTTCGAACTGTCGCCGCTCAGATCCTGCTCGCCCAGGCAAGGCTTCCAGCCTGGGCTTCCATTTGCGGTGGGAAGGACACCGGCCGCGCCGACGCTGGCGAAGCCGATCTTGCCGTGCGTCCAGGCCGACTTGGACACGAAGTTACAGGCAAGGAAACCCCTCAGCTGGGCGATCCCATTGCCGCCGCCAAAGGCTGCGCCCTCGGTTTGACGAGTTCCTGCGCGGCCTCGGTGGAGCGGATTACCGACAGACTTCCCTCTCCTGCCGACAACTGAGCTGGCTCGTATGCTTCACTGTCTCCTCGCGAATGATGCGGACGCACTCGGCGATGCGGCCGGTGTCTTCAGTCTGGCAGCGGGTGAGATCACGCAGCTCGCGCAGGATGTCGTTGGCCTTGCGCAGTCCCTGCAGAAAGGACGCCGGCACATCGGCGATGCTGGCAGGCGCTGGCGCCGGCAGATGCTCGCGGGCACCCCGCGCCCGGCTGATCATCCCGCTGATCAGCATCATGGTGCAGCCGCCGACGAAGATCTGGATGGCATCTGGCAAGCGGGACGCTGCCGCGAGAAGGGACCCTGTCCGTTGCCGCGTCGGCCCACACCTCGCGTACGCGCGCCGCCGATGCTAAATGGGGTTGAACCCGAAAGGTCTTCATGGTTTCGACGACATCCATAGGCTCCACGGTTCGCGATGCCCGCATCAAGCGTGGGTGGTCACAGCAGCAGCTGGCGGAGGCGGCACGCGTCAGTCAGACTACGGTTGACAAGATCGAGAACGGGATCACAAAGAAGAGTCGTTTTCTTCCTGAAATATTTAAAGCTTTGGGTTTAGATCTTGCTGATGTAGTTCTCCACGGTGGGAGCGAAGAATCCTCGCTTCGATCTTTAGATCCGTCGCGAAATAGAATGAGGAAACGATCTGTCCGAGCATTTTCACAGAAATCTGATTTGATAAAAGTCTTTTTTCCGCAATATGTAGACAATAATGGAGTTTTCAATATTGATTTAACGAAATGGGACAAAGTGCCGAGGCCTCGTATTTTAGACAATGACCGAGATGCTTGCGCAATATGTGTGACGCATCACTATCTTGCGCCGGAACTGGAAATTGGAGACATCGCCTTCTTTCATTCACAACTTCCGGTTCAAGTCGGGATCACTGCCATGTTCTTCGATGCCGCAAAGCCTGAAGGTTCAAGGGTGATAGGTCGCCTGCTCGAATCGGAGGGGAAAGTGCGGATCGTCCGGGCCGGAGGATGGCACGGCTCTTTGCGCCTCGCGCTGGACGAGTACCCCGACGCTTGCAGGCTGATGGCAAGATACGTCCGGGCGATATTCTAACCCTAAAAGGGGTTGACGCTTTTACCCTATATAGGGTTGTATGGCGGCCGAACAGCGATGACTGCCACGGACATCCGTCCGCCATGACCATCAGCCTTCTTTCCGCATTTTCTATCCGGCGGGTCGAGCAGACGCGGCCAATACCCGTTCCCGTCGGGCGCCTATTCGAGCGCCCATCTCCGCCTCAATTCCGGCTCCTACGCTCCGATGCGCCCACTGTGCGCGCGACCGGCGGCGCCGTGCCTGGAACGGTGGACATCCACATAATCGCAGTGTGGATGCCAGCGCCACGCGTCGGGTCGGCAGCAGGCGGTCTTCGCGACCGCAGGCTCTTCTCGCAGGCAGGTGGAATCTGGTTCCGGCACATCGGACGGCGGCGGACTTTCCGATGAGTCGGCGCGACGAAGCTACCCCAAGGCTCGTCTGGGAACCACGGCGGGGCCTGAAGCGAGAGGAGGCTGCCCGCTACGTCGGGGTCAGTACGTCGACCTTCGACAAACTCGTCGAGGACAAGCTGATGCCAGACCCGAACACTCTGCGCGGATGCGTCCGATGGGATCTCCGAAAGCTCGACGCGGCCTGGGATGCTCTCGCCGATGGAGATGGGGAGGACAACGAATGGGATTGAAGCGTGGAACCGCGGAGCTCCCGGAGTACGTCGTCTCCGACACAGATAGGCATGACAACGTCAGATACTATTTTCGGCGCCGCCCGGCACCAAAGGTCCGCCTCGAGGGAATTCCGGGTTCCGAAGCCTTCATGAACAAATACTATGACTGTCTGGACGGCAAAATTCCGGAACGGAAGTCGAGAAGCGTTCCTGCCGCGCCTGGCTCCTTCGCCGCGCTCCGTCTCGCCTATCTCGGCAGTCCGGAGTTCAAAAGCCTCGATGTCTCGACGCGAGCCTGGCAACGCCGGGCACTGGACGAGATCAGCGAGGCCCATGGCACGAAGCGGGTCGCCATGATGCAGGCGCGTCATGTCCGCACGCTGCGCAACGGGAAGAGGGAAACGCCTGCGGCTGCGAACACGATGCTGAAGGCGTTGAAGGCTCTGTTCAAGTGGGCCAACGAGAATGGCCGCGCGTCCTCCGATCCGACCCGGAACGTGGATTTCCTGAAATACGCGAAGAAGGGCTTCCATCCCTGGAGCCCGTCGGAGGTGGAAGCCTACGAGGCCGCCCACCTTGTCGGAACGACAGCCAGGCTGGCGCTGGAGCTCCTGCTCTACACCGCAGGTCGCCGCGAAGACGTCGTTAGGTTCGGTCCGCACAACCTCGCCGTTGGGCGGTTCAGGTTCGTCCAGGGGAAAAACGAGGATCGCGCCCCAGTCTTGATCGACATCCCTGTCCATCCGGATCTCGCCGAAGCGATCGCCGCGGCGCAGCCGAGCGGAGCGATCTTCATCCTGACGCATTACGGCCGCCCCTTCACGCCGAACGGTTTCGGAAACAGGTTCAAGAAGTGGTGCATCCAGGCCGGACTTCCGCATTGCTCGGCACACGGCTGCCGGAAGGCCGCGGCTGCAAGGCTCGCGACCCGCGGGGCTACGGCACACCAGATCATGTCTGTCACCGGCCACCAGTCGCTCGCGGAGGTCGAGCGATACACGAGGAGTGCCCTGCGTGCGCAGATGGCCGACACCGCCATGGCCCTGCTGCCGGACCGGAGGAGTGCGGGATCGACGATCCCCGCGAACCGTCCCTCGGATTCGTCCGCCTGATCTTGGTTCAGCGAACCGCTCCGCTGCCCGGCTCCCAATCCGGTTGAACGGAAATGCCGCGTGCCAAGCGTAGAGGAAGAGCGCAATCCTTCGTAGTTCCGTTCGCTGTCCCTAGCGAGCGGATCGAAGCCGCTTTCGGATCGCGAACTGGGTAAGCGCATCGCTGTGTCTCATTCTCGTGAGGAGGCCGCTCCCAGAGGGCGACTGAAGTCGGTGCTTCGGAGGCGGTTCGAGCGCTTGGGATTCCAATCGGGGCGGCTGCACCGTACCCCTCTCCCAATCGCCTTTTGCGCCGTGCCGCACACGGAACTCCGGAACCGCGACACCGCTCCTCCGATCCGGGATCAGGCCGCCGTCAGCCGACTCGTCGGACCGGTGCGCAAAGACCCATTCCGGTCGAACCGGACCCATCGTCGGATCGGTACGGCCCCGGGCCGCTTCATTGCTTCGACCGGCCGAGTCGAGGTCCGCGAACATCGTGATCTTGCGGTCGGGTCCGGCATCGGGAATGCTCCATGCAGGATTGCCGCGAAGCGGACGTCTCTCCATGGTCATGCTGCGTCTGAAGTTCGTCGTGTCCGACGTCGATCGGCACGGCAACGTCCGCTACTACTTCCGGCGCCGACCGGACCCGAAGACGCGCCTGCGAGGGAAGCCGGGCTCGAAAATCTTCATGGAGACGTACGACCGCTGCCTTGCCGGCGACGCCCCGGCGGCGACCGCGTGCGCGGAGGTCCGACCGGGTTCGTTTCGATCGATCTGCGAACGGTACCTCGGCAGCTCAGCGTTCGGAGCGCTCGATCCTTCGACGCAGGCCTGGCGGCGTCGCGGGCTCGAGGCGGCCTGCGAGGCGCATGGCGGTAAGCTGATCCGGCGATTGCTCGCACGACACGTGCGCCAGATGCGCGACTCGAGGCGCGGGACGCCTGCGGCAGCCAACACTCTCCTGAAGGCGCTTCGCGCCTTGTTCTCGTGGGCGGTCGAACATGACCTCGCGCCGGGCGATCCGACGCGTGAGGTGAAGCGGGTGCGCTACGCTTCGAAGGGTCACCACTCCTGGTCCCTGACCGAGGTCGAAGCCTACGAGGCCGTTCACCCGCTCGGCACGAAAGCACGCCTCGCGCTGGCTCTGCTGCTCTACACCGCGGGACGGCGCGAGGACGTCGTGAGGCTCGGGCCGCGTCACGTCTCCGCGGGTCGCATGCGCTACGTCCAGGCGAAGAACGAGCACCGCGCGCCGGTGGCCATGGACATTCCGATCCATCCCGACCTCGCGGAAGCCATTGCTTCCGTTCCCCCGTCGAGCTGCCCGTCCTTTCTCGAGACGGACTACGGCCGTTCCTTCTCGCCCAACGGGTTCGGCAACCGCTTCAAGGAATGGTGCATCCAGGCCGCACTTCCGCATTGCTCCGCGCACGGGTGCCGCAAGGCCACGGCCGCGAGGCTCGCGGAACGCGGGGCGACGCCGCATCAGATCATGGCGATCACCGGACATCGGACGCTGGAGGAGGTCGAACGCTACACGCGGGAAGCTCAGCGCGCACGCCTCGCCGACGATGCGATGGCGCTACTGCCTCGAAGGAGCGGTTCCGACGCCCGGGTCCCACCGAAGCAGTCCTCCCAGGACGGGGTGGGACCTTCGGCCTGGAAACGCAAGAACAAACAAGCGTTTGAGAACCCCGGTGGCGCTCCCAAGGGGAATCGAACCCCTGTTTTCGCCGTGAGAGGGCGACGTCCTAGACCGCTAGACGATGGGAGCTTCCGGCCCGACCGGGGTTCGTATAGCGAGGCGTTTCGGCTCCCGCAAGCGGTTTCCGGGGCGAAATGACGAGAATTCTCACGGTGTCCTCCACGGTGCTTTCCACGACGTCCGGCGCGAACGAGGAGCGCAGTGTCGTCCTCGATGACGGTGCGTCGCCCGAGCGGCTCGACCGCGCCCTTGCCCGGGCCTTCGAGGATCTGTCCCGAGCCCGGCTCCAGGCGCTGGTGCGCGACGGCCTCGTGCGCTGTGACGGAGCGGTCCTGCGCGATCCCGCGCGCAAGGTCGGCGCAGGCTGCCGGCTCGACCTGAGCGTGCCGGCGCCGCTTCCCGCCGAACCGATGGGCGAGGCGCTGCCGCTTACCGTCGTCCACGAGGACGAGGATCTCATCGTCATCGACAAGCCGGCGGGGCTCGTCGTGCATCCGGCGGCGGGGCACGAGGACGGCACCCTGGTGAACCGGCTGATCGCCCATTGCGGAGCGAGCCTGTCCGGCATCGGCGGCGTGCGCCGTCCCGGTATCGTCCACCGCCTCGACAAGGATACCAGCGGCCTGCTCGTCGTCGCCAAGAACGACCTCGCTCACCAGGGGCTCTCGGCCCAGTTCGCCGATCATGGCCGCAACGGAGCCCTGGAGCGGGCCTATCTCGCCCTCGTCTGGAATGTGCCGGAGCCGCGTCACGGGACGATCCGGGCGAACCTCGCCCGCTCGCGCCACAATCGCGAGAAGATCGCGGTCGTGCGCGAGGGAGAGGGCCGGGAGGCGATCACCCATTACCGGGTCGAGGCCCTGCCCGGCGCGGATGGCGTCACGGCGCTGCTGCGCTGCCGCCTGGAGACAGGGCGCACCCACCAGATCCGGGTGCATCTGAGCCATCGCGGCCACCCGCTCCTGGGAGATCCGGTCTATGGCGGCGCCTTCAAGACCAAAGCGGCCCGCTTGGCCGAGCCCGCCCGCGCCGCCTTGAGCGACCTCGGGCGTCAGGCGCTGCACGCGGCCGAACTCGGCTTCCTGCATCCGCGCTCGGGCGAACGCCTGCGCTTCGAGAGCCCGGTGCCGGAGGATTTTTCGAGGCTGCTCGCGGCGCTCGGATGAGACGCGGCGCGAGGCATGGGAAAGGTGCGTTTCGGCACAGCGGCCGGTGCGCGCCCGTGACACGTTAAACCCGGACTCCGGTTCGCGCGTTGGGACCCTGCGTGAACAGCGTCGGCCGCTACCGGGCATTACGAATTTCCATTAGAAAATGGGAAGCGGCATGGCCGGCTCAAGAGAGCGGCCATGCGCTTGGGCCCCGCCCGAAGGGGGGCTGTTGAAGGAGGTGCACATGGCTGGCGCACTGCCCGTGCTTGCCAACGAGGGAGGCCTTTCGCGCTACCTCGATGAGATCCGCAAGTTCCCGATGCTGGAGCCGGCGGAGGAGTTTACCCTCGCCAAGAGCTGGCGCGACCAGGGCGACCGCGAGGCGGCGCATCGCCTCGTGACCTCGCACCTGCGCCTCGTGGCCAAGATCGCCATGGGCTATCGCGGCTACGGCCTGCCGATCAGCGAAGTCGTGTCCGAGGGCAATGTCGGCCTGATGCAGGCCGTCAAGCGGTTCGATCCGGACAAGGGCTTCCGGCTGGCCACCTACGCGATGTGGTGGATCAAGGCGGCGATCCAGGAATACATCCTGCGCTCGTGGTCGCTCGTGAAGATGGGCACCACCGCCAACCAGAAGAAGCTGTTCTTCAACCTGCGCAAGGCCAAGGGCCGCATCTCGGCCCTCGACGAGGGCGATCTGCGCCCCGAGCAGGTTCAGCAGATCGCCACCTCGCTCGGTGTGCCCGAGCAGGACGTGATCGACATGAACCGCCGCCTCTCCGGCGATACCTCGCTCAACGCGCCCCTGCGCGAGGAGGGCGAGGGCGAGTGGCAGGACTGGCTCGTGGACAACAGCCCGAGCCAGGAGACCGTGCTCGCCCGCGAGGAAGAGGGGCGCAACCGTCTCTCGGCCCTGCGCGACGCGCTCGGCGTGCTGAACCCGCGCGAGCGGCGCATCTTCGAGGCACGGCGGCTCGCCGACGATCCGATCACCCTGGAGGATCTGTCCGGCGAATTCGGCGTCTCCCGCGAGCGCGTCCGCCAGATCGAGGTCCGCGCCTTCGAGAAGGTGCAGGAAGCGGTCAAGCGCAACCTCGCCACCCGCGAATTGCCGCGGACCGAGGCGCGGATTTCCTGAGGTCTGCGGGAGCCCTTACGGTTCCCGACTCCGCCCTGATCCGACGAAGCCCGGCCATCCCCTGGCCGGGCTTCGTCGTTAGGGCAGCCTTTCGATCGATCGCGCAAAGTCCCGCGCCCATCGGTGCGAGGCCTTTAATCGAAGACGTGCAACGCGTGGCGTGAACGCGTCAGACCCAATCCGGGTGATCCCTTCGGGATGGCGGATTGGGGCTTCGCTCAGGCGCCGCGCGGGCTGAGTGATACGGTGACCGCTTGAATCAAGCGGATTCCGTATCAGTCCCGCCACTGCGCGAAAGCGTTCTGCATTGCCTGGGCGCCGGCATTGCCCTTCTCGAAACTGATGACGGCCCGCTGACCGTTCGTATAGGTCACCGCCAGATCGAGCCAGTTCTTGTGAAGCAGCAAGTCGGTGTTGCGGTCGATATCGCTCTTCAACGAGGACAGGCCGATCAGGAACAGGTTGTCGCGCACGCGGACTGGCAGGCCCGAAACCGGAGAACCGCGGGCGCTCTCCTCGTCTTTCAGCTGCAGCAGGCCGATATTCTGCACGATGCGCTTCGCGCCGGAGTCGGAATTGGTGAAGGCGAGCTCGATGGTGTGCGAGGCCGGCAGCGTGGCATCGAGGTTCTTGCGCATGGTCATCGTCAGGGTGAGACCGGCATCCGGGAACTCGACGCTGGTCCGCAGGGCCGTCTGCAGGGGCTGACCCTGCTCACCGTTCACCGCCTCCACGCGCCAGATCGCCTGTCCGCCGGTGGAGATCGGCTGGGCGCGGGGATCGCTCTGATTCTCCTCGTAGAGGATCGCCCGCTGCGACACCGTCACCTCGGGCTGGGCCGGGACGGCGCCCGGTGAAGCCGGTTTCGGGCGCGCCTCCGCCTCATGGTGCTCGCCGCCGACCCGGTCGGAGAACTTCGCGTCCGGCGCCTCGGCGGGGGCACCCTGCTCGGCCGCGCTCTGCTGCAGGTCCGAGGGCTGATCGCGCAGGAAGAAGGCCGCGACCGCGATCAGCCCGATCACGACCGCCAGCACACCGCCGACGAACAGATTGCGCAGAAGGCGTGAGCGGCCTTCGGTCGGGGTCACCACATCGATGCGGGGACGCTGACGCCCGTTGACCGCTTCGCCATGGCCGTTGGCCTCGGACGCGGCGCCCTCGGCGGGGGGCTCCGCCGAGGGGACGGCGCCGTCCGGGGTCTCGGATTTCGGGGCCTCGTCGAGCCTTGGCCGCCGGGGCGGAGGCATGAAAGGAAGCGTCTCGGCCGGAGTTTCGGCGTTTGCCGGCGGAGCGTCGGGCAGGAAGCCGGCCGGCACGGAGGCCGGCGGCAGGACCGGTGACGCGGTCGCGGCTCGGTGCGGCTCTTCGGCGGCCTGCGGCGGCTTGTCTACGGCCTGCGGCGGCTCGGGTTCGGGCAGAGTCGGCGGCAGCGGTTCCGGCACGAGCGGCTCGGGCCGCAGTGGCTCGGCCGGCGCCGGGGAAGGAATTTGCGGCGGCGCAACCTCCGGCTCTTTGGAAGCGGTGGCCGGCTCGTACTCGGTTTCGAGGCGCTGGATCGCGGTATCGAGCGCCTGCCGCTCCAGATCGATATCCGCCTCCGGGACCGGCGGGTCGAGGGAACGGAGCTGCGCGATCAGGGCGCTGCGTGCGCGGTCGTAGACCGCTCGGCGGAGTGCCGGCGATCGGTCGGGCAGGGCGTCGAGCGCGCGTGCCAGCAACGGATAATAGTCGGCCATCGTGCCCGGACCTGCCTGTACCTACCCGCCGTCCCGGGCGCCTCGTGCGACCTCCGAGCCATCGCGGGGCGATGCGGAGGTCGGTGTCGGCGGGATCCCGTCGCTGTCGCGCGCCGGAATCCCTGCCTGGACGCCGCCCAGGCTCGGTGACACGGTTTCGGCTTCGATCAAGCGTAAACCGCCTCAATCCTCGAACGGGTTGTGCATGAGGATGGTGTCGTCCCGTTCCGGCGAGGTGGAGAGCAGCGCCACCGGCGCGCCGATCAGTTCCTCGATCCGGCGCACATACTTGATCGCCTGGGCCGGCAGGTCCGCCCAGGAACGGGCTCCCGCCGTGGTGCCGGTCCAACCGGGGATCGTCTCGTAGACCGGAACGGCCCGCTGCTGCGCCGCCTGGCTCGCCGGCAGATGGTCGAAGCGCTGCCCGTCGATGTCGTAGGCGGTGCAGACCTTGATCTCGTCGAACCCGTCGAGCACGTCGAGCTTGGTCAGGGCGATGCCGTCGATGCCGGAGGTCTGCACGGTCTGGCGCACGAGGCAGGCATCGAACCAGCCGCAGCGGCGCTTGCGCCCGGTGACCGTGCCGAATTCATGGCCGCGCTCGCCGATGCGCTGGCCGATCGCGTCGTGCAGCTCGGTCGGGAACGGGCCCTCTCCGACGCGGGTGGTGTAGGCCTTGGCGATGCCGAGCACGTAGCCGATGGCGCCCGGGCCGAGGCCCGAACCGGTCGCCGCCTGTCCCGCCACCGTGTTGGACGAGGTGACGAAGGGGTAGGTGCCGTGATCGACGTCGAGCAGCGCGCCCTGCGCCCCCTCGAACAGGATGCGCTTGCCGCCCTTGCGCGCCTCGTCGAGCAGGCGCCACACCGTGTCCTGATAGGGCAGGACCCGCTCGGCGATGCCCGTCAGCTCGTCGAGGATCGCCTGCTCGGAGATCTCCTCCAGCCCGAAGCCGCGCCGCAGGGCGTTGTGGTGGGCGAGCAGCCGCTCGATTTTCGGCGGCAGGGTGTCGGGCTCGGCGAGATCCATCAGGCGGATCGCCCGGCGGCCGACCTTGTCCTCGTAGGCCGGGCCGATGCCGCGCTTGGTCGTGCCGATCTTGGTGCCCGGTGCCCCGTCCTCGCGCAGGGCGTCGAGTTCGCGGTGGAGCGAGAGGATCAGCGTGGCGTTGTCGGCCACCCGCAGGTTGTCGCGGCCGACCGTGACGCCCTGGCCGGCGAGGCGGTCGATTTCGGAGGCCAGGGCGTAGGGATCGAGCACGACCCCGTTGCCGATCACGCCGAGCGTGTTCGGCCGCACCACGCCCGAGGGCAGCAGGGAGAGTTTGTAGACGGCGTTGCCGACCACCAAGGTATGGCCGGCATTGTGACCGCCCTGAAAGCGGACCACGATGTCGGCCTGCTCGGAGAGCCAATCGACGATCTTACCCTTGCCCTCGTCGCCCCACTGGGCGCCTACGACGACGACGTTCGCCATGCGCGTCTGACCTGTCTCGCAATCGCTGGCGCGGGCGCCAAGCAGTTGCGCCACGCGCGAAAACCCCGGCCGCCGAGCCGGGGGATCGGGCATATGCGCGCGTCTTCGGCGATATGGGCGGGCAGGTCAAGCGAAGCGGACCCTTCCCCGACAGAACCGCTCCGCATGGCTGCTCGTAGTTCGGGATCTACTTCGCGGTGCCCGGTGGCTTGATCACCGGCATCGAGTTCGGATTCGGCTCCGGCGCGATCGTCTTGATCTCCGGATCGACGCCGGCCGGTGGCTTGATCACGCCGTCCGATCTCTCGAGCTTGTCGCTCAGGGTGCGGCCGCCGGTTTCGCCCTCCGGGCGGACCTTTTCGGGCACCTGCTCCTGGGGGGGCGGGAGCTTCGGGTCGCTGTCCTGGCCGCGCTGGGGCACGGAGGGATCCTGCGCGAAGGCCGCGCCGCTCAGCATTCCGGCAATCAGGGCGGCGGCGCGCAGCGTCATCTTGGCTAAAGTCATCACGTCCTCGGTGGTCCTTTTCGGACCAACGGGGGCGCCCCCCAAGGCGTTCCTGTCAGGCTAGCCAGCGTCTCGTGCGGCGAAGGCGAAGTAGAGTTCGCGCAGGCGCTTCGCCACCGGGCCGGGCCGCCCGTCGCCGAGGGTTTTGCCGTCGATCTCCACCACCGGCATCACGAAGGCCGAGGCCGAGGTGTAGAACGCTTCCGCCGCCTCGAACAATTCGCGGGCATTGATCAGCCGTTCCTCGAAGGCGAGGCCGGTTTCCTCGGCCAGCGCCAGCACCGCCTTGCGGGTGATGCCGGGCAGGATCGCGTGGGACAGCGGACGCGTCACCAGCGCGCCGGCCTTGGTGACGATGAAGACGGTGGAGGAGGAGCCCTCCGTCACCACTCCGTCCTCGATCATGAAGGCCTCCGCGACGCCGGCCTCGGACGCCTGCTGCTTGGCGAGAACCTGGGCCAGCAGGGCCACCGACTTGATGTCCCGGCGCTTCCAGCGCAGGTCCGGCACGGTGATCGCCTTGGCCCCGGACTCGGCCAGCGGGTTGGCGACGATGGATTTCTCCTGCGTGAACATCACCACCGTCGCCGGCACGTCCCCCTTGGGGAAGGAGAAGTCGCGCTCGGCCACGCCCCGCGTCACTTGGATGTAGACGAGGCCCTCGCGGACGCCGTTCTTCTCGACCAGCTCAGTCTCCAGCCGCTCCCATTCCTGCGCGGAATGGGGGTTGCGGATGCCGATCTCGGACAGCGAGCGGTCGAGCCGGGCGAGGTGGGCGGCATTGTCCACGAGGCGTCCGTGCAGCACGGCGGCGACCTCGTAGATTCCGTCGGCGAACAGGAAGCCGCGGTCCATCACCGGCACGCGGGCCTCGTCCAGGGGCAGGAACCGGCCGTTGAGATAGGCGGTGCGGGTCATCGGTTCTCTCGGTCGTCCGTCATCGGTTCGCGGCGCGAAGCAGATTCCGTGCTCGGCGCGCTCTCCGTCTCAAGGGAGGCCGCGCCGGGCAAGGGGATACGGGGGGATCAGGCTTCGCCGAACACCCGCGAGAAGATCGTGTCGACATGCTTGAGGTGGTAGCCGAGATCGAAGCACTCCTCGATCTGCTCCGGCTTGAGCACGGCGGTGACGTCCGGGTCGGCCTTGAGCAGGGTCAGGAAATCGCCCTCGCCGCGCCAGACCGGCATCGCGTTGCGCTGGACCAGCCGGTAGGAATCCTCCCGCGAGACGCCGCCCTGGGTCAGCGCCAGCAGCACCCGCTGCGAGTGGACGAGGCCGCCGAGCTTGTCGAGGTTCTTCTGCATGGTGGCCGGGTAGACCAAGAGCTTGTCGATCACGCCGGTGAGCCGGGCGAGGGCGAAGTCGAGGGTCACGGTGGCATCCGGGCCGATCATCCGCTCGACCGAGGAATGCGAGATGTCGCGCTCGTGCCAGAGGGCGACGTTCTCCAGCGCCGGGGTCACGTAGCCGCGCACCATGCGGGCGAGGCCGGTGATGTTCTCGGTGAGCACCGGGTTGCGCTTGTGCGGCATGGCCGAGGAGCCCTTCTGCCCCTCGGAGAAGAATTCCTCCGCCTCCAGCACCTCCGTGCGCTGCAGATGGCGCACCTCGATGGCGAGGCGCTCCATGGAGCTGGCGATGACGCCGAGCACGGCGAAGAACATGGCGTGGCGGTCGCGCGGGATCACCTGGGTCGAGACCGGCTCGGGCTGAAGGCCCATCTGTTCGGCGACGTATTCCTCCACCCGCGGGTCGATGTTGGCGAAGGTGCCGACCGCGCCGGAGATCGCACAGGTCGCGACCTCCTTGCGCGCCGCGATCAGGCGCTCCTTGGCGCGGGCGAACTCGGCATAGGCCTGGGCGAGCTTGAGGCCGAAGGTGACCGGCTCGGCGTGGATGCCGTGCGAGCGGCCGATGGTGGGGGTGAGCTTGTGCTCGAAGGCGCGCCGCTTCAGCGCCGCGAGCAGGGCATCGAGATCCTTGATCAGGATGTCGGCGGCCTTGGTGAGCTGCACGTTGAGGCAGGTATCGAGCACGTCCGAGGAGGTCATGCCCTGGTGGACGAAGCGCGCCTCCGGCCCGACGATCTCGGCCAGATGGGTGAGGAAGGCGATGACGTCGTGCTTCGTCACCGCTTCGATCTCGTCGATGCGGGCGACGTCGAACACCGCGTCGCGGCCCTTCTCCCACACCGTCTCGGCCGCTTCCTTCGGAACGACGCCGATCTTGGCGAGCGCGGTGGTGGCGTGGGCCTCGATCTCGAACCAGATCCGGAACCGGCTCTCCGGCGACCAGATCGCGGTCATCTCAGGACGGGAGTAGCGGGGGATCATGTGTTTCGGTGCCTCGAACGGGTCGCGTATCTCGCGAAATCTCCCCGCGCGTAGCACGGCCCGGCCCGGCCCCTCAACGCGCGGCCCCGCCGGAAGGCGAGCCGGGATGTGCATGGCCCCCCCGCGACGTCGGGCGACGGTTGACCGGCCGCGCGCGCCGGACAACATCATGCCTATGACGAGCGAGCCGACGTCCCGCGCCTTCATCCCCCTCTCCATCGCCGTGCTGACGGTGTCGGATACCCGCGTGCTCGCCGACGACCGGTCCGGCGACACCCTGGTCGCGCGGCTCACCGCCGCCGGGCACCGGCTGGCGGCGCGGGACATCGTGCCGGACGAGATCGTCGCCATCCATGAGCGGGTCGAGGGCTGGATCCACGATCCGACGATCGATGTCGTGATCACCACCGGCGGCACCGGCTTCACCGGCCGCGACGTGACCCCGGAGGCCATCGAGCCGCTGTTCGAGAAACGCATGGACGGCTTCTCGGCGGTGTTCCACCGCATCTCCTACGACAAGATCGGCACCTCGACCCTGCAATCGCGGGCGACCGCCGGGGTGGCGGGGGCAACCTATATCTTCGTGCTGCCGGGCTCGCCCGGCGCCTGCAAGGACGCCTGGGACGGCATCCTGGCCCAGCAGCTCGATTACCGTCACCGCCCCTGCAACTTCGTCGAGATCATGCCGCGCCTCGACGAGCACCTGCGTCGCGGGGCTGCGGCGACGTTCTGACGAACGATCTGGGATCCGGTCCTCGTCCTCATCCCGAGGCGGGGAGGGGAGGCGGGATCCTCGCCCACCACGGGCCGGCCCCGGGCGACGGACGCGGCTGAGCGGGGCACTTAAGTCCGAAGCCGGCGTTGAAGATCGAGAACGGCCCGGCTTCTCCCGGCGCCGTTGTCCCGACAGACGGCGCCGCGAGGCGCCTTTTCCGTTCATGGAGTCCATCGCGTCGTGCTCCCATCCCCCGTCCGGCCGCTCGTCCTCGCGCTGCTGATGCTGACCGCTCCCATGGCCTCAGGCCATGCCGCGCCGCGGGTCGATGCCAAGGCCCGGGCCTGGGTGGCCGATGTGGTCAGCCGCATCGGCATGGCGGACCGGATGGCGGGCCGGGCGGAGCCGCGCGGGCGGGGCGGCGCGGTGACGATCCGGGTGCGGATCGATTCCAGCGGCGCCCTCGGCGGGATCGCCCTCGAGGAAGGACCGATGGTCCTGGGCGAGCGGGCGGCCCGCGCCGTGCAGGCCGCCGCGCCCTTCCCGCCGCCGCCGGCCGGGCTGCTGACCCTCGAAGGATTCACCGAGCTGAGCTTTCCCCTCACCCTGCGGTGAGGGAGCTGTCATCGAAACGTCGCGGATCGGCCGGAAAGGCTGGATTCTCATTCGCCAGAATCGATCCCGGCCGCTAAGCGGGCGGAATCGATTCTAAGCCCTGCCGCGCCCCTCTCCGCCGAACCGGCCACACGGTTCGGCGGTGGGCGCTCTTGGAGAGCTGCGCTCTATGGACTTCCACCGCCGCTTTACCGTGCTGATGTGCACGCCCGCCTTCGATCCGGACGATCTGGAGGGGGCGCGGGTCAACCAGATCGTTGCGGCGGTGGAGCAGCGCGGCTTCGAAGTGGTGCGGGCCCGACGCGTCGAGGACGCGGCCATCGCGGTGCAGACCGACTCGGCGGTCGGCTGCCTCGTGGTGGATTGGGGCAAGCGCGGCCTCGAAGGCAAGGCGGCCGCCCTCATCGACATGATGCGCAAGCGCGGCCTGGAGATGCCGATCGTCATCATGGTCCGGCGCAAGCGGCTGGAGGACATCCCCGTCGAGCTGCTCGACTTCATCGACGGCTACATCTTCCTCGCCGAGGAGACGCCGGAATTCATCGCCCGCAACCTCGTCTCCCGCGTGACGCAATATGCCGACACGCTGAAGACGCCGTTCTTCGGCGCGCTCGTCGATTACGCCGAGGAGGGCAACCAGCTCTGGACCTGCCCCGGCCATAACGGCGGCATCTTCTACAACCGCTCGCCGATCGGCCGGATCTTCGTCGAGCATCTCGGCGAGGCGATCTTCCGCGACGACCTCGACAATTCGGTGCTCGATCTCGGCGACCTCCTGACCCACGAGGGCCCGGCGCTGAAGGCGCAGAAGGAGGCGGCGAAGATCTTCGGGGCGGAGAAGACCTATTTCGTCCTCAACGGCACCTCGGCCTCCAACAAAATCGTGCTGTCCTCGCTGGTGGCCGAGGACGACCTCGTCCTGTTCGACCGCAACAACCACAAGGCGGCGCATCACGGCGCGCTGTTCCTCGGCGGCGGCATCCCGATCTTCCTGGAGACGGACCGCAACGCCTTCGGCCTGATCGGGCCGATCTATCACGAGGCCCTCGACGAGGCGCGCATCCGCGAGAAGATCCGCGTCAATCCGCTGGTGAAGGACAAGGAGGCGTGGCGCAAGGAGCGTCCGTTCCGCTGCGCCGTCATCGAGCAATGCACCTATGACGGCACGATCTACGACGCGCAGACCATCGTCGAGAAGATCGGGCATCTCTGCGACTACATCCTGTTCGACGAGGCCTGGGCGGGCTTCATGAAGTTCCACCCGCTCTATGCCCGCCGCTTCGCCATGGGCATCACCGGGCTCGACGAGACCTCGCCGGGCATCGTCGCCACGCAATCGACCCACAAGCAGCTCGCGAGCTTCAGCCAAGCCTCGCAGATCCACACCAAGGACGGGCATATCCGCGGCCAGACCCGCCGGGTCGAGCACAAGCGTCTGAACGAGAGCTTCCTCGTCCATGCCTCGACCTCGCCGTTCTATCCGCTCTTCGCCTCGCTCGATGTCGGCGCGCAGATGATGAAGGGCCGCTCCGGCGTGGTTTTGTGGGACGACACGATCCGCCTCGGCATCGAGTGGCGCAAGAAGGCCCGCGCCATCCGCAAGGAGTTCGAGGAGCGCGAGACCGATCCGAAGCGGCGCTGGTTCTTCGACCCCTTCGTGCCCGACATGGTGACCGGACCCGACGGCAACGAGACCCCGTGGGAGTCGATCCCGACGGACCTCCTGGCCTCCGACGCCCGCTACTGGGAGCTGACGCCGGGCGCCTCCTGGCATGGCTTCACCCATGTGGCGCCGGGCTTCGCCATCACCGATCCCAACAAGCTCACCGTGCTCACCCCCGGCTTCGACCGGAAGACCGGCGAATATGCCGAGCACGGCGTGCCGGCGCCCATCGTCGCGCAATACCTGCGCGAGAACCGGATCGTGCCGGAGAAGAACGACCTCAACTCGCTGCTCTTCCTGCTGACGCCGGGCGTCGAATCGTCGAAAGCCGGCACGCTGATCTCCGGCCTCGTCGCCTTCAAGCGGCTGCACGACGACAACGTGCCGCTGGAGGAGGCCATGCCGGAATTCGTCGCCCGGCGGCCCAAGCGCTACCGCGGCGTCGGCCTGCGCGACCTCTGCGCCGATTACCACGCCTTCCACCGCGAATCGGGCACCTCGGCGCTGCAGCGCAAGCAGTTCATGCCCGAGCACCTGCCCGAGATGGCGATGGCCCCGAAGGCGGCGGCGCAGATGCTGACCCGCAACAAGGTCGATTACGTGCCGATTGCCGAAGCCGAGGGCCGGATCGCCACCACCCTGATGCTGGTCTATCCGCCGGGCATCGGCACGGTGCTGCCGGGTGAGCGGCTCGACGAGCGGGCCAAGCCGATGCTCGACTATTTCAAGATGTTCGAGGCGGCCGCCAACCTGTTTCCCGGCTTCGAGGCCGAGATCCAGGGCGTCTACCGCGAGACCGAGGCGGACGGGCGCATCCGCTTCCACACCTACGTCCTGCGCGAGGGCGCCTGATGGCGGAAGGCGCTCCAATCCTTTCGCCGGTGATCCCGCCCGGCGCGAACGTGGTGATCCGGCCCTCGTCGGACGCGGACGTGCCGGCGATGATCGCGATCTACGAGCGGCACATCCGCAAGGGGGTCGGCGATACCGGCGATTTCGACGAGGAGCGCCTGCTGCCGGACGACCTCAAGCGGCGGCGCAAGAACATGCGCAGCAAGCGCCTGCCCCATCTCGTCGCCGAACGGGGCGGGGCCATCGCCGGCTATGCCTATGCCGTGCCGTTCCGGAAGCGCCCGGCCTACCGCTTCACCCTGAAGCACTCGATCTACGTGCATCCCGATCACCTCCATGCGGGGATCGGGCGCCGGCTCCTGCCGGCCCTGGTCGAGGCCTGCGCCGCCGGCGGCTACCGCCAGATGATCGGCTATATCGACGCGAAGAACGAGGCCTCCTTACGCCTGCACGAGGCCTGCGGCTTCACCCGCGTCGGCTATCTTCCGGCCATCGGCTACAAGTTCGGGCGCTGGAGCGACAGCGTCATCGTGCAATGTCCCCTCGGCACCGGCTCGGACGACCAGCCCTCGACTTGGCGCCGACCGGAGAGAACGGAACCGCTTGCGTTCCCTTCCGGGTCCTGACGCTTGCGCGCTTCGGCACCGGCCGATGCCAGTCGGCCGCTGAACGTCGCCGAGCGGTTTGCGCCGATATCCTGCCGCAAGGGGAGAACGATACGGCCTCCGCTTGATCGGAGCGGGTTGCGTCTCGGCAAGCCCGCGCGGCGCTTGAGCGAAGCCCCAATCCGCTCTCCCTGAAGGGATCAACCGGGTTTGGGATGAACCGGTGGCTCAATGGCATGTACGAGCTCGGCGATGGCCAGCTGGTAGCCCAGATCGTGTGCTGCAAGTGTATTGGCGATGAAGAGATCAATGGCAGCAAGGCCGCGCGTTGTTATGGCGATGGTTCTCTGGTTCTGGCCGGACAATGTGATGAGACCGCCTGCCTCGGCCGCGGCCAGCGTGTTGCGGATATGGGACCGCGAGATTCCGAAACTCTGCCGAAGGTCGGTGAGGTCTCGTTCACGTACCGGGGTCCGTTGCGGCTCCAAGTTCAAACCGGTCACGGCGAGAAGGATGTGAACACCCTGATACATACTATGGAATGGCAGGAGATCGGTGTTTGCGCGAATAAAATCGGCAATATTTTGAATATACCGAGTCGATGTCTTCCGCATCGCTATGTGAAATTCTTGATCGCGGGCAATGGGAAGGCGGTATCCGGGATCTGGGTATAAGATCCGCAAGGACTCGTAGTAACTTGCCAGGACCGCACGGTCCCACTCCAAAAGCTGTTCGGTCGGCTTGAGAAGTCTTAGGCGTCCGTCCGCTTTGACGCGCTCCAGCACAACGTATCCCGTCTCTACGAGACGAGCCACGAAATGATCGATCTGGCGAGCGCTGGAGAGCCCGAAGATCGCCATGGCCTCCTTGAAGCGCGCGAGCGTCGGCCATGTCGCACGATCTTCGTTGTCGTGGGCGGCATGGAGGCACACGAGCATGCCAATGGCTGCGACCCGGTAAGCCGTGCTTTGCCATCCGCCTGGGAAGTTCGCGAATTCGTATTGCGCCATCGTGGCCGTGATGTAGTGGCGCCGCATCTCCGCAAAGCCAGGGTGTTGCAGGACATCGCCGGTTGTCCGATGGTCGATCTGGGGAAGGAAGCGCCGAAACAGCCAAGGCCTCGGAGCCAGAATAGGATCCGGGTTGACGGAGGGGCAAACTTGCAGACTTGGTGACGCAGTCATGACGACGTTGGGGCAGCTCGATTGATAAGTAACGATGCTACGACAGGAGGATTGAGCTCGCGGGATGTCTCGATCGGCGACGTGCTGCGGCGTCCGACTGGAGAGTTTTTATCGTCCTATGTGTTAATGGTGTGTCTAGTCTAGATTGTCTTACAAGATTATGTGCGTCACAATATAAGACGAAGGGTTTTTTAAAATTCAGTATATCTAGTGAATAAAATTTATGTAAGTCATTGCATGGATTATATCCGCGTATATGCTAAGATAAACTGATGGAATCGCCGCTCGGGTCCCAGTTCCGAGATGGACGCATGCTGAAGTGAGGACGGAGCTCCACTTACGGCGGATTGATTTGCAGCCCTCGCATTGATCTGAAGCATGCCCAAGGCGGCCGCGTCGCGCAGCATCGCGGTCGGTGTCGGAGCGGCTGGGGTCACAGGTAAATGGAAGTATTCACGGTTCATAGCCAATAGAAGCAGATGCCTGAAATGATGAGTCTCCGCGTGATCATGCAAATTATTTGACATGCAAAGGCACCTCTGGCTCGTGTTTAATTCAATTAAAACTTGGCGCTGTGACTGAATTTAGAGGTATAATCTTCATGTGTGCTGGTTTATTTGATTCTCCGTTGTTGACTTTTTATAATCTCGCAAATCATGCGGCAACTGAGTCTAGGTGTTAAAAATTGCGACGATCTCAAAATTTAGAAGGATCGTGCCACCCGCTGTCGCCAAGGCTTGGAACCAGCGAGGACAGACGGAGGCCTGACGGGTGTCGAGAAGGCGCACCAATTCGCGATCCGGCAGAGCATGACGGGACCGGTAGCCTCACAAGCGGCGACGAGGCTCCAGATCCGGCATCGCGGGAGGCCCGCTCCTGGATCCGATACGTCCGATCAAAGAAGGTCTGGGCTGCTCGGCCTATCGGAGGGGAGAGGCCGCACCGATGGCGGGCTGTGTGCGATGGCTCGCGGCCTCCCCAGCCTGAAGCTCGGGGTTTCCCGTTTCGGGCGGGATTGATTGAGGCTGACCAAGAGTGGGGAGATCTGGGAACGCTCGAAGGCTGAACGTCCGGTTGCGGCCGTGACTCAGAGCCCCATCCCATCCTGAGCGGACAGCCCAAGCGACGGACGCGCCCGGAATGTGATTGTCGCCCTCCCCGGATGAAGCGGACGATGCGTCTTTATGGGGCTTTGATGCATCTTGCCTTGTCCGTGCCGGCTTTTCGCGTGAAGGCAGCGGGAATCTTGTCGGCCGGTGCCCTAGATCGGTTACAGGAAACCCCTCATCCCTGGGCCGCCCCTCCCGTGCGAGGCGGCGCGCCGTCCGTCCCGAGCCGTTTCATGACCATCCTCGCACCCTCGATCCTCGCCGCCGACTTCTCCAGGCTCGGCGAGGAGACACGGGCGGTCGCGCAAGCCGGCGCCGACTGGATCCATCTCGACGTGATGGACGGGCATTTCGTGCCCAATATCAGCTTCGGGCCCGCCGTGGTGAAGGCGCTGCGGCCCTGGACCGACAAGGTCTTCGACGTCCACCTGATGATCGCGCCGGCCGATCCCTATCTCGCCGCCTTCGCCGAGGCCGGGGCGGACGCGATCACGGTCCATGTCGAGGCGGGTCCGCATATCCACCGCTCGCTTCAGACCATCCGTGGCCTCGGCAGGCGCGCGGGCGTGGCGCTGAATCCCGGCACGCCGGCCTCCGCCATCGAGCCGCTGCTCGACATGGTCGATCTCGTGCTGGTGATGACCGTCAATCCCGGCTTCGGCGGGCAGAGCTTCATCCATTCGGCGCTGGAGACCGTCTCGCGCGTGAAGGCCCTGGTCGGCGGGCGGAACATCGACATCTCGGTGGATGGCGGCATCACCCCGGAGACCGCCGGACCGGCGGCGCAGGCCGGTGCCAACATCCTGGTCGCCGGCTCGGCGGCCTTCAAGGGCGGCCCGGCCGCGTACCAGAAGAACATCGCGGCGATCCGCGAGGCGGCCGGCGCGGCCACCGGGCGGGACGGTGTGCGATGCTGAGGGCGCTGATCTTCGACGTCGACGGCACGCTCGCCGAGACCGAGGACCTCCATCGCCAGGGCTTCAACCGCGCCTTCCGGGCACTGGGCCTGCCCTGGCACTGGTCGCCGGAACTCTATGCCGAACTGCTCAAGGTGATGGGCGGCAAGGAGCGGCTGATCCACTACATCGAGCGCTTCCACGGCGAGGATGCGGAGGTGTTGAAACGGCGGATGCCGGAAATCCACGACCTCAAGACGCGCTATTACGGCGAACTCGCCCGCAGCGGCAGCCTCTCTCTGCGCCCGGGCGTGCGGCGCCTCGTCGAGCAGGCGCGGGCGGACGGCGTGCGGCTGGCGGTGGCGACCACGACCAGCCGGCCCAATATCGACCTCCTGCTCACGCTCAATTTCCCGCAGGTCGAGCGGCCCTTCGACGTGATCGCGGCGGGCGACGAGGCGGCGCAGAAGAAGCCGGCACCGGACATCTTCGCGCTGGCCGTCCACCGCCTCGGCATCGACCCGTCCGAGGCCATCGCCTTCGAGGATTCGGCCGCCGGCATCCGCTCGGCCCTGGCCGCCGGCCTGCCGGTGCTCGCCACCCGCAGCCGCTACACCCAGAGCCACCGTCTCGACGGTGCCTTCTCGGCCGTCTCCGATCTCGGTGAGCCGGATGCCCCCCACGATCACCTTCAGGGCCATGCCTGGCCCGACGGCATCGTCACCCTCGACGCCCTGCGTGCTTGGCACGCCGGGCATCTGCGCGGCGCGGCCTGAGGGACCGGATCCGGCCCTTTCGTGACCGCGCGGCGGCTTCCCAACCGGCCCCGGCGCGGTCTATCAGGGCGCCCGCCTTCCGCTCCGGGTCGCGGGTCCCGGAACGGCGCCGTGCCGGCCGCTCGCGGTCCGCGCGGGAGGCCGGGATCCTGCCGCGTCGACGTCACACCGCCGGACCGTGGAGCCTGATGCGCGAGCCGAACGCGATCGATTTCTGGCGCGGCTTCGCGCTGATCACGATTTTCATCAACCACATCCCCGGCAACGTCTTCGAGCGCTACACCTTCTCCCAGTACGGCATCTCGGACGCCGCCGAGCTGTTCGTGTTCCTGGCGGGCTGGTCGATCGGGCTCGCCACCCGCGGGCGCGACGGCAAGCCGGAGCCGCGCCTGACCACGGTGCTGCGGCTCCTGTCCCGCACCGTCGAGGTCTACCGGGCGCAGATCACGATCATGGCCCTGGCCCTGGCGATGATCGCGGGCTGCGCGCTCTATCTCGACAATCCGCTCATCCTCGAATGGCACAATGCCGGCGGCTTCTTCGCCGACCCGATCCAGACCATGGTCGGCGTCGTGGTGCTCACCCACCAGCTCGGCTACTTCAACATCCTGCCGCTCTACGTGGTGCTGATCGCCATCGCTCCCGCCGTGGTGCTGATCGGCCGGGTGAGCCGGGCGGCTTTGCTGGCGATGTCGCTCACGCTCTACGGCGCGAGCCTCGTCTTCGAGTGGAATTTCCCGTCCTGGCCAGGCGAGGGCGACTGGTTCTTCAATCCGCTCTGCTGGCAGCTCCTGCTCGTGCTGGGTTTCCTCGCCAACGAGGCGACGCGGGAATCCGAGCGGCTCCGGCATCTGTGGCGGAGCCTGATGCCCCTCGGCGTGGTCATCGTCGCGGTCGGCGTCGTGCTCGCGGTGCTGGAATGGCGGCCGGATCCGATGTTGGCGCCGGAGCCGCGCTTGGTCTTCACCTTCGACAAGACCTATCTCTCGCCCGCCCGGCTGATCCATTTCTGCGGCATGGTGCTGGCTTTCCAGGGCGTCTACGCACTCCTCGCCCCGCGCCTGGGGCCGCTCGCCCGTTTTCTGTCGGGTTTGGGGCGCAACTCGCTCGCGGTCTTCTCGATGGGATCGCTGTTGAGCCTCGCCGGACAGTTCGTGCGCTTCCAGACCGGTGGCGTTATCATCGTTGACGTTTCGGTCGTAGGGTCCGGCCTGTTCGCACTGGGTTTTACCGCATGGTTCGTCGAATGGCGTTCCCGCAAGCCGCGGCCGGCACGCAAGGCGCCCGACGCCGCCTCGCCGTCCTCAGCCTGAGCCTTCTGGGCCTGAGCCTCCTGTCATCGGCGCCCGCCCGCGCCGAGGTGCCGGCTCCCCCGGCCGCTTCGGCCCCCGCCGAGGCCGTCGATCAGAGCCTGTCGCCGGAATGCCGGGTGCCGGGCTCCAAGCTCTACACCCTGGCCCGGCTCAAGGCGGTCAAGGCGGCGCTCAAGGAGAAGCGGCCGGTCCGCGTGCTCTCGATCGGCTCCTCCTCGGCCGGGCTCGGCGCCTCGGCGAGCTATCCCGTCAAGCTGGAGAACGCGCTGGAACAGGCGCTGCCCGACGTCCAGGTCGATGTCGAAGCCCGCGGCCTGCCGGGCGAGGTGGCGAGCGGGGCGGGCGAGCGGCTCCGCTCCATGGTCGCCGAGGTGGAGCCGGATCTCGTGGTCTGGCAGGTCGGCACCAACGATGCCCTGGCCCGGGTCGATATCGAGGCGTTCGGCGAGGCGCTGGAGGAGTCGGTCAAGTGGGTGAAATCCCATGAGATCGACATCGTGCTGATCGATCCGGTCTTCACCGAGAGCCTGGCCGACGACGCCTATTACACCGAGATGGTGCGCACGGTGCAGGACGTGGCCCGCCGGGAGGCGGTGCCGCTCGTCCACCGCTACGCGGCGATGCGCTACCTCTCGACCCGCGGCACGACCGAGGTTCACATGCTCGGCCGCCATTTCCGGCTCAACGATCTCGGCCTGCGCTGCATGGCCGAGCACGCCACCCGGGCGATCACCCTGTCCTTGCTCCAGCCGGACGCGGCCAAGCTGGATGCCTCCAAAACGGATGGATCCAAGGCTGACGCTCTCAAGGCTGACGCTCCCAAGGCGGAGCCCACTCAGGCGGGGGCGCCGCCGCTCGATCCCGCCCAGACCGGCACGCCCGGTTCCGCCGAGAAGCCGGCGCCGCCCAAGCAACCGTGAGGGCGATCCGCCGCCGCGAAGTCGGCCGGCCCGATTTGCCCTTTAACCGGCCCGAAACGCCGCGCTTCTAAGGATTCCGGCGAGCGTCCTGGCCATTCCCGCCATCGGCGCCTTCGGAACGGCAGCCATGGCAGCGGACAAGGCGATCGCGGCCACCTCTCCCCTCGATCCGATCCTGGCCCGTCTGCGGGCGGTGCGCGCGACCGCCGCCGTCTCGGCGCTCGGCGTGTTCGCGATCCGCATCGCCGCGGCGGGCTTCGCCTACGGCGCGCAGGTCCTGATGGCGCGGATGATGGGCGGCGCCGAATACGGGATCTTCGCCACCGTCTGGGTCTGGATCGCGATCCTCGGCCACACCGCGACCTTCGGCCTGTCCCAGGGGGCGTGCCGCTTCCTGCCCGCCGACCAAGCGACCGGCCGGCTCGACAGGGTGCGCGGCTTCCTCCTCGGGGGCGCCCTGGCGAGCCTCGGCGGCGGGCTCGCCCTGTCCCTCGGCGGGCTCGCGGTCGCCCTCCTGCGGGACGGCCTGCTCGCCGGCCCTTACGGCACGCCGATCCTGGTGGCGGCCCTCGTCGTGCCGCTCTTCGCCTTCCAGGATTATCTGGAGGGGGTGGCGCGCAGCCAGGGCTGGCCGCTCTTGGCCATCGCGCCGCCCTACCTGCTGCGCCAGGGGCTGATCATGGTCACGATGGCCGGGGCCGTGCTGGGGGGCGCCCCGGCGGAGGCCTGGATCGCCATCGCCTGCACGCTAGCCGCGACCGGCCTCGCGGCCACGCTCCAGGCCGCTCTGCTGCTGCTGCGCCTGCGGCGCCACCTCCCGGCGGGGCCGCGCCGCTACGCGTGGCGGCTCTGGCTCACGGCCTGCCTGCCGATCGCGGCGGGGGATCTCGCCGCGAGCGCCTTCGGCTTCGTCGACGTGGTGATCCTCGGCTTCCTCGTCCCGCCGGAGGCGGTCGGCCTCTACTTCGCCGCCACCCGCATCCAGCAATTCGTGGCCTTCGTGCATTACGCCGCCTCCGCCGCCACGGCGCAGCGCCTCGCGGCGGCGCGGGCGCGGGGCGACGAGGCCGGGCTCGCCGGATTGGTGCGGCGGCAGGCGCGCTGGACCTTTCTCGCCACGGCGGGAATCGGCCTTGCCATCCTCGCCGTCTCGCCCCTGCTGCTCGGCCTGTTCGGCGAAGGGTTTCGCGGCAGCCTGCCGGTGCTGGCGATCCTCGTCGCCGGCAGCGTGGCGGCGAGCCTGTTCGGCCCGGCCGAGGACGTGCTGACCATGCTCGGCGGCGAACGGCTCTGCGCCGGCATCACCCTGGCGATGCTGGCGCTGGCCGCGCTCCTCTGCCTCGCCCTGGTGCCGTGGCTCGGCGTCTCCGGCGCGGCGGCCGCCGTCGCCGTCGCGGCCGTGCTGCGCGGGCTCGCCATGGCGCTCGGCGCCCGCGCCATCCACGGCCTCGCGACGCCGGTCGTCGATGTCTTTCCGCGGGGAGCCGCCCGATGATGCCGTCCCGCAGCGCCACGCCGGACGCGCCCCGTGCCGCCGTCGAACCCATCCCGGCCCTCGCCACGGAGGCGGCGGCCTGGGACGCCCTGGTATCCGACGCGGCCGCTCCTCATCCGTTCTACACGCGGGCGGTGATCGAGGCCCACCGGGCCCACGGCTTGTGCCCGCCACGGCTCTCGGCCGTGGTCGTCCGCGAGGGGGGGGCGCCCGTGGCCCTGCTCCCCTTCCTTCTCCGCCCGGATATCGCCGGTCTCGGCGCCAGCCTCGCCCAGCCCTTCCTGTCGCCTTACGTGACCGAGAGCGCCCCTCTCGTCGCCGGGGGACCGGGCTTCGAGGCGCGGCTCGATGCCCTGGTCGGCGGGCTGGCGCGCGCCTCTGGCGGCCGACCCTGGCGCTGGCCGCTCCTGGCGAGCGGCGGGCGGATTGGAGCCGGGCTCCTCGCGGCCATGGGCCGGGCCGGCTGGCAGGTCGGCGTGGTGGACGGCTTCGAGCGGCCGGTGCTCGACCGGCGGGCCGATTACGACGCTTTCCTCGCCGGCCACCCGCACCGCAGCCGCCTCAAGGATCTGCGCCGACGTCGGCGGCGGCTGGAGGAGAGCGGGGTGCTCGACCTCGAGACCGCGACGGAGGGCGCCGCCCTGGAACGGGCCCTCGGCAGCTTCCTCGCCCTCGAAGCCGCCGGCTGGAAGGGCGCGGCTGGCACGGCCCTGTTGTGCAAGCCGCAGACGGAGCGCTTCGCCCGCGCCCTGTTCCGGCCCGAGGGCGGCCCCGTCACCGTCCGCGCCGACCTGCTGCGGCTCGACGGGCGGGCGGTGGCCGCGAGCCTCGCCCTGGTCTGCGGCGGGACCGCCCATCTCCTCAAGACCGCCTATGACGAGACGCTTCGGGCGCAGGCTCCCGGCCTCGTCCTCGAAGACGCCATCGTCCGGGCCTTCCACGCCGAGGCCTTCGCCGGGCGGCTCGATTCGGCGACGATGCCGGGCTCGGCGCTGGAGAGCCTCTATCCCGAGCGGGAAAGGATCGCCGAGATCATCGCCGTGCCGCCGGGCGCCGGCCTGATTTCCCTGGAGCGACGCCTGCGCCTCGCCCGCTTCGAGCACCGTGCCCGCGCCGAGGCCAAGCGGCTGCTCCGGCGGGGCTGATACGGCGCTTGAGCGATGATGCCATCCGCCCTCCCGGAGGAATCGAACGGATGGCGCATGCGCCGGAACCGCGAACTCAGCGCACGGAGTTCTCGCCGTTGTTGCGCTGGACGCAGCGATAGCCGGCGAAGCAGTACCGGTCGTCGAGGGTGGGCTCGAAGGCGGGTGCGGCCGTCACCTCGTTGGTGCAGGCGCCGCTCTCGAAATGAACCGTCTCGTAGGCGTTCGGACTCGTGGCGAGCACGATCCTCCGCTCCCGTGCCACCAGGGCCTTCACGGCTCCGCAGGTGAGCGACGGGGTGAAGGGCCGCTCCTGCGCCGTGGCCGGCAAAGCCGCGAGGGCGAGGGAGAGGCAGACGAAGCGGGAAAGGATCGAGCGGTTCATCGTCATGGGTCCCGATTCGGGTCCGAGGTCAGGCGTGAGGTTCTGACCCGTGAACCGCCTTCGCGCCAAGCCGGTTCTCGCGGTTCCCTCCGCGCGTCGCCGGGAACAAGGGGCGGATCGCGGTTCTTGACCGGGGACGATTTCGGAGGTCTGCCCTTGAGCACCACCAAGCCCGACGATCCCGCCGAGACGCCCGCCGCCCGGAGCTACGAGCCGCGTCCGGTCTCGCCCGCCGTCCAGGGGCGCCGCTCGCCCGGCGCCACCGAGCCGGGCGATATCGGCGCCCCGCGCGACGAGGAGGCGCCCCCGCGCGAGCACCCGCGCGCCAAGGACGGCGAAGGATATCGCGGCGGCTGAGCCTCGGGAGGGCATGGGCGAAAGGGGGAGGGACGATGCCGATCCAGATTTGCGTCACCTGCGGGACGAGCTTTCCCGAGCAGCCGGCGCCGCCCGCCCGTTGCCCGATCTGCGACGAGGAGCGGCAATACGTGCCGGCCTCTGGCCAGAGCTGGACCACGCCGCAGGCGCTCGCCGCCGGCCACGCCAATGCCTGGCGGCAGATGGAGCCGGACCTGTTCGAGATCGAGACCCAGCCCCGCTTCGGCATCGGCCAGCGCGCCTTCCTGCTGCGCACGCCCCACGGCAATATCCTGTGGGACTGCCTCGCCCTGCTCGACGAGGCCACGGTCGCCCTGGTGCGCGCCCTCGGCGGGCTGTCCGGCATCGCGATCTCGCACCCTCACTACTACACCACCATGCCCGATTGGGCGGCCGCCTTCGATGCGCCGGTCTATCTCCAGGCCCGCGACCGCGCCTGGGTGATGCGACCCGACGACCGGGTGGTGTTCTGGGACGAGGACGAGCGCAGCCTCGGACCCGGCCTGACCCTGCTGCGCCTCGGCGGCCATTTCCCCGGCGGCACCGTGCTGCACTGGCGGGACGGCGCGGAGGGGCGCGGGGCGCTTCTGACCGGCGACATCGTGCAGGTGGGGGCGGACCGGCGCACCGTTTCCTTCCTGTGGAGCTACCCGAACTGGCTGCCGCTCTCCGGCGGCACCGTGGCCCGGATCGCGTCGCGCCTCGACGGACGGGCCTTCGAGCGCCTCTACGGCGCCTTCGGCCTGCATATCGGTGACGGTGCGCGCGCCGTCGTCAGCCGTTCGGCGGCGCGCTACCGGGCGCTGCTGGCGCAGGACCAGCCCTGAGGCCGTCCTTCTTGTCGTTCCGGGTGCCACCGCCTCTGGCGGGCCGGGGAAAGGCGGTCGCCCCCGCCACGGCGCCGAGGAGGAGGGCGAGGCCGAACCGCCAGCCGGAACGGGCCGGACCCTGGCGGAGCGAACCCTTGTCCTTGTGCATCGGCTGCCTTTCCATTCGGCTCGGCAAGGGAACGCCGGCCGGCACGGGGCCGTTCACCGGCGCCGTCCGCGTTGCCTCGGCGGGGGCGGGCGGCCTATAAGCCGTGTTCCAGACATTTCCCGCGCGGCGTCGAGGCTCCTTCATCGGAAGCAGCCTTCTGGCCGAACGAACGAGAAGACGATCCCGTCATGGCCGGGCATTCCCAGTTCAAGAACATCATGCACCGCAAGGGCCGCGTCGATGCGGTCCGCTCGAAGGTGTTCAGCAAGCTCGCCCGTGAAATCACGGTGGCGGCCAAGCTCGGCACCCCCGACCCGACGATGAACCCGCGCCTGCGCGCCGCCATCCTCGCGGCCCGGGCCGAGAACATGCCCAAGGACAACATCGAGCGCGCCATCAAGAAGGCGGCCGGCAATGACGGCGAGAACTACGAGGATATCCGCTACGAGGGCTACGGCCCCGGCGGCGCCGCGCTGATCGTCGAGGCGCAGACCGACAACCGCAACCGCACGGCGAGCGACGTGCGCTCGGCCTTCACCAAATCCGGCGGCAGCCTCGCCGAGACCGGCGCCGTCGCCTTCATGTTCGACCGGGTCGGCGTGATCGCCTATCCGCCGGAGGTCGCCGACGCCGACACGATGCTGGAGGCCGCCATCGAGGCCGGCGCCGACGACGTGCGCTCGGATGCCGACGGGCACGAGGTCACCTGCGCCCAGGACGCCTATGGCGAGGTCTCGAAAGCACTCGAAGCGCGCTTCGGCGAGCCGCGCCGCACCGGCCTGATCTGGAAGGCGCAGAACACCATCGATGTCGATGACGAGACCGGCGAGAAGCTGATCCGCCTCGTGGAGGTGATCGAGGATCAGGACGACGTGCAGAACGTCTACGTCAACTTCGCCCTCTCCGAGGCCCTGGTGGAGAAGATGGGCGCCTGAGGGCGCCTGCTTCTCGGCGCGGATATCCCCTCGATTTCCCGATCCTTCGACGGTCGCCTCGGCGGCTGTCGCAGGTTCGGTGAAGGCCGCGTAAGGCGGTGCTTCGGCTTCCGCACCGAGGCCGCCGGGAGGGGCAGCATGCTGCCGATTTGTCGCGCGGCTGACGAGTGTCGATGCGCTATATGCCCGGCGATGCCGGTGTTGAGCCGGCGACCGAACGATCGCCAGGCTTGCTTCCTCCACCGATGCACGACCGCCCGCTCATCCTCGGCATCCACGGGCTCGCCAATAAGCCGCCCCGGGAAGAGAAGCAGGCATGGTGGGGCCAGGCGGTCGCGGAGGGGCTTCGGCGCAATGTCGGGCGATCGCCGCCGGATCTTCCCTTCGACTTCGTGTACTGGGCCGACCTGCGTTACGACGCACCGCTCGCCGACGATCACAACCGCGAACCCTACTATCCCGCCCGGGGGAGGGGACCGTTCCCAAGCCCCGACGGGGTCTGCGCGCCGACCCTGACCGACCGGCTCTACCGGGTCATCGAATGGATCCAGGTGAAGGCCGGGCGCCTGATCCTCGACGACCTCATCATCGAGCACCGGCTCGACGATCTCTGGGGCTATTACGAGGACAGCGTTTTCCGGGACGCTGCCCGCGACCGGCTGCGGCAGGCCCTGGCGCAGCATGAGGGGCGCCCGCTGCTGCTCGCGGCCCATTCCATGGGTTCGCTGATCGCCTACGATGTGCTGCGGCTGCTCGAACGCCAGGGGAAACTGCCCCGGATCGCTCACTTCGTCACCATGGGCGCACCGCTGGGGCTGGCCGAGATCAAGCGCCGGCTCGCCTCCGAGCACGGCGACCTGCGCGTGCCCGAGGCGGTGGCCCGCTGGAGCAATCTCGGCGACCGCGAGGATCTCGCGACGGTCGGCACCACGCTGGCGGAGGCCTATGCCCCGAACCGGGCCGGGATCGGCGTGGTCGATTGCCCCGTGATCAACGCCTATCGCCGCCCGCGCGGCGGCAAGAACCCACACAAATCCTACGGCTACCTGCGCACACCGGAATTTTCGCGAGCCGTGGCGGCGTTCCTGGACGGGGAGATGCGGGCGGAATCCAAGGACAGGGCAGCGCTATCGGCCGCCTCGGGTGCCTGAGGGAGCGGCCGCCCCCGCGTTCCTGTGCGGCTTCAGACGGGGCAACCCACAGCAAGGCGCAACCCGTATCACGCCAGCCGCCGCCGCCGCTCCACCAGCTGCATGATGATCGGCGTGAGGATCAGCTGCATCGCCAGGTCGAGCTTGCCGCCGGGAATCACGATGGAATTGGCCCGGCTCATGAAGCTGTCGTGGATCATCGAGACCAGATAGGAGAAGTCGATCCCCTTCGGGTCCTTGAAGCGGATCACCACCATCGATTCGTCCGCGGTCGGGATCCAGCGGGCGATGAAGGGGTTCGAGGTGTCGACCATCGGCACCCGCTGGAAGTTGATGTCGGTCCACGAGAATTGCGGGCAGATCGTCTGCACGTAATCCGGCATCCGCCGCAGGATCACGTCGGTGACGGCCTCCGTCGAGTAGCCCCGGGTCGAGCGGTCCCGGTGCAGCTTCTGGATCCATTCGAGGTTGATGACCGGCACCACCCCGATCTTGAGATCGGGGTAGCGGGCGAGATCGACGTTGTTGTCGACCACGCAGCCGTGCAGGCCTTCGTAGAACAGCAGGTCCGAGCCGGGCTGGAACGGCTCCCACGGCGTGAAGCTGCCGGCGGGCACGCCGTAGCGGACGGCATCCGCCTCCTCGTGGGCGTAGTGCCGGGTCCGGCCGGTGCCGGATTCGCTGTAGCTGCGGAACACCTCCTCCAGCTCGGGCAGGAGGTTGGCCCGGGGGGCGAAGTGGCTCAGCGTCGGCTCATGCGCCATCATCGCCCGCATGGTGTCGCGGTCATAGGCGTGGAAGCCGTCGCCCTCGATATAGACCGCGCTCACATCCTCCCGGCGGAAGATCTGCTCGAAGGTGTTGCGCACAGAGGTGGTCCCGGCCCCCGAGGAGCCGGTGACCGAGATGATGGGATGACGCGCCGACATGGGTTTTCAGGGGTGAGCGGCTGATGCTCTAGGGCCATTCCCGATCACGGGGCAATCGGAAGGGCCCTAAGGTCTTGTTGTGACGCACTCTCTACCGCCGAACCGGCATCCGCTCCGGCGGAGAGCGCTTTAGCTGCGCATCAGGCCGCGCTGGCCGAACAGGGGCGAGCGGCCCGCGGTGGGCTGGCGCCCGTCATAGTATTTGGCGACGCAATCGACCTCCTCGACGGAGCCGAACACCAGCGGCGAGCGCTCGTGGATCTTGGCGGCGACCCGGTCGAGGATGCGGCCCTGGCCGTCGGTGGCGCCGCCGCCCGCCTGCTCGATCAGGAAGGCGATCGGGGCGGTCTCGTAAAGGAGGCGCAGACGCCCCTGCGCGTAGCCCTTCCGGTTGTCACCCGGATACAGGAACACCCCGCCGCGGATCAGCACCCGCTGCGCGTCCGCCACCAGGGCAGCCGTCCAGCGCATGTTGAAGTCGCGGTCGCGCGGGCCTTCCGAGCCGCGCAGGCAATCCTCGATGAAGGCCTTGACCGGCGCGTCCCAGTGGCGGGCGTTTGAGGCGTTGATGGCGTATTCGTTGGCGCTCGGAACGATCTTCATCGCGTCGTGGGTGAGGCGGAACTGGCCCGCCGCCCGGTCGAGGGTGAAGATGCGGGTGCCGTTGCCCAGCGTCAGCGCGAAGGTGGTGGCCGGGCCGTAGACGACGAAGCCGGCGGCCGTCTGCGTGGTGCCGGGCGTCAGGAAGGAGGCGTTCGGGTCTTCGACGCCTTGGCCACGGGTGACCGGGCGGATGCCGAAGATGGTGCCGACCACCATGCCGACGCCGATATTGGAGGAGCCGTCGAGCGGGTCGATGGCCACGGCCAGGGGGGCGTCGGCCTTCAGCTCGACCACGTCCTCGGCCTCCTCCGAGGCGACCTGCGCCACGGGGGCCTGCTCCAGCGCCTGCATGAAGCGCTTGTGGGCGATCACGTCGAGCGCCTTCTGCACGTCGCCATCGCTGTTGTGCTCGCCCTGGGCGGCGAGATCCCCCGCCAGCGCCCCGCGCCCGACCACTTCGCTCACATCGATGGCGGCGGCAGCCAGGGCCCGGATCGTGGCGGCGGTGTCGGCCAGCGCGGCGTCACGCGCGATCTCGGCGTCGAGATGGTCGTCGAGGGATGACCCGATCGGCTTCGTCATCGTCTTAAGGCTCGCTCCCGTCGCGGCCACGCCTCGGCCCTGGCGGGGCCTGCGCGGCGTTCTTGTCGGCCATGTCCGCCCGGGGCGTACCGGCTTTTCCCAGGCATGATACGCTGTGCGACGGTGGCAACGCCAGACGGCACAGGTCTGCTGTCGAAAGAATTCTAAAAAAACTTGTGGTGCTCCGCAAAAAAACTAAAAGCGGAGTATGCGCAATCTCTCGCTCAAGCAGCTTCAGGCGGTGGCCGCGGTGGCGCGGCTCGGCACCATGACGCGGGCCGCGCAGGAGCTCAACGTCACTTCCGCCGCGCTCTATGCCCGGATCCGCCAACTCGAGGAGGAGGCGGGCCTCCTCCTGTTCGACCGCACCCCCACCGGCCTCAAGCCGACCGATGCCGGCCGCGAGATGCTGTGGGCCATCAACAGCATCAACACCGTGCTGGAGACCTGTACCGATCGGCTGCGGACCCTGAAAGGGGGTGGCGGCGGCCGGGTCGGCCTCGGCGTGGTCTCGACGGCGAAGTATTTCGCGCCGCTCGTCATCGCCGGCTTCATGGAGAGCCACCCGAAGGTCGAGATCTCCCTGACGGTGGGCAACCGGCAGGACACGATCGAGGCCCTGCGCAATTACGACATCGATTTCGCGATCATGGGCCGCCCCCCGCGGGATTTCGCCATCGAGGCGGAGACCTTCGGGCCTCATCCGCTGGTGCTGATCGCCGCGCCGGATCATCCGATGGCGGGGCGGCGCGGCCTGACGCGCGCGGATCTGGCGGAGGAATCCTTCCTCGTGCGAGAAGAGGGCTCGGGCACGCGCTCGGTCTTCGAGGAATTCATGAGCGGCGTCATGATCCGCCGGGCCAAGCTCGGCATCGATTCGGGCTCCAACGAGACGCTCAAGCAGGCGGTGATGGCCGGCCTCGGCATCGCGCTGCTGTCGGGCCATTCCGTCGCGGCGGAGATCGAGAGCGGACGCCTCGTCCTCCTCGACGTGGAGGGCCTGCCGATCCGTCGCGACTGGTACGTCGTGCGCCGCGCCGACAAGGTGCTCGGCCCGGCCTCCGATGCGTTCTGGGACTATCTCGCCCGGGAGGGCCGCCGCTTCCTGCCGGACATCCCCGGCGGCTTCTTCCCGGAGAGCGCGGCGGACGGCCTCGCCGCCGAGGCTGCCCGCAGCCCCGCCGAGGCGGGCGAATGAGCGGGCCGATGGACCGCATCGTCATCGTCGGAGCGGGTCAGGCGGGCTTTCAGGCCGCCGCCTCGCTGCGGGAGGCGGGCTATGCCGGGAGCCTCACCCTGATCGGCGAGGAGGCCGCGCTTCCCTATCAGCGCCCGCCGCTGTCCAAGGCCTATCTCGCCGGCAAGACCGATGCCCGCGGGCTGCTGCTCCGACAGGACAGCTTCTTTGCCGAGCACGCCATCCTGCACCGGGCTGGCACCCGCGTCGCGGCCATCGACCGTGCCAGCCGCAGCCTGCGCCTCTCCGATGGCGAGCGCGTCGCCTACGATCACCTCATCCTCGCCACCGGCACCCGCAACCGGCCCCTGCCTGTGCCGGGGACCGGACTCGCCGGGGTGCATCAGCTCCGCTCCCTCGACGATGCCGACGGCCTGCGCGCGGCGATCGAGGGAGCCGGGCGGATCGTCGTGATCGGCGCCGGCTTCATCGGCCTGGAATTCGCCGCCGTCTGCGCCGGGCGCGGCCTCTCCGTCACGGTGATCGAGGCCGCCGACCGCGTCATGGCGCGGGCGGTGTCGCCGGAGACCTCGGAGGCGTTCCGCGCCTTCCACGAGGAGGCCGGCGTCACCTTCCTGTTCGGGGCGGGGGTCAGCGCCATCGAGGGGGAGGGGGGCAAGGTCTCCGCCGTCCGCACCGCCGACGGCCGCTTCCTGCCCGCCGACCTCGTGCTCGTCGGCATCGGCGTGGTGCCGAACCAGGAGCTGGCGGAGGCGGCGGGCCTGCCGGTGCGCGACGGCATCGAGGTCGATGCCTTCCTCGCGACCTCCGATCCGGCGATCTCGAGCATCGGCGATTGCGCCCGCTTCCCGACCCGCTTCGCCAGCGGGATGCCCGGCGGCGACCGGCTGCGGATCGAATCGGTGCAGAACGCGGTCGATCAGGGCCGCTGCCTCGCCGCGCGCCTCACCGGCCGGCCCTCCGCCTACGATGCGGTGCCGTGGTTCTGGAGCGATCAGGGCCCGCGCAAGCTCCAGATCGCCGGTCTTGCCGCGCCGGGCGATGCCAGCGTCGTCAGGCGGACGGGAGCCGGTTTCTCCGTCTTCCGCTTCCGCGCTGGCGCCCTCAGCGCCGTCGAGTCGGTCGACCGTCCCGCCGATCACATGGCCGCACGCCGCCTGCTGGCCGCGGCGAAGACAGTGACGCCGGAGCAGGCGGCCGATCCGGATTTCGACCTCAAGGCCCTCGCGACCCGATAATGCGCCGCCTCAGCGGTCGTTCTCGGTGGTGAGTTGGTCGAGCCGGGTGCCCTCGTTGCCGCCGCGTTGCTGCTCGGAGAGCCGCACGCCAGGCGTCGTCCCATCGGTGAAGACGATGCCGCCCTGCATCAGGGCGCTGCGCAGGGCCTCGATCCGGCCCGAGGCGGGATCGCCCGTTCCCGCTTCGAACCCCTTGATGAAGCCCTCGTCGAGGCCGGACCGGCGGGCGAGATCCGCCTCCGACCAGCCCAGCAGGCCACGTGCCGCCCGGCTCTGGGCGGGCGTCATCGTGTTGGGCGAGGTTCCGCTCGATACGCCTTCGTCCGATCCGGTCACGCCACTCTCCTCGCTCTTTCCATCCTTGAGGGCCCGGCCGCGCCGGGCCTCGGACCGATCAACGATTCCGGTGCCGTGATCGTTTCGGCGAGGGCATAAGAAACCGGCCGCCGTCCGGCATCGGCGGCCCGCCAGCGGTTCGGCTGTGCACAAGCGTGCCGCCGTGGTGCAGGGGGCGTATCGGTGGTAACCCCGCCTCGACCATAATTGTGCTTGAATTTCTGACGATTCCGCGAGCCTTCGCAATTGTGCGGGCGACGCTTGGCTGGTGCCTGCCGACCAGGGCGGTGCCGGCTCGGCTTCACCGGACGGGATGAGGCGGCCGAGCAGAAAGGGGGCTGAACGATGAACAGGATGCTGACCACCGCGCTGATCGGTGCGGTCGCCGCGGGCGTGCTCGCTGCCGGGCCGGCCATGGCGCAGATGCAGATGGGCGGCAATCCGTCCGGCTTTGGCGCCAAGCAGCAGGAGAAGAAGCCGCAATACGTTCCGGGCACCAAGGCTCAGGAAAAGGTGTTTCCCCTCGGCTCGATGTGGACCGCGGTGAGCATGAACGGCAAGCCGTTCACCGGTGCGGACCGGCCGAGCTTCATCATCGATTCGCAGTACCGTGCCCGCGGCTATGGCGGCTGCAACACCTTCACCGCCACCGCCTTCCCGCTGCGCGAGCAGCATCTCGCCGTCGGCCCGCTCGCCCTGACCAAGAAGACCTGCGACAAGGCCCTCGCCGCCAGCGAGCAGGCCTTCCTCGTCGCCCTGCGGACGGCGGGCCAATGGGATCTGGTGGATTCGCAGCTGGTGATCCGCAGCCCGAACGGCGAGCTGCGCTTCGACCGCGCGCTGTAAGAATTGTCTCACGAAACTCCCGGTCCCTGACGCTCTCACTCGGGATGCGACAGCGTGGCGGGAGGTTTGTGCGAGACACGAAGCATCGGCCCGAAAGGCGGTCGCCGGCTTTCTGCAAAAGTCGGCGCCGTCGGTTTAAGGCTCCGTTGACGACGATTCGCAGCTGAGATCCGGGATTCATCCTCCGTCAGGTCTCCCGGCCGTTTGCTCCCGCCCTCGGTTGCGCTCCGCGCGGCCGGTCAGGCGGAGAGGCGGAATGCGGATTGCCCGGTCTCATCAGCGTGTCGTTCCGAGGGCGCGACCGGCGGCCTGGGCCGCGACCCGCTACGACTTCGTCCGGGCCCATCACGAGGGGGCCGCGGCGATCGCCGCCCTCGCCGCCGGCTCCGGGATCGGCCTTCTCGTCCTCGCTACCCGGTTGTTCGTCGCCTGACGCCACGACACGGGTGAATCGTCGCCCGGGCGCGGATGACAATACTGTCGTTCGAGGGCGATAAAAGAAAATAAAATTCTCTCCCCAAGCTCAAGCATGTCGGGGCCGTGTAAAGCGCCGGTATCCGTCAGGGTCAAACCTCGACGGAGCTTGCGAAATCGGCTACCCGTCGCCTGGGCGCCTTCCGCTGGGACGGGGCGCGAAGCATTTGTTTTCGCATCGGCTTTGCCCGGGAACGGGCCATGTCTTTTCGGGCCGATGCCAGGGAGCGGACAGACGATGACAGACCTCTCGACCTCGGACATCGCGCGGAAGCCTGGGCATGGCCGCGTTTACGGCTCGATCACCGAGACCATCGGCAACACGCCGCTCGTGCGCCTCAACCGGCTCCCTAAGGAGCGGGGCGTCGATGCGGAGATCCTGCTCAAGCTCGAGTTCTTCAACCCGATCTCGAGCGTCAAGGACCGCATCGGCGTCAACATGATCGACGCCCTCGAGGCGTCCGGCCGGCTCAAGCCCGGCGGCACCCTGGTCGAGCCGACCTCGGGCAATACCGGGATCGCCCTCGCCTTCGTCGCCGCCGCCCGCGGCTACCGCCTGATCCTGGTCATGCCGGAGACGATGTCGATCGAGCGGCGCAAGATGCTCGCCTTCCTCGGCGCGCAGCTCGAGCTGACGCCGGGCCCCCAGGGCATGAAGGGCGCCATCGCCCGGGCGGAGGAGCTGCTGCGCGAGATCGACGGTGCGGTGATGCCGCAGCAATTCTCGAACCCGGCCAATCCTGAGATCCACCGCAAGACCACCGCGGAGGAGATCTGGAACGACACACAGGGGCAGCTGGACGCCTTCGTCGCGGGCGTGGGCACCGGCGGCACGGTGACCGGCGTCGGCGAGGTGCTGAAGCCCCGGCTGCCGAACCTCAAGGTGTTCGCGGTGGAGCCGGTGGACAGCCCGGTGATCTCCGGCGGCCAGCCCGGTCCCCACAAGATCCAGGGCATCGGCGCGGGCTTCATCCCCGACAACCTGCACACCGACGTGCTCGACGGCGTGCTCAAGGTGACGAACCAGCAGGCGATCGACACCGCCCGCGACCTCGCCAAGTACGAGGGCATCCCCGGCGGCATCTCGACGGGCGGCAACGTCGCCGCGGCGCTGGAACTGGCCGGCCGGCCGGAGTTTCAGGGCAAGCGCATCGTCACCGTCGCCTGCTCCTTCGCCGAGCGCTACATCTCCTCGGTGCTGTTCGAGGGCATCGGCTAGACCGAAAGGCCGGCGCGGGTCCGTCGCGAGCCCGCGCCGCAACTCCTCCGGCTCCGGGCGGTTGTCCCGGTCAGATCAGGAGGACGCTATGACGGACAACACCCGCTCCCGGCCGTCGCTGAAGGAGTTCAGCGCCGACGCGGACCGCAACGGCCAGGATTTCGGCACCGCGTCTCCCCTCGATGTCGGCATTCCCTCCCGGACCCAGGCGGATCTGAAGAGCGATCCGGATGGCCGGGCCGAAGCGGCGCGCATCGCCTCCGGCCTGCCGCGCCAGGACGCCGTCGATCAGACCGAGGCCGAGACGCCCGAGGAGAACCTGCGCCGGATCTCCGACCCGTCCTCTTCGCCATCCCCCTCGCCGGCCACTCCCGACGACACGGCGCAGGAGGCGATCGAGCGCGCCACCGCCGCCGTCGGGCAGGAGGAGGCGCCGCGCCATGGGAAATGAGAACCGGCCCGACGAGGATCTGAGCAATACCGGCACGCGCAAGCCCGACGAGGCCGTCGGCTCGCGCGGTCCCCATCCGGCGGGCGGAGGCCACCAGACCGCCGAGCAGGCGGCGATCACGTCCCAGGGGTCGGGCGGGCGCTCGGATGCCGAGCGGCGCGGTGAATGGGGCGCGGGCGGTCAGAAGGGGCAGGCGGGGCAGACGCCGCCCGCCCTCGGTGGCTCATCCGGCGGCCATTCCGACCGCATGGCGTCGTCCGGCCCGCAGGAGGGTCGGCCCGTGGCCGGTGAGCCGGCCCGAGCCAAAAATTCGGCGAAACATTCCTGACGGGTTCCGAGGAGGGGTGCCATGGACAGGCAGGCGGAGGACGATCGCCGGAAGCCTCGGGAGCGCGAGGGCGGGACGAAACCCGCCAACAGCGCCCCCGATGCGGTCAAGGATCCGAGCGAGAAGACCGATGGCAAGCCGGGCGTCCCGGCGCAGGGCGACGAGACCGATCCGGGGGCGGGATAGACCCTCCTCCGGGCTCGCTGTCCGGGTGAGGCTTCATCCCCTGCTGCGGGTCAGGCGGCCTGTTTCGGCTCTTCGAGAAGCGCGTCGGCCGGGCCGAAGAACTCGAAACGCACCCGCTCTGCCGGGATTCCGGCCCGGACGAGGCCGTTGGCGAGAGAGGCCAGGAACGACTTCGGGCCGCACAGGTAGTAGGTGGCCTGCTCCGACGGTGTGTTGGCCACGAGCCACTCCGCCGTGACCGGGCCCGGGATGTCGTAGGCCTCGCCGACACGGTCCTGGGCCTCCGGCGCGGTGTAGAAGATCCGCACCCGCAGATTGTCCCGGTTCGCCGCGAGGTTACGGACATGCTCGCGCAAGGCATGCACCCGGCCGTTCAGGGCGCTGTGGACGAACCAGGTCGGCCGCTCGGGCGTGGTCTCTGTGATGCTTTCCAGCATGCTCACCATCGGTGTCAGGCCGACGCCGCCGCTGACCAGAACCACCGGCGCATTGCTCGACCGGTCGAGGAAGAAGTCGCCCGCCGGGGCCGCGACCTTCAGGACGGTTCCGGCGATGGCCGCATCGTGCAGCCAGTTCGAGACGAGGCCGGCGGGATGCTCCGTCTTGGCCTCCCGCTTGACCGTGATGCGATAGGCGCGATCGTTGGGCGCGCAAGAGATCGAGTAGTTCCGCTTCAGCACGCCGCGCCCCGGCAGATCCAGCAGGAAGCCGAGATATTGACCCGGCTCGTGGCGCAGCACCGGGCCGCCATCGGCCGGAACGAGGACGAAGGAGCGGATGATCTCGCTCTCCGGGGTGACGCTCTCCACCACGAAGTCGCGCCAGCCGTTCCAGCCGCCCGACTTGGAGGCGAGATCACGGTAGATCGTCGCCTCCCGGCCGATCAGCAACTCGGCCAGGAACCAGTATGCCTCGCCCCAGGCCTCGACGATCTCCGGTGTCGCCGCCTCGCCGAGCACGTCCTGAATCGCGCCGATCAGGGCATCGGCCACGAAGGAATAATGCTCCGGCAGGATGTTGAGCGCGACATGCTTCTGCGCGATGCGCTCGACGGCGCCGGTGAGCACGCCGAGATTGTCGATGTTGCGGGCATAGGCCAGCACCGCCAGGGCGAGGGCCTTCGGCTGTGAGCCGGTCTCGCCGTGATGCGACTGGTTGAAGAGGTCGCGGATGTCCGTGTTCTGGAACAGGCGCTCGTACATGCGCCGGGTGATGGTGAGCCCATGGGTTTCGAGGGCCGGAATGGTCGCTTTGACGACGGCGATGGTACGGGCGGAGAGGGGCGTGGGCATCGACGGATCCAAAGGTTCATTCGATATGAACCTTTTAGGCAGGGCCTGGAAAAGATGCAATTAAAATATACCTTATAAGCTGCCCGGAACCGCCATGCGCCTGACCCGCTACACCGACTATGCCCTGCGGACGCTCATCTATGTCGGGCTGCGCGAGCCCCGGCAGAGTTCGATCGCCGAGATCGCGGCCGCCTACGGGATTTCGGAGAGTCATCTCACCAAGGTGGTGCATCAGCTCGGGCGGCTCGGGCTGGTCCAGACCATCCGCGGTCGCGGCGGCGGCCTGCGCCTCGCCAAGGCACCGGCGGAGATCGTGGTCGGAGCCGTCGTCCGTCAGACCGAGGACGATCTCGCGCTGGTCGACTGTTTTGCCGGAATTGGCTGTGCGATCACCGCGCCGTGCCGCCTGCGGCGCGTGTTGGGCGAGGCCCTGGCCGCCTTCCTGGCGGTGCTCGACCGCACCACGCTGGCGGATCTGCTCGGCGGAGGCGAGGGCGACGAGATCGCCCGGCTTCTGGGTGTTTCCCCGCCCAATCCCGAGGTTGTCCGCATGCCGGTGCCGGATTGAGCGGCCGGTCGGTCAGGCCGCCGCCGCCTCGACCCGATTCCGACCGGAGGACTTGGCGCGGTAGAGGGCGTCGTCGGCCCGCTTGAGGATGTCGGCGGGGCCGGAATCGGTCGGGCGCCGGACGGAGACGCCGACCGAAACGGTGACGCCGATATCTAGTGTTCCGCCCCGGACGGCGAAAGGGGAGGCTTCGATCCGCTCGCGGATGCGCTCGGCGATGGCGCGCGCGTCCGGCAGTTCCACGCCCGGTACCACCATCACGATCTCCTCCCCGCCGTAGCGGGCGAGGATGTCCACCGGCCGCACGTATTGGCGGATGCGCTCGGCGAAGGCGCGCAGCACCTCGTCTCCCGCCTCATGGCCGTAGGTGTCATTGATCGATTTGAAGCGGTCGATGTCGAGCAGGAGGCAGGCAAGGCCCTTCTGCTGCAAGGCGGCCTCGCCGAAGATCGCCCCCATGTTCCGGTCGAGATAGCGCCGGTTGTGCAGCCCCGTCAGGTCGTCGGTGATGGCGAGTTCCATCGAGGTCTGGAGCGCCCGGCGCAGCGTCTCCGAGAAGCGCCGCCGCCGCACCTGGGTGCGCACCCGCGCGATCAGCTCGTTGCGGTCGATCGGGCGCAGCAGGTAATCGTTGACGCCGAAATCGAGGCCGCGGGTGATGCGCGCCTTCTCGTGCGTCTCGCCGATCATGATCAGCGCCATGTTGCGGGTTCGCTCGAGGGAGCGCAACTGGCTGCACAGGCGCAGGCCGTCATGCCCATCGAGATCCAGGCTGACGATGGCGAGGTCGAACTCTCCCTCCGGCGCCCGCACCAGGGCCCGGTGCGGATCGGTCTCCACCGTGACGGTGTGCTTCTGCGCCAGCGCCGTACCGATGCGATCGATGGCGCTCGGCCGGTCCTCCACGAGGAGGATGCGCGCGCCTTCCCCGGTATCGGCGGCGGCGAGGGCCAGGGGATCGGGGCCGCCGATCTTGCGGGCCGCCAGGGCACACGAGCGCAGTTCGTCGGTCACCGCCTTGAGCCGCAGCAGGCTGCGGACCCGCGTCATCAGCGCGGTGTCGTCGATGGGCTTGGTCAGGAAGTCGTCCGCCCCTGGATCGAGGCCCCGCAATCGGTCGGCGGGCTGGTCGAGGGCGGTGACGATCACCACCGGCAGATGGGCGGTGTCGGGGTTGGATTTGAGCCGCTGGCAGACCTCGAATCCGTCCATGCCCGGCATCATCACGTCGAGGAGGACGAGATCGCAGGCGCCCCGCTCGCAGATCGCCAGGGCATCCGGCCCGTTCATGGCCACGGCGACGTCGAAATATTCGAGGGAGAGCTTTGTTTCGAGCAGGCGGACGTTGTGATGGAGGTCATCCACGACCAGAACGCGAGCCGACATCGTTCCTCCGATCTGCGGCGGGAGGGCCGCAGGGCGTCCGGGCCGGATGGCTCTCAGGAAGCGCCTTCGTCTCCAATGTACTTGCGGACTGTTGCCAAAAACTTCGCAACGGAGATCGGCTTGGAGAGATAGGCCTCGCACCCGCCTTCACGAATGCGTTCCTCGTCGCCCTTCATGGCGAAGGCGGTGATGGCGATCACTGGAATATCGCGCAGGTCGTCGTCGTCCTTAAGCCATTTCGTCACCTCCAGCCCCGACACCTCGGGCAACTGGATGTCCATCAGGATCAGGTTGGGATGGTGAGCCCGGGCCAGCTCGATGGCCTCGATGCCGTTGGCGGTCTTGAGGGTCGCGTAGCCGTGCGCCTCCAGCAGATCGTTGAAGAGCTTCATGTTCAGCTCGTTGTCTTCAACGATAAGAACGGTTTTCTTCATGACCTGCTCCGGCGCGGTCGCGATGGCGTTCCACTCCGTGGCCCTGCCTTCGTCCTCTCTTAGATTGCTACTCGTTGATGAAACGCAAACTTGATCATAGCGATGCGGCGAGCGAGCGCCTCGCGGTCGATGTGCTCGGATGGCTCGCCGCCGACGAGGACCGTCTGTTCCGGTTCGTGGCCGCGAGCGGCCTGGCGCCCGGAACCCTGCGCGAGAGCATGCACGATCCCAGCTTCCTCGGGGCCGTGCTCGACCATGTGATGGGCGACGAGCCGTCTCTGCTCGCCTGCGCCGAGGCGCTCGGGGTAAAGCCGGAGCGGATCGCCTCGGCTTGGCAGAGGCTGCAGCCGCCGCCCTTCGACGAGGGCGGCTGAGGCCCCTTCTACCGGGCGAGCTCCCGCAGCCCGAGCCGGATCAACGTCTTCGCCTCCAGCGTCCCGGCGCTCTCACCCGCCCCCTTCAGGGCGGCGGCGATGGCGGCGGAGGCCTGGACCTGGGGATAACCCAGATTGACCAGGGCCGAGATCGCGTCCGCGACCGGCTGGGGCGCGGTCCTGTCCTCGACCGCGCCGGTGAGCGCCACCAGGGCCGGATCGATGGGAGCGAAGGCGGGGGCCTTGTCCTTCAACTCCGCCACGAGGCGGGCGGCGAGCCGCGGGCCGACGCCGGGGGCGCGGGCGATGGCGCCCTTGTCGCCGGTGGCGATGGCGGTGGCGAGGGCCTCTGGTTCCAGCACCGAGAGCACCCCGAGCGCCACCCGTGTGCCGACGCCCTGCACCGTCTGGAGCAGGCGGAACCATTCCCGCTCGGCATCCGAGCGGAAGCCGTAGAGGCGGATCATGTCCTCGCGCACATGCGTCTCGATGGCGAGGTCCGTGGCCTCGCCCGGCTTCGGCAGGCGCTGCAGGGTGCGGGCGGAGCAATGCACGACGTAGCCGACGCCGTTGACGTCGAGGATCACGAAATCCTCGCCGTAGGAATCCACCAGGCCCTTGAGCTTGCCGATCATCTGAGCGTGCCGATCCTCATGCGAACGCCGACCGATCCCTCCGGGGAGAGCGGAGTTCGATTGCGCTCAAGCGCCGCGCGGGCGCATCGGTCCGTTGCCGCGCTTGGCGTTACGCCATATCCGTCGTGGTGGCCCAACCGACAAGGTGACCGCATGAAGCGCACGCTCGCCACCCTCCTCGCGACCTTCCTCTCGGCGGGGCTGATCCTCACCGGGCCGGGCGGCGCCCGCGCCCAGGAGGCCGCCCCGGCCTTCACCAAGGATCCCGGTCAGGTCAAGGCCGGGCGCTACCGGCTCGATCCGGCCCACGGCAAGATCACGTGGTCGATCAGCCATCTCGGCTTCTCGACCTATTACGGCCAGTTCACCGATGTCTCGGGCGAGCTGGTGCTCGACCCCAAGGAGCCGGGCAAGAGCACCCTGTCCGTGACCATCGGGACCGGCAGCGTCAACGGGCTCAACGACACGCTCAACGCCCATCTCAAGCAGCCCGACTTCCTCGACGTCGAGAAATTCCCGCAGGCGACCTTCGTCAGCACCTCGGTCGATCCCACCGGCCCGACCACCGCCCGCGTCAACGGCACCCTGACCCTGCGCGGCGTGTCGAAGCCGGTCTCGTTCGATGCCACCTTCAACCAAGCGGGCGTCAACCCGGTCGACAAGGCCTATTCCGTGGGCTTCGACGGCTGGGTCGTGATCAAGCGCTCGGAGTTCGGCGTGAACGCGTTCCTGCCGCTCCTGGGGGATGAGGTCGCCCTCCGGCTCGAGGGTGAATTCAAGCTGCAATGAGAGTGCGGAGCGGGTGTGGGTTTGCCGCAACGCTCCGTTCACGATATGTGCCGTATGAAGCCGGACCCGGCGGGCAGGTCTCGTTTCGAGCCTGCTCGCTCAGCGAAGCGGCGTCCGACGTGGCGGGCGCGCGTGAGGAAGGCTCAGGGCCATGACGAGCGACGTCCGCATCCTCGGCATCGATCCCGGCCTGCGCCGCACCGGTTGGGGGCTGATCACGGCGCGGGGCACCAAGCTGTCCTATCTCGCCTGCGGCGTCGTCACCTCCGACGGCGACCTGCCCCTGGCCTTGCGCCTGCGGGAACTGCACGAGGGCCTCACCCGCATCGTCGGCACCTATGCGCCCGATGAAGTTTCGGTCGAGGAGACCTTCGTCAACAAGGACGCCCAGGCCACGCTCAAGCTCGGCCATGCCCGCGCCGTGGCCCTGCTGGTGCCGGCCCTGGCCGGGCTGCCCGTCGCGGAATACGCCGCCAACCTCGTGAAGAAGACGGTGGCCGGCTCCGGTCACGCGGAGAAGGTCCAGATCCAGGCGATGGTGCGGTTCCTCCTGCCGAAGGCGGAGTTCAAGCTCGCCGACGCGGCGGATGCGCTCGCCATCGCCATCACCCATGCCAGCCATCGCGGGGCCATCGCCCTGGACCGGCGCCACGCCGTGGGCGCCGGCACCGGTCTCGGAGCCGCCCGGATCGCCGCGGCCTTGGCCCGTCAGGGCTGATCCCCGCGCGGCGCCGAGCTTAAGCGCCGACCTGCAGCAGCACCTTCCCTACCGCCTCGCGCCGCTTGAGGATGCCCAGCGCCTCCTCGTAGGCGTCGAGGGAATAGACCCCGTGCACCTTCACGGTCAGCCGGCCCTCCGCCGCCCAGGCGAGGAGCTGGGCTTGGTTCGCGCCATGCGCCTCCGGCTCGCGCTCGACGAAGGCGCCCCAATGGACGCCCTGGATGTCGATGCCCTTGAGCATGATGACGTTGAGGGGAAATTTCGGGATCTCGCCGGCGGCGAAGCCGATCACGAGATAGCGGCCCTTCCAGCCGAGCGAGCGCATGGTGGGCTCGGCGAGATCCCCGCCGACCGCGTCGTAGACGACATCCACGCCGGTTTCGCCGGTGAGCCGGCGCAGCTCCTCGCGCAGGTTGTTCGCCTGATAGTCGACGAGGTCGTCGGCGCCGTGGGCGCGGGCGGTCTCCAGCTTCGCGGGGGAGGAGGCGCAGGCGATGACCCGCGCGCCCAGCAGCTTGCCGAGTTCCACCGCCGCGAGCCCGACGCCGCCGGAGGCGCCGAGCACCACCAGGGTTTCGCCGGGTTTGATCCGGGCGCGGTCCCGCAGGGCGTGGAGCGTGGTGCCGTAAGTGATCGACAGTCCGGCGGCGGTCTCGTCGGAGACGGAATCCGGCACCGGGGCGAGGCGCCGGACCGGCACCGCGATCCGCTCGCGGGCGGTGCCGTGGCTGACATGGACCATCACCCGGTCGCCGACGGAGAAGCCCTCCGCTCCCGGCCCCAGCGCCTCGATCACGCCGCAGGCTTCGCCGCCGGGCGAGAACGGCAGCTCCGGCTTCACCTGATAGCGGCCGGCGATGATGAGCGTGTCGAAGAAGTTCAGCGCCGCGACCCGCACCCGCACCAGCGCCTCGCCGGGCCCCGCCACGGGATCGGGCAGGGTCTCCACCGCGAGATCCTCCGGCCCGCCGAGCCGGCTGCACACCAGGGCTTTCATCGTCTTGCGCTTTCCGTCCCGTTTCCGGCGCGAGATAGGGGCTCGGCCGCCGATGTTGTGCCGGCGAGCATCGCCGTCTGAAGGCGCCTGTTCAAGCCGGACTTAGGGCGCGACCGCCGGCCGGACCTCCCAGGAGGCGCGGCGGTAGATCAGCAATGTGGCGGCGAGGCCGCAGGCGCCGCCGAAGGCCATCCACAGGCCGGGGGCGGCCTGATCCCCGGTCCGCTCGATCAGCCATGTCGAGATCAGGGGCGTGAAGCCGCCGAAGAAGGCGGTGGCGAGGGAATAGGCGAGGGAGAAGCCGGCGGTGCGCACCGAGGCCGGGACC
>NZ_NKUI01000060.1 GCF_014845115.1 Methylorubrum zatmanii | reverse complement strand
CGCCGTCGCGGCGGCGGCCGCAGCCACGGTGTTGACGTTCGAGGTCGCCTGCTCGGCCGCCGCCGCGACGGCGGTCGATTGGCTCGCGGTCTGGTTCGCAGTGCCGGCAAGGCTCTGGGCCGTGGACTGGAGCTGTGCCGCCGCGCCGCCGATGGTGCTCACGATTCCCGTAATCATGCCCTCGAAGCCCTGGATCAGGTCGCTGAGCCGCTCGGCCCGCCGCACCTTCATCGCCTGGTCGGCCTCCTGGATCTGCTGCAGTCGCGCCCGCTCGATGGCGTTGTCGCGGAAGACCGCCACCGCGCGCGCCATGGCGCCGACCTCATCCTGCCGCGCCGTTTCGGGGAGGGCGATGTCGGTGCGGCCGGTCGCGAGCGCGCCCATCGTCCCGCGCAGGGCGTTCATCGGGCGCACGATCGAGCGGATGATGGCCCAGGAGACCGCGGCGAGAACCAGGAGGATGCCGAGGGCGATCACGCCGAGGCGCAGGATCTGCTCCCACAGCGCGGCCCTCAGGTCGTCGAGATGAACACCGGTCGCGACGTAGAGCCCCCACGGCGCGTAGAAGCGGAAGACGCCGAGCTTGGCCGTCGCCTCCGCGTCGGGGGTACGCTTCCACGTATAGACGACCGAGGCCATGCCGTCGCGGACGGCGCGGGGCAGCACGTCCGCGATGAAAGCGAAGCCGGTCGTGTCCTTGAGGCCGCTGAAATCGCGCCCGAGCAGCGTCTGGTCCGCATGAGCGACCACGGTGACGGCGCGGTCGTAGACGAAGACGTAGCCGTCCTTCCCGTGCCGCATCGCCGCGACATCGGCATAGGCTGCGGCGCGGGCCGAGGCTTCCGGCATCTCGCCCTTCTCGGCGAGGCGGCGGTAACGGTCGATCAGGTTGACCGCCGCTTCCGTCATCAGCGAGAGGCGGTTCACGCGCTGCGTGTACATCGCATCGTACTGATAGGTCAGGGCGACGGTGGAGATCGTCAGCAGGCTCAGAGCCGCGAGAGCCACCAGGGCATAGAGCTTTCTCGGAATGTCGAAGCGGAGCACGGCAGGACCCTCGCGCCCGTCATCGCCATCGGTGAGAGGCGGCGGCACGATGTGACCTTTCCGCCATTAAAAAAGATAAAAAGCCTCGCAGTCGATCCGGCCCGCTCAGGACTTTCTTTTCGCCCCGCTACACCGATCCAACCGTCCGCAGCCGCGCGCGGGGGTGGATCTCGGCCTGGCTCATCACCGGCGTCTCGCGGCGGAAGCGCTCGATGATCGAGCGGACGAAGGGGCGGGCCTGGACCGAGGTCACGAGCACCGGCATCTCACCCAGGCGCGCGGCCTGCTCGAAGCGGTCGCGCACGGTGTTGACGAATTCGGTGAGCTTCGAGGGCTGCATGGCGAGGTAGCGCTCCTCGCGCTCGCCGACGATCGATTCGAGGAAGGCCTGCTCCCAAGCCGGGGACAGGGTGATGATCGGCAGCGTCCCGTCCGGCCCCTGATATTGCGCGCAGATCTGGCGGCCGAGGCGGGCACGGACATGCTCGACGATGTCGCGTGGGTTCTTCACATGGCCGGCGACCTCGGCGATGCCCTCGACGATGGAGCCGAGATCGCGCACCGAGACCCGCTCGGCAAGCAGCAATTGCAGCACCCGCTGGATTCCGGTGGTGGCGATCTGCGCGGGCACCACCTCCTTGAGCAGCTCGGTATGCTCCTTCGGCAGCTCGCGCAGCAGCTTCTGCACCTCGACATGGTTCAGAAGCTCGGAGACATGCGCCTTGATCACCTCGGTCAGGTGGGTCGAGATCACGGTGGCCGCATCGACCACGGTGTAGCCCTTGAGCTGGGCCTGATCGCGCAGCGAGGCATCGACCCAGGTGGCGGGCAGGCCGAAGGTCGGCTCCAACAGATGCTGGCCGGGCAGCTGCACCTGACCGCCCATCGGGTCCATCGCCATGAACTGGCCGGGGAAGACCTGTCCGGTGCCGGCCTCGATCTCCTTCACCCGCACCACGTAGGTGTTGGCCTCCAGGCTCACGTTGTCGAGGATGCGCACCGAGGGCATGACGATGCCGAGTTCCGCCGCGAGCTGGCGGCGCAGGGCCTTGATCTGATCCGTGAGCCGGTCCTGGCCCTCGCCGTTGACCAGGGCCAGCAGGGCGTAGCCCATCTCCAGCTTGAGGTCGTCGAGCTTGAGGAGATCCGTGACGGTCTCCTCCGCCGGAGCCGCGCCGGGGGCGGCGGGAGCGCCCGGCGTGCCGTCCGCCGCGGGCGGAGGATTGTCGCGCTGGGTCTTGGCGATGCGCCAAGCCGCGTAGCCGGAGGCGCCGCCGAGCGCCAGGAAGGGCAGCATCGGCATGCCGGGCAGGAGCGCGATCAGCACCATGACGCCGGCCGACATGCCGAGCGCCTTGGGATAGTTCGCCATCTGCTTGCCGAGCGCCTTGTCGGCCGCGCCCTTCACGCCGGCCTTCGAGACGAGGATGCCGGCCGCCGTCGAGACGATCAGGGCCGGCACCTGGGAGGCCAGCCCGTCGCCGATGGTGAGCAGGGTGTAGGTCTTGGCGGCTTCCGCAAAGCCGAGGCCCTGCTGGGCGACGCCGATGATGATGCCGCCCACCACGTTGATGCCGGTGATGAGGAGCGCGGCCACCGCGTCGCCGCGCACGAATTTCGAGGCACCGTCCATGGCGCCGAAGAACGAGGATTCCTCCTCCAGGGCCGCGCGCCGGGCCTTGGCCGCCTTCTCGTCGATCAGCCCGGCGGAGAGGTCGGCATCGATCGCCATCTGCTTGCCGGGCATGGCGTCGAGGGTGAAGCGGGCGGCGACCTCGGCGATGCGGCCCGAACCCTTGGTGATGACGACGAAGTTCACGATGATCAGGATCGCGAACACGATGATCCCGATCACGAAATTCCCGCCCATCACGAAATGCCCGAAGGCCTCGATGACGTGGCCGGCCGCCGCCGTGCCCTCGTGACCGTGCCCGAGGATGAGGCGCGTCGAGGCGAGGTTCAGCGCCAGCCGCAGCATGGTCGCGATGAGCAGCAGGGTCGGGAAGACGGTGAATTCGAGCGGGTTGTCGATGAACAGGCCCGTCATCATGATCAGCACGGACATGATGATCGAGACGGCGAGCAGGAGGTCGAGCAGGACCGCCGGCAGCGGGAAGATCAGCACCGCGAGGATGCTCATCACCGCCGCGGCGAAGAACAGGTCGGAGCGCTTGGACAGAGCCTGAAGGCTCGCCCGGTCCGGCAGGCGCAGGGCAGACAGGCCGCCGAACCCGCCGGTGCCCGCCGGCACGGCCCTGGCCGTCTCGCTCATCGCCACCCACCCCCCGGAGGAATCGTCGTGCGCGCCCGCTCGAACGACCGCACCCGGCAGGATTTGCCGGGTGCAGGGTTAGCGAGACGTTAACGTCGGAGAGGAACCTGAGCAGGCGAAGGGGGCTTGGACAGCAAAGCGGATCCACGATCCGCGCCGCCCCCGCGAGGGGGCATTCGGCCACGCTCCGCCCGCTTCGACGAACGGGACGAACGGACCTTCGGGCGGGCCGGCACGAAGAGCGAGAGGAACGACCATGGCAGCACGCGCCGTCACCGCCCTGTTCGACAGCCAGGAGGATGCCGCCCGCGTCGTGGACCGCATCGAGGCCGAAGGCGTACCCCAGACGCAGATCGGGATCGTCTCCAGGCATGAGCCCGGCGCGGCCGGGACGGCCGGGCAGGATCCCGGCGGCACGCACGCGTCGGCGCACGGGAATCCGGCCGCCGACGGCGCGGGCGCCGGCGCCACGGTGGGCACGGTGCTCGGGGGCGGGGCGGGTCTGCTCGCCGGCCTCGGCCTGCTCGCCATCCCAGGAGCGGGCCCGGTGGTGGCGGCCGGCTGGCTCGTCGCCGCCCTCTCCGGGGCCGGTGTCGGCGCCGCCACCGGCGGGCTGATCGGAGCCCTGACCGGCACCGGCCTGAGCGGGGCCGATGCGGAGACCTATGCGGAGGGTGTGCGGCGCGGCGGGACGCTGGTCACGGTTCAGGCCGATGGCGAGATCGCCGACCGCGTCATCGCGCTGATGCAACGCGGCGGAGCGATCGACCTCGACGAGCGGGCAGAAGGCTGGCGCGCCCAGGGCTGGACCGGCGGCACGGCGGGAGGGGCCCACGCGACCGCGACGCCCGGCCCCGAACTCGACCCGGCCCTGACGCCGGAGCCGGGGACACCGGCCGATCCGACCGCGCCGGCTCCGACACGCCGTCCGCCGGGGGAGATCGCCTGATCCTGACGCCGATGCGCCGGAAGGCCGTCGGCCCGGTCAGCTGTACAGGTATTTCCGGATCAGCACGCTCAAGCCGAACACGGCCATCGCCACCAGCGCGACGATGCTGGTGATGAGATGGCGGCGCGGCTCGATGGCCGAGACGGGAACCACCGGCTCGACCACGGGGGTGAAGAACTCGATCTGGCGGTTGGCGACGATGCGGGCCTGCTCGCTCGCCGCCAGCACCTTGTTGTAATACAGCAGCGCGTTCTTGCGCTGAGCTTCCAGCGCCTCGAATTCCGTCATCGCCTCCGACAGCAGGCGGCGCTGCTCCGGATCGGTGCTGGTCATCTGCCGCTCGATCTTCTCGATATTGTCGTCGAGATCCTGGATCTGCGCCTTCAAGTCCTGGATCTGCCGCCGCTCGGGGGCGAGGTCGCGCAGGCTCTGATTGAGCTGGACGGAGAGGTCGATGCGCTTCTTGCGCAGCTCCGCGATGACCGTGAGATTGTTCTTGTTGGCCGATTGCGCGTCCAGCACCCCGGCCCGGTTCCGCAGATCACGCATGGCGCGCTGCGTGCTGAGCAAGCGCTGCTCGGCGTTCTTGAGCTCGTCGGTGCTCTCGGAGAGAGCGGCGTTGCGCGCCTTGAGGCTGAGCTCGTTCACCATGCGCTCGCTCTCCGTCAGGATCGCGCGGGCGAGATTGTAGGATTCCTGCGGATCGAAGGCGCTGACCTTGAGCAGCACGATGCCGCCGTTGCTATCGACCGTCGTGGTCACGCGCTTGTGCCAGTAGCGCATGAACAGCTCGATCGGCTCGTCCCGCCCGGTCCGAGAGAAGATGTCGATGCTGTCGCGGGAGAACATGTCCCGGAGCGGCATCTGCCGCTCTATGGTTTCGATCATCTGCCGGCTGGCGATGTAGCTCGTGGTGATCAGCGTGTCCTGCGCGATCATCTGCTTCGACAGGGAGCTGTTGTTGCCCGTCTCTTCGCTCTGGACCTTGTCGACATTGCCGAGCGCCGGGCGGATGGCGAAGCGGGCCTCGGTGACGAAGCGATCGGAGGCGATGAGGTAGAAATAGCCCGCCGTGATCAGCGTCGGCAGGGCGAAGATGAGCAGGAAGAGGACGGGAATCCAGGGATCGCGCCGGACATGCGTCTGGTAGGCGCGGATGCCCTTCTTGTGGTCGGACTGGCGCGCGATGCGGGCAAACCGCTTGAGCGATTCCGCGACGGCGGTGGAGCGGTCGGCGGTCGTGAGCTGTGCGCCGGAAGGGCTGCTGATTTCGGTGCTCATGGTCCCAGTGCTCGCCTGCGCCTCACGGTCCGCCCCGTTCCGCCGCGGGCGGCAGCGAAGCGCACGATGTCGTCTCTGGCCCGTCCCCGCGGCGAAAGCGTGTCCGAGCCATGTAGCGGAATCGACGATGGCCGCTCAGCTGTTCAGGCGCCGATAGGCCGTGATGGCGTCGTTGACGTCGTCGTAGACCACGGCCTGACCGTTGATGAGGATGATCGCCTGGCTGCAATACTCGCGGATCTGTTCCATGCTGTGAGAGATCAGGATCACGTCGGCCGTCTCACGGCGCTTGTTGAAGAGGTCCGCACAGCGCTTCTGGAAGCGCGCATCGCCGACCGACAGGGTCTCGTCGATGAGGTAGCAGTCGAACGGGATCGCCATGCTCATGCCGAAGGCGAGTCGGGAGCCCATGCCCGAGGAATAGGTGTTGACCGGCATGTTCAGGTAACTGCCGAGTTCGGAGAAATCCTCGACGAATTCGAGCACGCGGCGCGGATCCTCGCCGTAGATGCGGGCGACGAAGATGACGTTGTCCCGGCCCGTCATCTTGGCGTTGAAGCCGCCCGCGAAGCCGAGCGGCCAGGACACGCGCAGGCCGCGGAAGATCCGCCCCCGGGTCGGCTCCTCGACGCCGGCGATCAACTTCATGGTCGTCGATTTGCCGGCACCGTTGATCCCCATGATGCCGTAGCTGATGCCGGGCTTCAGGGTGAAGTTCACCCGGTCGAGGATGGTCCGCCGCCGCCCATAGGTAGAATAGATCTTGGTGACGTTCTCGAAGCGGATCACGGTTCGATAAGCTCCACCGGCGGATGATGCGGGCCGGCCCGCCACCTCGCGCCGCCGACGATCCGGTCGGCCAGGTTTTTGCGCCAGGTTTTGCGGCAGCAGGTTGCACCCGCAGTCGTGACCGGGAGGAAACCGGAAAAAGCGGCGAATCTGAGGGTGACGCTCCGTGACGGCGACCACCGCCGGACGGGAGCGACGCTGCTCCAGGCCGCCTCGGGCAGGGCGAAGCAGCGATCCGGCGCGGGAGCAACCACCCGACTATCCATTATAGTCATAACTGAAATTCTTTTTGCAGCCAGAAATGAAACATTCGATATGTTTCAGACCTTGCCGTGGATGCTCTACTCTCCGGCATCGGATCAATATGCAAGCGTTTTTCTGCCTCAAACCCTAAATCTGTTCCAATCTTCATTCTCGACCCATGCGATGCGTCCGATGGCGCGGCGTGCGACACAGACGCTTTGCTCCGGTGCAAATTTTCCTCTAAGTTGCTTTTCAAGCTACGGAGCGAACCTTGAATCCAGATCTCATCGAGACCCGTGAGGAGGCTCTGGCACTGGTCGATGCCGACCTGATCACAATTCAGGATTATATTCTTCTGGCGGGCTTCAAGGGATGGAGCTTGGACGGCACAACGTCCATCCAGGCCGCCCCCATGCAAGCCGAACCGGCTACCGGCAGCTCCGATCCCCGGTTCGAAATCGTCAGCTTCAGCGCAAGACGGCAGGCGGCGCCCCGAGCATCGGTGCCGGAGCCTCCCCGCCACGAGAAGGGCCGCGTCCTGTCATTCAGCCGGCCGCTCCGCCTGGAGCATTGCCGCTGATCCGCCCGCACGGGTGTTGCCTTTGGGCCGCCCGGACCTCGCATCGTCTATGACGGCGTCCCTCACAGCCCCGTCATGACCGCTTGGGCAGCGGGGCACCGGCCCGCCGGAACGCGTCCGCGAGCGCGCCCTGAGGCTGGGCCGCCGGGGCCGGACGCGGCGGCCGTGCCCCTTCACGCGGGCCGCCCGGGCGCGGAGCCGATGCGGGGGTCCCGTCGATGGGATCGTCGAGGCGCATCGACAGCGAGATCCGCTTGCGCGGCACATCGACGGCGAGGACCAGCACCCGCACCACGTCGCCGGTCTTCACCACCTCGGAGGGCGAAGCGATCCGCTTGCGCGCCATCGCCGAGATGTGGACGAGGCCGTCCTGATGCACGCCGATATCGACGAAGGCGCCAAAGGCCGCGACATTGGTGACCACGCCCTCCAGCTGCAGGCCGGGCTTGAGATCGGTGATCTTCTCGACGCCTTCCTGGAAGCTCGCGGTCTTGAAGGCGGGCCGCGGATCGCGCCCCGGCTTCTCCAGCTCGGCGATGATGTCGCGCACGGTGGGCACACCGAAACGGTCGTCGGCGAAGGCGGCCGGGGAGAGCTGCCGCAGCGCGGCCGTGTTGCCGATCAGGAGGCGGATGTCGCTCTTGGTCGCCTCGAGGATGCGCCGCACCACCGGATAGGCTTCCGGGTGGACGCCGGAACGGTCGAGCGGATCCTCGCCGTCGGGGATGCGCAGGAAGCCCGCCGCCAGCTCGAAGGTCTTGGGGCCCAAGCCCGGCACCTTCTTCAGGGCGGCGCGGGTGCGGAACGGGCCGTTGGCGTCGCGATGGGCCACGATCTTCTCGGCGACCGACTCGCCGAGGCCCGAGACCTGGGCGAGCAGCGGGCCTGAGGCCGTGTTCACATCGACGCCGACGGCGTTCACCGCATCCTCCACCACCGCCGAGAGCGAGCGCGACAGCTTCTGTTCGGTCACGTCGTGCTGATACTGGCCGACGCCGATGGATTTCGGATCGATCTTCACGAGTTCCGCCAGCGGGTCCTGCAGACGCCGGGCGATGGAGACGGCGCCACGATGCGACACGTCGAGATCCGGCAATTCGCGGGTGGCGATCGCCGAGGCCGAGTAGACCGAGGCACCGGCCTCCGACACCGTGACCTTGGCCATCTTCAGCTCGGGAACGGCCGCGAGGATCTCGGTGGCGAGCCGGTCGGTCTCGCGGGAGGCGGTGCCGTTGCCGATGGCGATCAATTCGACACCGTGCTGGCGGCAGAGCCGGGACAGGGAGGCCACGGCCTCCTTCCAGCGACGCTGCGGCTCGTGCGGATAGGTGGTCTCCACCGCCACCACCTTGCCGGTGCGGTCCACCACCGCCGCCTTCACGCCGTTGCGGTAGCCGGGATCGAGGCCGAGCGTCGCCCGGCCGCCGGCGGGGGCGGCGAGCAGCAGATCCCTGAGGTTGCCGGCGAACACCTTGACCGCCGCCTCCTCCGCCCGCTCGAACAGGCGGGCGCGCAGATCGGCCTTGATGCCGGTGCGGATCTTGGTGCGCCAGGCGGTGCGGACGACATCGAGCAGCCACGCATCCGCCGGCCGGCCCCTGGCGGCGACGCCGAAGCGGCGGCAGATCGCGAGCTCGAACGGACCCGGCACGCCGGGCGGAGACTCCTCGCCCTCGGCGGTCAAGGCGATGTCGAGCACCTCCTCCTTCTCGCCGCGGAACAGCGCCAGCACCCGGTGCGAGGGCATCCGCTCCAGGCGCTCGCGCCAGTCGAAATAATCCGAAAACTTCTGGCCCGCCGCCTCCTTGCCCTTGCGCAGCTTCGAGACGGCCTCGCCGGTGCGCCAGACATCCTCGCGCAGGCGGCCGATCAGGTCGGCATCCTCGGCGAACCGTTCGATCAGGATCGCCTTGGCGCCCTCCAGGGCCGCCTCGACGGTCTCGATGCCCTTGGCCGGATCGACGAAAGCCTGCGCCGCCCGCTCGGGGGCCGTTTCGGGCCGGGCGAGCAGGGTCTCGGCCAGGGGCGCGAGGCCGGCCTCGCGGGCGGTCTGCGCCTTGCTGCGGCGCTTGGGCCGGAACGGGAGATAGATATCCTCCAGCCGCGCCTTGGTGTCGGCGGCGGCGATGGCGGCGGCCAGCTCCGGGGTCAGCTTGCCCTGGGCGCGGATGCTGTCGAGGACGACGGCGCGGCGGTCGCGCAGGTCGCGGAGATAACCGAGGCGCTCCTCCAGGCTGCGCAGCTGCGCGTCGTCGAGGGAGCCGGTGGCCTCCTTGCGGTAGCGGGCGATGAAGGGAACCGTGTAGCCGCCATCGAGCAGATCCACGGCGGCGGCCACCTGCCCCTCCCGCACACCGAGTTCCTCGGCGATCAGCAGGTTCACGCTCTTCACGGGCAGGCCTCGGTCGTGGTGGGCGGGGGCATCGATGCGGTGGGCCGTGTCCTTCTCCGATCCCGGCGGCGGGTGCAAGGCACCGCCTCACGCGGCATCTGCTCGCCCCCTCCGGGACGGCAGGGGCCGCCCTCGGCGGGATCAGCCGATTTCCGTGAGATCGCTCCTGAAGCGCCGGGCATTGGCGACGTAATGGGCGGCCAAGGCCCGGTTGGGGGCTTCGAGTTCGCTGCCGCGGGTGGAGGCCACCCGTGCCGGCACTCCGACGATGAGGCTTCCGTCCGGGAATTCGGCGCCTTCCCGCACCAGCGCATTCGCCCCGACGATGCAGCCGCGCCCGATCCGGGCTCCGTTGAGGATGGTGGCCCCCATGCCGACCAGCGAGGCCGCTCCGATGGTGCAGCCATGGACGATGGCACGGTGGCCGACGGTGACATCCTCCCCGATCGTCAGCGGAAAGCCCGGATCGGAGTGGAGCACCGCACCGTCCTGGATGTTGGTGCGGTTGCCGATGGTGATCGGTTCGTTGTCGCCCCGGATCACCGCGCCGAACCAGACGCTCGCCTCGCACCCGATCAGGACGCGGCCGATCACCCGCGCATCCGGCGCGATCCAGATGCCGGCCGGATCGGCGATCTGCGGTTCCGTCTCGCCCAAGCGGTAGAGCGCCATGCGGGTCCTCTCCTCAACCGGCCCGGCGCGCCGCCGCTCAGCCGATACCGGAGATAGAGCACGGCTCCAGCGCCGAGGCGAGGGCGCGTCAGAGTTTGCGGATCGTCTCCTCGATCCGCTCGGCCTCCGCCTCATCGACCTGGACGGGCCGGCCGCTATCGTCGGGAATGCCCTCGCCGGTCTGTGCGATGGTGTCGTCGCGTGGCCGGGCATTCGGCCCGGTCGAGTCGGGGCGCTCCTCGCGCTTCTGCCGGTCGTCGGTGGTCATGGCGGCTATCCTGCTCCGTCTCCATCCCGGAAACGCAAACCGCCCGGCCGGTTTCCCATGACGGAGCCGATCAGAGGGCCGGCCATCCCTCCCCCTTCGCCAGCGACCGGGCGGAGAGGATGCCGCCTGGGAACAGGGCCGCCACGCCCGGCCGCTTCAGGCGCAGATCCCACACCCGCAATTCGGCGTAGCGCAGGCTCAAGAGCCGGCCGTCGCCCGAGCGGGTGAGGAAGCAGCGCTCGAAGGCGAGGAGCTGGGTCGGCATCGGCGGATGCGGTCCGGCGCCCGTGTCGATCTCCAAAGCCACCGCCTCCTGTCCACCGGCCTCGAAGGCGCGGACGGCATCGAGCAGGGCATCGTACTCGACGCCGTCGAGGCAGAGCTGCAGGCACAGACGGGGCGCGAAGCTGGCCTGCGGGTCGAGGGGGCCGTGCCGCAAGAGGGTCAGGACGAAGCGCCCGCCCTCCGCCTCGGGCAGGGTGAGGATGTGATCCTCCGCCACACCGTCGAGGGCGCGCAGGCGGTCCGGCTCGATCGGCGAAGGCGCGGCCTCCCGGCCCTCGGTGCGGCCATCGTTGCGGAAGTGCAGGAGCGGGTTGATGCCGGCCGCCACCACGTCGGGATAGCGGGCGAGGTAGAGGCTGGTGCTGAAGGCCGGGCTCGGATCGAGGCCCTGCGCCGCGCCGATCTGCAGATAGTGGCGCAGGGGATCGAGTCGCGTCCGGCCGCTCTGGCGGCGATAGAAGGCGGTGTCGAAATCCGCGTTCGGGTTGCGGTCCCTGCGGGCACCGATCCACGCGTAATGCAGGAACGGATCGAGGCCGCTGCGCGCCACGCCGGGATTGCGCTCCCGGTAATAGGCGGCGTCGAACAGTTTCGGCACGCGGCCGATCACGGCGCGGCGCAGCAGGCCGGTGGCGAGGCCGACGATGCGCGCCAGGGGGGATTGCGCGCTCATGCGACCACCTGCGCCTCACAGAGTCGCCGGATCGCGGCGGAGAAGGCGGCGGCGTCGCAATCCTCGGCGATCCTGGCGAGGCCGCCGCTCCGCACCGCCTCCCACCGGGCGGCATCCTCATGCAGGGTGACGAGGGCCTCGGCGAAGGCGTCGGGATCGCGCCAGTCCCGCACCAGGAAACCTTCACCCTCGGCCCAGCCGACCTGATCGGCCAGGATCGGCGTGACGACGCAGGGCAGCCCCCGCGCCACCGCCTCGTGGACCTTGTGCGGGATGCCGGCGGCGAAGCGGGTCGGCGCCAGGAACACCCGCGCGGCGTCGAGTGGGGGCTCGGTCCGGGGCACCCGGCCGGTGACGGTCACGCCGGGCTCGCGGGCGTAGCGCGCGCGGATCTCCGGCGCGATCCCGCCGACGATCGTGAGGGTCGCATCCGGCAGCCGCGCCCGCACCATCGGCCAGACATGCGCGAAGAACCAATCGAGGGAATCGACATTGGGCTGCCCTTCGCGGGCGAGCGCGCCGACGAAGACGAAGCCGGCGCGTTCGGCGAAATCCGGCGTCGGCGCCTCCGGCAGGCTGAGGGCGTGGCCGAGCACGGCGGCGTTGCAGGCGCGGTAGCGGGCGAGCACCCGCGCCTCGGCGTGAGAGACGCAGACCACCGCGTCGGCGAGGCCGAACAGACGCGTCTCGCGCTCCGCCTGCCAAGCGAGGTCGGCGGCGACGGCGCTGCCCCGGGTCGCGGCCTCGGTCACGAAGTCGCGCAGGGCGAACAGGGCCTCGGAGTCGAAGATCACCTTCGAGCGGACGAAGCTGCGGGGATCGAGCCCGGCGGCGTTGAGGGCCTGGGTCACGAACAGGATGTTGTGCGGCCGGCTGACCCAGAGCACGTCGTAACGGTCGCGTCGCTCCTGAATCAGGCGCGAAAACCCCTCGTCGCCGCTGGCATGGACGATCTCGATGCGCTCATCGAGGTCGCGGTAGCGCTGCGATTCCTCCGCATCGGCCTCGTAGTTCGGGAAGAAGGTGACGGCGTAGCCGAGCCCCGCCATGGCGTTGAGGATGGCGTTGGCCCGCGGCAGGCCGGCGCCGAGATCGAGATGCGGCACCCGGTCATCGACGTAGAGCACCCGCAGCCGCCAGGGATCGTGATCGATCAGGCCACCGCCCTTCGGCTGCGGTCCCTGCTCGAACAGGGCCGCCCTGTGCCGGTCGAGGAAGCGGGCGCGGTTGCGGTCGAGCAGGGCCTCCACGTCCTCGCGGCGGGCGCTGGTGGCGTTCTCGTAATGGATCGCGGTGGCGCGCGGCTGCACGATCACCCGCCGCCCGGCCTGATGGCAGCGCAGACAGAGGTCGGTGTCCTCGAAATAGGCCGGCGCGAACAGCGGGTCGAACCCGCCGAGCGCCTCGAACAGCGTCCGCTCGATCATCAGCACGGCGCCCGAGACGTAGCCGACATCGCGGGTCACCGCGTATTCGGGGGCGAGCGGGTCGGCGTTACCGCGTCCGTATGGATGGGTGAGCTGGGCGTCGTCGCGGAAGCCGGCGCCGGATTCCTGCAGAAAGCCGCCGGGGAAGACGAGGCGGGCGCCGACGATGCCGGCGCCGTCATGATCGCGGAAGGTGGCCACCATGGCCGCCAGCGCGCCGGGCAGCAGGTCGACATCGGGGTTGAGGAACAGGACGAAGCGCCCCCGCGCCCGCGCCGCCCCGGCATTGCAGGCGGGGCCGAAGCCGGTATTCGCCTCGTTCTCGATCAGCGTCACCCCGTCGAGCCGGCCATAGAGGGCGCGGGTCTCCGGCGTGGAGGCGTTGTCGACGAGGATGACCTCGAAGGGGGTGCCGGCGAGCGCCTGGCCGGCGCAGAGCCGGTAGAGCGTGAGCGCCAGGAGGTGGCGGGCATCGCGGGCGACGATGACGATGGACACCTCCGGCTCCGCCAAGGGGGCGAAGGCGAAGCGGACACCGTTGCGGAAGAGCGATTCCCAGATCAGCGCCGCCTCGGCCAGGGCGGCGCGGCGGCCGATACCGGGATCGACGGTGTCGAGCAGGGGGATGGGGGGTGACGCGCTCATGCGGCGGACGCTTCCTCCGGCAGGGCGATCCGGCCGATGCCGTCATCGGTGAGGAACAGGAGGTGGCCGCCGGTCGGCGGGAGCGCGGCGGCGCCGCGCAGGCTCAGGCTCACCGGAACCGGGGCGGGCAGCCGCCCGGTCCGGTTGTCGTAGGTCTCGATCTGCCGGCGCTGCAGTGGCGTCACCCGTTCCAGCCGCAACTCGTGAACGTGCTCCCCGGCCAGGAGGAAGGCGGCGGCCGGATGCGATCCGCTCGCCAGCACGCCGGGCAGCAGGGTGACGATCTCGATGCGCTCGCCCGCGCATCCGACGATCCGCCCCTCCGTCTCCCAATCCGCCTCGATCCGCGCGAAGGCACGGGCCAGGGCCGCGCGGGCCGCAGGTGGGAGCGTCCTGTCACGTACCCATTCCGGGGAGAGCGCGACATCGAGGGCGCCGAGATCCGGCGGGCTCCCCTCGCCACCGGCCTCGGCGCGGGCGAACCAGCGGCGGCGCAGCGGGGTATAGACCTCCGCGCGGCTCTGGCCGGCACGCCGCTCGGTCGCCACCAGCACGCCGTGATCGGGATCGGCGGCGATCAGGGAGCGGGCGGAGATCTCGCAGGTGAGGACGAGGCCGCCGCCTCGTGAGACGGTCGTCTTTTCCCCCTCATGGGAAGGTGCCCGGGACGGGTCCGGCGCGGAAGGCACCGCCGTCCCCCTTCCCGAGCCGCCCATTCCTGCCCGCAACAGGGCGATCAGCTCCGCCTCCGCCGCCAGCGCCGTCTCCGCGTAGCGGGCGTAGAGCGCCGCGCTCGCCCGCGTCAGCCGGGCCAGCGCCTCCGGGTCGCCGGCCACCGTCAGCACCGCCTGCTTCACGCCGTCCGCATCCCGGCAGCGATGGGCGGGCTCGACCGGCTCGAAGCCTTCGAGGCCGATCTCGGTGCCGATGACCGGGCGGCCGAAGGACAAGGCCTCGCCGACCTTCATCTTGAGCCCGGACCCCATCAGCATCGGCGCCACGACGAGATCGGCCTGGGCATAGAAATCCTCGAGCCGGTCGAGATAGCCGAGCAGGCGCAGCCCCGGCCCCTCCACCCCCGGCAGCGAGCGGCAGATCTCTCCGGCGATGACCAGTTCCGGCCGGTCCGGCGTCCAGCCCTCGCGCCAGCTGCGGATGAAGCGGCCGATGGAGAACAGGTTCGGATCGTTGCCGTGGCCGAGAAAGCCGATGCGCGCGACCCGCTCCGACACCGCGAACGGCTTCCTCTCCGGGAAATGCGGCGGCAGCAGCAGGACGCGGCTGTCGGTCAGTTCGCGGAAGGCACGGGCCTCCGCCGCCTGGATCGCCAGCACGACATCGGCCCGGGCGAGCCCCGCCGCCTCTCCGGCCGCGTCGGTGTAGAAGAAGTTCGGCTCGGCGCGGAACGGCCGGTACTGGGTCTGGCGGCCGGCGAACCGGTCATGGGTGTCGATCAGCGTCAGCACGCCCGGCGGCACCCGCTCCAGGACGCGGGACAGGAAGACGTAGTTCACCAGCACGGCGCCGGTCGCGGGGAACTCCGAAACATACCACGCGATGAAATCCCCGACCTCGTCCGGGCACCATTCGTCGATGCCGAAGGCGTTCGACCGGGTCTTGAGCGGAATCACGCTCCGGGCTTCGATCAGGAAGACGTTGCGGAACGCCGCCTCCATCGCCGCGCCATCGGTCGGCGGGTGCTGGCCGAAGCGGCGATAGATCTGATCCTCGTGGGCGTAATAGGCGAGGTCGATGGCGAAGCCGCCGCGGGTCAGCGCCTCGCAGGTGGCGACGAGGCGGCGGCGGTTGCCGGCGCTGGCGGGCGCCGACGGCATCGGCGCGAGCACGAGGATCGCGGGCTTGTCCGCGCCTTTGGGCTGCATCAGGCGGCTCTCGTCGCAAGCGGCGTGAAGCCGTGGGCGTGAAGCGCGATAGCGCGGTCGGGCCGCCCCTCGGGCGCGGCGCCCCAGAGCGGTGCGACGGCGAGATGCTGGCGCGGGCCGCCGGCAAAGCCCAGCCGCGACGACACCACCCGGGCGCAGCCCCAGCCGGAGCTGGTCCGGAACAGAAGGCCGTGCGGGATCGCGCCGCCGCGCAGCGTCCAACCGCCCTCCTCCCCCGCGAGGTCGGGCGCATCCTCGGGCACCGGCAGCGCGGCGACCGCCGCTTCGACGAGCCCGAACAGATCCCCGAGCGACGCCAGCGCCGTCGCACCGGCGGAGAGCAGCGCCCGCGCCAGCAGGTCGCGCTCGGTCGCGCTCAGGGCTTCCGCCGAGGTTGGTTCGAGGCGCACCGCGATGTCGCGGAAATGCGTGGCGACGGTGAGTGTCTCGTCGGCCAGCGGCCGCCCGGCGGCGAGCGCCAGCAGGCAGACCGGTCCCACCGCTCCGGCTCGCAGCCCTGGCTCCGTCGCCCTGTCTTTGGCCGAACCGGCATCGCCTTCGGCGGAGAGCGCCCCAAGCCCGGCAAAGGCCCAGGTCACGAGCCGCACCTCCTCCGGCACCGCCACGCCCAGGGGGATCGGCAGCGACGGCGGCAGGGGAAAGCGCAGGAGGCTGGCCTTCGCGGCGCAGGCGATGAGCTGGCCGGGGACCGGGACGGTGCTCATGCGCCGCGTCCGGTGAGCGAGCCCGCTCCCCGGTCATCCACCCGCGCCCTGATCCTGAGGTACCGCGAAGCGGCCCCCTCAGGATGAGGGGAATGGATGGGAGACAGCGGCGTCACGCGACCCACTCTCACGCCGCAGCGAGGGCGGACAGGATGCGCGCCCAGGAGCGCGTGCCCTTGTGGAAGCTCGTCAGCTCGTACTTCTCGTTGGGCGAGTGGATGCGGTCATCGTCGAGGCCGAAGCCGATCAGCAGGGTATCGAGGCCGAGGATGCGCTTGAAGTCGCCGACGATCGGGATCGAGCCGCCCGCGCCGACGGCCACCGCCTCGCGGCCCCATTCCGCCGAAAGCGCCCCCTGCGCCGCCTCGAGCTGCGGCATGTCGTAGGGCAGCGCCACCGCGCGCGAGCCCTTGTAGCAGATCACCTCCACCGAACAGTCGGCGGGCACGCGCTCGCGCACGAAGGCCTCGAAGGTCTTCGAGAGCTGCTCCGGGTCCTGATCGTCCACGAGCCGGAACGAAACCTTCGCGGAGGCCTGAGAGGCGATGACGGTCTTCGTCCCCTCGCCCGTGTAACCGCCGATGATGCCGTTGACGTCGCAGGCCGGGCGCGACTGGATCAGCTCGATCGGCAGGCGCCCGCGCTCGCCCGCCGGCTGTTTCAGGCCGATGGGACCGAGGAATTTTTCCGCCGTGAGGCCGAGCGACCGCCACTGCTCCAGCAGTTCCGGCGGCGGCTCGCGCACGCCGTCGTAGAAGCCCGGCAGCGTCACCCGGCCCTCGGCATCGTGCAGGTCGGCGATGATCCGCGACAGCACGTGAATCGGGTTCGCCGCCGCCCCGCCGAAGAAGCCGGAATGCAGGTCGCGGTCGGCGCAGGTCACCTTGATCTCGTAATAGGCGAGGCCCCTGAGCGAGGTGGTGATCTGCGGCGTCTGCCGGTCCCACATGCCGGTGTCGCAGACGAGCGCGACATCGGCCTTCAGCCGCGCGCGGTTGGCCTCGACCCATTCCGGCAGTCCCTGCGAGCCGTTCTCCTCCGCCCCCTCGATCAGGATGGTGACGCCGACCGGCAAGTCGCCGTTCATGGCGAGATGCGCCCGGCAGGCCTCGACGAAGGTCATCACCTGACCCTTGTCGTCGGAGGCGCCGCGGGCGACGATTCTCTTCGTGCCGTCGGCCTCCTCGATCCGCGGATCGAACGGCGAGGTGCGCCACAGGTTCAGCGGATCGACCGGCTGCACATCGTAATGGCCGTAGAACAGCACGTGCGGCGCGCCCGGCTTGGGGCGATGCGCCAGCACCACCGGATGCAGCGAGGTCTCCTCCACGCTGGTCTCGAATCCGAGCGCGGTCAGGTTTCCTTCGAGCCACTGCGCCGCCTCGCGGCAATGGCCAGCATAGGCCGGGTCGGTCGAGATCGAGGGGATGCGCAGCCACGCGAACAGCCGCTCCAGGGCGTTGTCCAGATCGCGGTCGATGTCGTTGAGGACGGGGTCGAGTGCGTCGGCCATGGCGGCTCCTCGAAAGCAGCGGGCGATGAGCGTTAGCCGAGCTTCCCCCTCGGCGTAACCCCGAATGCGCCGCGAAGCCCCGGAGGGCCGCATCCCCAGCCCGGAGCGGAACAGGGCCACCTTGGAACAGTTATCGACACAACCCGGCGCGGGCCGCGAGCCTGCGCCCTTCCCAGACGCGACACCCTGTCCGGATCCGACGCGCGACCGCCCGTCCCGCGTTTTCTCCGGTAGGGCTGCGCCTCATCGCGGATTCAACCATGCTCATCGACAGCGGTTCGCCCGGCGCGGTCGGGACAATCGGGATTACGCTCACCATCAACGGCGAGCGGCGTGAGCTTCAGGTGGCGCCCTGGACCACCCTGCTCGACCTCCTGCGCGAGCGCCTGGATCTCACCGGCACGAAGAAGGGCTGCGACCACGGCCAGTGCGGCGCCTGCACCGTTCTGGTGAACGGCACGCGCATCAATTCCTGCCTAACCCTGGCCGTGATGAAGGACGGCGCCGAGATCACCACGGTCGAAGGGCTCGCCGGCCTCGGTCAGCGCGAAGGCAAGAACAGCCTCCACCCGATCCAGGAAGCCTTCGTCGAGCACGACGCCTTCCAGTGCGGCTACTGCACGCCGGGCCAGCTGTGCTCCTCGGTCGGCCTGATGAACGAGGGCCATGCCAAGACCCGCGACGAGATCCGGGAGGCGATGAGCGGCAACATCTGCCGCTGCGGCGCCTACACCAATATCGTCGATGCCATCGAAGAGGTGATGCACCAGGGAGACGCCCGATGAACCGCTTCGATTACGTCCGCCCCGGCACGGTGGCGGAGGCGGTGCAGGCCCTCGGCGCCGATCCGGCAGCCCGCTTCATCGCTGGCGGCACCAACCTCATCGACCTGATGAAGTACGACGTCGAGAAGCCCGGCAAGCTGATCGACATCACCCGGCTGCCCCTCGGCGAGATCGAGGAGAGCGACGGCGGCCTTCGCATCGGTGCGCTGGTGACCAATGCAGCCCTGGCCTACGATGCGCGGATCAAGGAGCGCTACCCGCTCCTGTCGAGTGCGATCCTGGCCGGCGCTTCGGCGCAGCTGCGCAACGCCGCCTCGACCGGCGGCAACCTATTGCAGCGCACCCGCTGTTACTACTTCTACGATACGGCCACGCCCTGCAACAAGCGCGAGCCCGGCACCGGCTGCTCGGCCATCGGCGGCGTGAACCGCATCCACGCCATCCTCGGGGCGAGCGATCAATGCATCGCCACCCACCCGTCCGACATGTGCGTGGCCCTGGCCGCGCTGGAGGCGACGGTGCAGGTGAGCGGGCCGCAGGGCGACCGCGCGATTCCCTTCGCCGAGTTTCACCGTCTGCCCGGCGACGAGCCGTCCAGGGACACCAATCTCGCGCCCGGCGAGATCATCGTCGCCATCGACCTGCCGGCCCAAACCTTCACCACGCACTACACCTACCTGAAGCTGCGCGACCGGCTCTCCTACGCCTTCGCCCTGGTCTCGGTGGCCGCCGCCCTCGAACTCGACGGCCAGACCATCCGCACCGCCCGCCTCGCCCTCGGCGGCGTCGCGCACAAGCCCTGGCGCAACGGCGAGGCCGAAGCCCTGCTCCAGGGCCAGACCGCCACGCGCAAGACCTTCGAGGCGGCGGCCGACCTGATCCTGCGGGAGGCCAAGCCGCAATCGACCAACGGCTTCAAGATCGAGCTGGCGCGCCGCGCCATCGTCCGCGGCCTCGAACAGGCCGCCGCCGGCACGCCCCAGTCCCAGTCCGACAAGCGCATCCAGTAGGAACCTGCCATGACCGTTCAGATCAGCACGGCGGCCGGGCGCGACCGGTTCGTCGGCAGCGCCATCAGCCGCGTCGACGGCCCGGCCAAGGTCACGGGCCTCGCCAAATATGCCGGCGAGTTCGCCGCCCCCGACCTCGCCTACGGCGTGGTCGTGTCGAGCGCCATCGCCAAGGGCCGCATCAAGGGCATCGACGCCGCCGCCGCGGAAGCGGTGCCCGGCGTGATCAAGGTGATCACCCACGAGAACCGCCCGGCCACCTCCGACAAGCCGGAGGATTACCAGGACGCGGTGGCGCCCCCCGGCGCGCCGTTCCAGGCTCTGGCCTCCGACCGGATCGTGTTCTCCGGCCAGCCGGTCGCCCTCGTGGTCGCGGAGGATTTCGAGACCGCGCGCTACGCCGCCTCACTGGTGCGGGTCGATTACGAGGTGACGGCGCCTCAGACCGACATCGCCGCGCGGACGGACGATTCCTACGATCCGCCGATGAAGCGAGAAGGCATCAAGCCGCCGCCGGAGCCGTGGGGCGACGCATCCAAGGCGTTCGATGCCGCGGAGATCCGTGTAAGCGCCCAGTACCGGATGGCCGACGAGCACCACAATCCGATGGAGCCGCACGCCTCCACCGTCGTCGTGGAGAAGGACGGCACCTACACCGTCTACGACAAGATCCAGGGTGTCACGAACACCCACCAATATATCGGCGGCGCCTTCGGCCTGAAGCCGGAACAGGTGCGGGTGTTGAACCCCTATCTCGGCGGCGGCTTCGGCTCGGGGCTTCGCCCGCAATACCAGCTGTTCCTGGCGATGCTGGCGGCGCGTGACCTCGGCCGCTCGGTGCGGGTGACGCTGACCCGCGACCAGATGTGGTCCTTCACCTACCGCTCGGAAGCGATCCAGACCGTCGCCCTCGGCGCCGAGCGAAGCGGCAAGCTCACCGCGCTCAAGCACGATGCGGTGCAGGGCACCTCGACCTACGAGGATTACCAGGAGGTCGTCGTCAACTGGTCGGGCGTCCTCTACGAGTGCGACAACGTCGCGCTGAATTACAGTCTGACCAAGATCGATACGCCGACCCCCGGCGACATGCGCGCGCCGGGTGCGGTGACCGGTGTCTACGCCATCGAGACGGCGATGGACGAACTGGCCTACGCCACAGGCCAGGATCCGATCGAACTGCGCCTGAAGAACTACACCGACCACGACCAGACCGAGGACAAGCCGTTCGGCTCGAAGGCGCTGAAGGATTGCTTCCGCCAGGGTGCCGAACGCTTCGGCTGGAGCCGGCGCGATCCGCAGCCGCGCTCCATGCGGGAGGGCCGCGAACTGGTCGGCTGGGGCATGGCGACCGGCATCTGGGAATCGATGATGATGCAATCGAGCGCCCAGGCGGTCCTCACCGCCGACGGACGGCTCGAGATCGGCAACCAGACCGGCGACCTCGGCACCGGCACCTACACCATCCTGACGCAGATCGCCGCCGACACGCTGGGCCTGCCGCTGGACCACGTCACGACCAAGCTCGGCGACACCAAGCTCGCCCAGGCGCCGGTGGCCGGCGGCTCATGGACGGCCGCCTCCTCCGGCACCGCCGTGATGAAGGCTTGCCGCGACATCGCCGAGCAGGCGTTCAAGCTGGCGCGCGGCTTGGAGAACTCACCGCTCGCCAATGTCGATTTCGAGCGCGTGGTCTTCTCGAACGGCCGGATCGAGGTGACGGGCGATCCCAGCAAGAGCATCGCCCTGACCGATGTGCTGAAAGCGTCCCGGACCGAGAAGCTCGAAGCCACCGGCGAGGCCGCCCCGGACAAGGATTTCGGCGAGCAGTACAACGCCTACACCCATTCGGCGATCTTCGCGGAGGTGAAGATCGACGAGGAACTCGGTGTCGTGCGCTGCACCCGCGTGGTCTCGGCCATCGCGGCGGGCAAGATCATCAATCTCAAGACGGCCCGCAGCCAGATCCTCGGCGGCATCGTCATGGGGATCGGCTCGGCCCTGCACGAGGAATCGATGCTCGACCACCGCATCGGCCGGTTCATGAACCACAATCTCGGCGAGTATCACGTGCCGGTTCACGCCGACATCCCCGACATCGACGTGATCTTCGTCGACGAGGAGGACAAGGCGAACCCCCTCGGCGTGAAGGGCCTCGGCGAGATCGGCATCGTCGGCGTCGCCGCCGCGATCTCGAACGCGGTCTTCCACGCCACCGGCAAGCGCATCCGCCACCTGCCGATCACCATCGACAAGATCGTGGCCGAGGGCTGATGCTCCGGCACGGCCGCACCGAAGACGCCAGCAGATCCCCCTCCCCCTCCGGGGAGGGGTTTTCGGGGTGCGCGGCAGAGCGGAAGCCAGCACCGGGCCTGGACGGATCCGCCACCGCCGTCGCGCGGGGAGACTGAGGGCGAGGGGCGAGCCCGTGCCTCGCACCGTTCCCCGAGCTTGCCCCGCGCCTTGCCCAGCCC
>NZ_NKUI01000006.1 GCF_014845115.1 Methylorubrum zatmanii | reverse complement strand
TGGGGGAAGAAGGTGAGGGTGGCCCCGAACTCTCCCATCGCCTTGGCGAAGGCGACCCCGGCCCCGGCGAGGATGCCGGGCAGGCTGAGCGGCAGGGTCCCCGTCAGGAACCCCAGGGGCGGGGCGGCGCCCAGCGTCGCCGCCGCCTGTTCGAGCTTGCGGTCGACCGCCTCGATCGACAGGCGCATCGCCCGCACCATCAGCGGGAAGCCCATCACCGCGCAGGCGAGCGCCGCGCCGGTCCAGCGGAACGAGAACACGATGCCGATCTCGGCGAGCCACGCGCCGAACAGCCCGCGCCGGCCGAAGGCGAGGAGCAGCAGGTAACCCGTCACCACCGGCGGCAGGATCAGCGGCAGGTGAACCAGCCCGTCGAGCAGGGCGTGGCCGGGAAAGCGCCGGCGCGCCAGCAGCCACGCCACGGCGAGGCCGGGCAGCAGGCTCGCGAGGGTCGCCACGGCGCCGACCCGCAGGGAGAGCAGAAGGGCCGTCGCCTCGTCGGGGCTGAGACCGAGCAGGCCCACGAGCCCGCTCACGCGCCCCTCCCCCGGCATCCGGCGGCCGGCAGGCCCGCCGTCACAGCCCGGCGGCGGCCTTGAGGGCGGCGTTGATGCGGTCCTGCCAGCCGGGGCCGTCCTTCTGGAAATGCTCCAGCACCGCCTTGTCGATGCGCAGCGAGACCGTCTCCCGCACGCCGGGAACGATCGCCGCCTTGGGCGCGGCCGGGGCGGCAGCCTCGGGCGTCTTGCGTGTCACGGCCCGGAAGGCGGCCTCGGCCGCCTGACGGGGGTCGCTCGGGCGGCGGGTGCGGTCGATCGCCATGGCGGTCAGGCCGTCGCCTTCTTGCGGCTGCGCTTGGGCGCGGGTGGGTTGGCGGCCTTGGCCGCAGCCTCCTCCGCCTCCTTGGCCAGCCGCAGGGCCCGCAGGCGGACCGTGCGCTCGTCCACGGCTTTGACGGCGGCCAGATGCTCGGCCATGGCCTGCTGGCCCTCCCGGGCCATGCGCTCCGCCCGCTCCGCGCGGTCGGCGGCGCGGGTCTTGGCGTCGATGTCGTCGCTCATGAAAAGGTCTTTCGATGAGGATCGCGCCGCACGGGGTCCCGGCGGCGGCGCGCGGCGTCCCGACGCGGAAGGGTCGAGCGCGGGACGATAAAAAGCCCCGAGCAGGACCGTCGGGGGTTCTCCTCAAGGCTTAGCACGAAAGCGACGGCAAAGACCAATTCGGCGGGGGCAGGCCGGGTTTTCCCCCGCTCTTCGGCCTCTCTTCGGGCAGGAGCGAGGCAGTGCCCCGCCGCCGCCCGTCCGCTCCGCGACGCGGCCGCCGCGCTCAGCCGCGGATGAAGGCCAGGAGGTCGGCGTTGAGCAGGTCCGCATGGGTGGTGAGCATCCCGTGCGGCAGGCCCGGATAGGTCTTCAGCGTGCCGTTCCGCAGCAGCTTGACCGATTTCGGCGCCGAGGCGACGATCGGCACGATCTGGTCGTCCTCTCCGTGCAGCACCAGGGTCGGGACCGAGATCGCCTTCAGATCCTCGGTCTGGTCGGTTTCGGAGAAGGCCTTGATGCCCTCGTAATGGGCCTTGGCCGAGCCCATCATGCCCTGGCGCCACCAGTTGCGGATCACACCCTCGCGGATCGTCGCCCCGTCGCGGTTGAAGCCGTAGAACGGGCCGGTCGGGACATCGAGGAAGAACTGGGCGCGGTTGTCGGCCAAGGCCTTGCGGAAGCCGTCGAACACCTCGATCGGCAGTCCCTCCGGATTGGCCTCTGTGCGCAGCATCAGCGGCGGCACCGCGCTCACCAGCACCGCCTTGGCCACCCGGCCCTGCGGCTCGCCGAACCGGGCGACGTAGCGCGCCACCTGCCCGCCGCCGGTGGAATGGCCGATATGGACGGCGTTCCTCAGATCGAGATGCGCGACCACCGCCGAGGCGTCGGCGGCGTAATGGTCCATGTCGTGGCCTTCGGAGACCTGCGCCGAGCGGCCGTGCCCGCGCCGGTCATGGGCGATGACGCGGAAGCCGTGCTGCAGGAAGAACAGCATCTGCCCGTCCCAATCGTCGGAGGAGAGCGGCCAGCCGTGATGGAACATGATCGGCTGCGCGTCCTTCGGCCCCCAATCCTTGTAGTAGATCTCGGTCCCGTCCTCGGTGGTGATCGTCGCCATGATGCGTCTCCGTGAAGGGGGCCGGGCGCGTCCGGTTCGAGCCGCCCCGGCGGTGAGGCGATGGTGAGAGGATGATCCCGTTAGAGAGGCTCGAAAACAGAAACGATGGAAACGCATCGTTTCTTTCAATGAGTGGTTTCGGCCGCGGGCCGTCCCGCCGCCGGGATCGTTTGTGCGAGATTCGCGTGTTGTCGTGTAGGAAAATATGAGAATGCCAGGCGGATGTGCTGGGGATTGCGCATCTTCTCATACTATTCGGTCGTAAGGATTGCGGCTCGCGGGCGCCGACCTGTCCGAATTGTTTCGATCGATCATTGTGCCGGCTGGGCGGACCATCGGCGCTCCGTTGTCGTGCGATGCGCAGTCTTGCGCCGCGCCGGCATCCACTTCTCCGGAATCGTCCTATGCGGATACGGGCGCCCTGATTAAGGTAGGGGCCGCGATCAGGGCGGAGGGCGGGCCGGGCTTGGTTCGAGCGGGTGCGGAGGGCGCATGCCGGTTCTGTCGGGCGGCTGTCTGTGCGGGGCCCTGCGCTACGAGGCGCGCAGCCCGCCGCTGCGGGTCACGCTCTGCCACTGCCGCTTCTGCCAGCGCGTGACCGGATCGAGCCATCTCGTCGAGCCGTTGTTCGACCGCGACGATCTGCGCGTCACCTCGGGCCAGCCGGCGACCTACCGGCACCGCTCGGAGGGCAGCGGCAAGCCGGTCGACCTGCATTTCTGCGCCACCTGCGGGACGATGCTCTTCATGACCTTCGAGCGTTTTCCCGGTCTGTGCGGCGTCTCTGCCGGGACGCTGGACGATCCGGCCTGCATCGAGGTGCGGCCCGACAACGCCAAGCAGGTCTTCGTCGCCTCGGCGCGGCCCGACGCCGTGCTGCTGCCAGGCCTCAATACCTTCGCGGGCCCCGCCATCGACGAGGCCGGCCGCCCGCACCTGCCGCTTGTGCATGACGCGCCCCACATCGTCGGCCGCCGGCGGAGCTGATCGTCTCCGGTGAGGCGAAGGTCACGGAGCGGAGGGGGCCGTGACATGGCGGCCGAGGAAGTCCCGCGTCAGCCGGGCGACCGCGTCCGTGGCCTCGTCCAGCGCGAAATGTCCGGCATTCAGGATATGCAGCTCGGCCGTCGGCCTGTCGCGCAGATAGGCTTCCGCCCCCGGCACGAGGAACGAGGGGTCGTAGCGGCCCCACAGGATCAGCGTCGGAAGCGGGTGGTCGCGCATCCAGGCCTGCCAGGCCGGGTAGGCGGCGAGGTTGGTGCGGTAATCGTAGAGCAGCGCCGCCTGGATCTCCCTCGCCCCCGGACGGGTGAGGCCGGCATATTCGTCGACCCAGCTGTCCGGGTTGTAGCGCTCCGGGTTGGGGCTGGTGCCGAGATGGCGCTGCTTGGCGCCCTCGAGCGAGGTGAAGGCATCGACCTGCTCGGGATGGGCGGCGGGATCGGCCCAGTATCGGGCGATGCCCTGCCATTTCGCCCCGAGCCCCTCGGTATAGGCGTTGGCGTTCTGGACGATCAGGGCGCTGACCCGCTCGGGATGGGCCAGCGCCATGCGGAAGCCGACCGGTCCGCCGTAATCCTGGAGGAAGAGGGTGTAGCGCGCGAGGCCGAGTTGCGTGACCAGCCCCTCCATCGTCCTGGCGAGGTTGTCGAAGGTGTAGGCGTAATCGGCCGGGGACGGCGCGTCGCTGTGGCCGAAGCCGGGATAATCGGGCGCGATCAGGTGGTAGCGGTCGGCGAGCAGCGGCAGCAGCGGATCCCATTGCCGCGAGGACGAGGGATAGCCGTGCAGCAGCAGGAGCGTCGGCGCGTCGCGCGGGCCGGCCTCACGGTAGAAGAGGCCGACGCCGTTCACCTCGGTGCGACGATAGGTCGTGGTGGCGGAGACGGAGGAGAGCGGCGGCGTCCCCTGTCCGAGCGCCAGGGCGGCCGCGGCGGCGAGGACTGTCTGTGCCGGCATCGGCGGTCTCCTTCGCGGGCGAGAGGGGCCAGGGCCTGTCCGAGCGGGGGCGGCGCGCGTCGCGGCAGGGCATCGAGGGCGTCGGCATCAAGGGCATCGCCGAAAAAAGGATAGCGCGCTCCGCGCCGAAGGGGATGCCGGTCCGGCGGAGAGCGTGTGACGACGGGGGACACCGGAATGCGCCCCGGCCCGTTCGGGCCGGGGCGTCGCCTCTCAAGGAGTTCTGGGCCGGATCAGGGCTGGAGCACGCCGTTGATGACGTGGATCACGCCGTTCGACTGCATCACGTTGGCGACCGTGACGGTGGCGGTGTTGCCCTTGGCGTCGGTCACGAACACCTTCTTGCCGCGGGTCTGGACCGTGAGCGGCTCGCCCTGGACCGTCTTGAGGCTGGCCTCGCCGCCGTTCTTCTTGGCCAGGGCCATCAGATCCTTGGCGGTATAGGTGCCCGGCACGACGTGATAGGTCAGGATGCCGGTGAGCGTCGCCTTGTTCTGCGGCTGCACCAGGGTCTCGACCGTGCCCGCCGGGAGCTTGGCGAAGGCGGCATTGGTCGGCGCGAAGACGGTGAAGGGGCCGGGACCGTTCAGGGTGTCGACGAGGCCCGCCGCCTTCACCGCCGCCACCAGGGTGGTGTGGTCCTTCGAGTTCACCGCGTTCTCGACGATGGTCTTGGAGGCGTACATCGGGGCGCCGCCGACCATCGGGTTCTTGGCGAGCGCCGCCGTCGGCGCCGCGGCGCCCAGGGTGAGGGCGAGCGCGAGGGCGGCGCGGGTCGCGACCGAACTACGGATACGGATCATGGTTTCCTCCTGTGCGAAAAGCCCCGTCCTTCCGGGGATTTCGCGGGCCATTACGGAGGGCGCGCGGGATCGGTTTCGCGCGATCGGATTTTTTTCTGCATCTTTTTTTGCAACGCGGAGGCATGCCGCCCGATGGCGAGACGAGGCTGGACCGTCGCCGACATCCCCTCCCAGGCCGGCCGCCGTGCCGTGGTGACGGGAGCGAGCGCCGGGCTCGGATACGAGACGGCGCTGGCCCTGGCCGGGGCCGGCGCGGCGGTGGTGCTGGCGGTGCGCGATGCCGCGAAGGGGGCGCGCGCCGCCGAGGCCATCGCCCGCGCGCATCCCGGCGCCGATCTCGCCGTGCGCCTGATCGACACCGCGTCCCTGGCCTCCGTGCGCGCCTTCGCCGCGGATTGGCCGGCGCGGCAGCCGATCGACCGGCTCATCCTCAATGCCGGGATCGCCGCCGTGCCCTCCCGCGAGGAGAGCGTGGACGGGTTCGAACGTCAGCTCGCCACCAACACCCTCGGCCATGTCGCCCTGACCGGGCTGCTCCTGCCCGCCCTGAGCCCCACGGCGCGGATCGTCGCGGTGGCGAGCCTCGCCCATCGCAGCGGCCGGATCCGCTTCGACGACCTCCACTGGCGCGAGGGTTACGGGCCGCAGGCCGCCTACCGTCAGAGCAAGCTCGCGCTCCTGATGTTCGCCCTCGAACTCGACCGGCGGCTCAAGGCGTCGGGCTCCGGCATCGCCGCCCTGGCGGCCCATCCGGGGCTCGCCGTCACCGAGGTGTTTCGCCGGGGCGACCGGGCCGGCGCGTTCCAGCGCTGGGTCGGGCATGCCCTGTTCTCCCTCGTCGGCCAATCCGCCGCCCAGGGTGCCCTGCCCATCCTCTACGCCGCCACCGCCCCGGAGGCGGAAGGCGGCGGCTATTACGGCCCGGACGGGTTCTGGGAGGCGAAGGGCCACCCGAAGCCCGCCGCCCTCGCCGCCCATGCCCGCGACCGGGCGACGGCGGCCCGTCTGTGGACGGTGATGGCGACGCTCACGGGGGTGCGGTTTTCGGTGTGAGGGAGGGCGGCGCGGCGGGCGGCTGGGAAGGACTGTGAGGGGTTGGGAGCGCGGCTTCCGCCCTTCCACCCGGATACGGACGTCCCGCATCTGACCCTTCCAAGCCATCCTCGCTCACAACGCCTCCTCAGCCCGAGAGCGGCCGTTGTCGTAGGGCGGTATCAGTTGCACCGGCTGCGCGGGCCTGATGCAGGATACGGCCTCCGCTTGATCGGAGCGGGGTGCGTCTCGGCAAGCCCGCGCGGCGTTCGAGCGAAACCCGAATCCGCCCTCCCGAAGGGATCAACCGGATTGGGCAACCGGATTGGGCAACCGGATTGGGCAACCGGATTGGGTATGAAACCAAGGCGCGTAGATCTCCGGCACCGCGCCCGTTCGGATGTTAGCCCGGGCAGACAGCCCCGGCGTCACCGCCGGAGTCGTCTGTTGCCGTTCGGAGGCTTCCGTTCAGTTCGTCTTCGGGTCGGAGATCGTGAAGGCGAAGGTCGCCGAATAGGCGTCGGTGTCGGCCAGCTGCGGGGTCTGCGAGGGGCGGACATGATGGCTGGCAGCGAGCACCTGCGGGCCGGCGCTGCGGAGGGGGACCCTGGCAATGCCCTCGGCATCGGTCGTGGCGCGCGCCTGATCCGCCTCACTCTTGAAATTGACGCCGTCCGTCGCGACCACGCTGGCGCTGGCCAGCGGACGGCCCTCGAACAGGACCTTGACCCGGATCGTGCCGGAGGCTGTCGCCGGATCTTCCAGCGGCACGATCTCCAGCGGGTGGCCGACCACCCGATCCCAGGGGGCGGCCGCGCCGAGGGCCGCCTTGGCGAACTTCATCGACCATAGGCTCTTGGTCGCCAGGGGCAGCACGCGTTTGCTGGCGTTGCGGTAGGTCCCGTCCTCGAGGCGAACCCAATAGCCGTTGTCGTAGGCCGCCGCGACGAGGGCGTCGCCCTGGTAGGCCGCCCGCAGCACGCCCGCTTCCGCCTTCGCCGCCAGCGCCTTCGTGCCGGACGCCTCGTAGGCGGTCAGGCTCATCAGCTTGGCCGCGCTCGGCATCTCCGGCTCGTGGGGATGCCCGTAGAGCACATGGACGCCGCCTTGGCCGGGGGCCAGCCAGAGGTCGTGGGCCGTGGCCGGCACGGTCCAGGCGAGGAACGCGGCAACGAGACAAGCAACGGATTTCATCGGGGCGACACTCGCGGTGCAAAGCCGGATCGGCAGGGTCGATGGCAGCCCATCGTTCCCGGATGAAGGCAGGATGCAGGCCATTCGCGCACCGGATTCCCGATTTCGCGGCAGGCACGACGCTCGGCCCTCAAGCCTTCTTCCCTCGGCGAGCGGTCGAAAGCGGCGGGATAACCCTCGCTGTTCTTCCGCTCCGCCCTGGTGGTGTTGCCCCCGAGGCTGGCCCTCAGAGCCACTTCTTCCAGCGGAAGAACACGTAGGGCAGCACGGCCGCCACCACCATCATGCCGACCGCGACGGGGTAGCCGAAATGCCATTCGAGTTCCGGCATGGTCTTGAAGTTCATGCCGTAGATCGAGGCGATCAGGGTCGGCGGCATGAACACCACCGCCATGACCGAGAACAGCTTGATGATGTTGTTCTGTTCCAGGTTCACGAGGCCCAGCGTCGCGTCGAGCAGGAACTGGATCTTGGCCGAGATGAAGGTCGCGTGCTCCTCCAGCGATTGCAGGTCGCGCAGGGTCGAGCGCACGTCCTCGCGCAATTCCCGCGGGGCCTTGGCCGTGCGGTAGGTGGCCGAGAGCGAGAGCAGGATGCGCTCCATCGAGACGAGGCTCTCGCGCTGCTTCGAGATCAGGTCGCCGTGCCGGCCGAGGGCCCGCAGCGTGTCCTGGAGGGCGGTGTTGCGGGCGGAGGGATCGCCCTTGTCCTCGAAGATCTTGCGCGAGAGCCGGTCGATCCGCTCGCCCTGGAGCTGAAGCACGTCGGCGGCGCGGTCGATCACCGCCTCGATCAGCCCGGCCAGGATCGACTCGCCGGAGACCGAGCTCGACGGGCCGTTGCCCGTCGCCCGGCCGGCGCGCTGGGTGTACATGCGGAAGGATTGCGGCTCCTCGTAGCGCACGGTGATCAGCCGGTTGTCGCGCAGGATGAAGGTGATGCCGGCCAGCCCCGGCTCCTCGGAATCGCTGACGCGGGAGAGCACCCGGCCGGTCATGTAGCGGGCGCCCGCCTCGACATAGAGCAGCTCGGAGGGCTCGATGTCCTTCATCTCTTCCCGGGTCGGCACGGTGATGCCGAGGAAGGATTCGACCTTCACCTCCTCCTCCCGGGTCGGGCGGACGAGGTCGAGCCAGACCGTATCCTCCGGGATCGGCTCCTGCAGATCGAGGTAGCGGCGCTCCAGCACCGTCTGGGTGTCGCCCGCGACGGGCTTGTGCGTGAAGATCAAGGGCGTGCGACCTGAAGGAGAAGCCTCAATCCAGCGCCCCGGGGGGCGCGACGCTTGTCTCCGGCACGAAGAAGTCCGGCGCAAGCGGGACCCCCGCTGTGACGCGATATTTTGAAAACTCCGTGACACCCTCCTCGGCCAGGAACGTGTCGTCGATCAGGAAGCGCCCGGTGATGCCGCGCGCATCCTTGAGGAACAGGGCGTGGGCGGCGTCCGCCATGATCTCCGGGGTGCGGCTCGCCTGCATCAGCGCGTCGCCGCCGAGCAGGTTCTGCACCGCCGCCGTGGCGATGGTGGTGCGCGGCCACAGGGCGTTGACGGCGATGCCCCGGCTCCGCAACTCCCCCGCCAGCCCGAGCACGCAGAGCGACATGCCGAACTTGGCCATCGTGTAGGCCAGATGCGGCGCGAACCACTTCTCCGCCATGTCGAGGGGCGGCGAGAGCATCAGGATGTGCGGGTTTTCCGCCTTCTCCAGATAGGGAATCGCGTATTTGCTGACCATGTAGGTGCCGCGCGTGTTGATCTGGTGCATCAGATCGAAGCGCTTCATCTCGGTCTTGGGCGTGGTCGACAGCGAGATCGCGCTGGCATTGTTGACCACGATGTCGAGGCCGCCGAACGTGTTCGCGGTCCGGTCGAGGGCGTCCCTCACCGCCTCCTCGTCGCGGACATCCACCACCAGCGGCAGCGCCTTGCCCCCGGCCCGCTCGATCTGCTCGGCGGCGGTGAAGATCGTGCCCTCCAGCTTCGGATGCGGCGCGGCGGTCTTGGCGGCGATGGCGACGTTGGCGCCGTCGCGGGCCGCCCGCAGGCCGATGGCCAGCCCGATGCCCCGCGAGGCGCCGGTGATGAACAGGGTTTTTCCGGTCAGGCTGCTGCTGTCACTCATGCCATCACTCATGCGATCTCCCCTCCTGCGTCCCCTGCTGCGACCCGGAATCGCTCCGGTTGGCGTCCGTCGGCGTCGGTGAAGCCGTAGGCGCGGGCGAGGTCGCCGACATGGAGCGTCCGCCCGGCCCGGTCCAGCACGGCCGGATCGGCGGCGAGCGCGGCCAGCGCCCGGCCGGCATAGAGCGGGCTCTCGGTCGCCAGAGCCTCCTGCCCCACATCGCGCACCCGCTCGGTGGCGACGAAGCCCGGCGACAGCGACAGGGCACAGACCCCGTGCGGAGAAAGCTCCTGCGCGCAGGCATAGGCGAGGCGGTTGGTCACCGCCTTGGCGAGGTCGTAATAGAGATCGCCGAGATAGCCCTCCTCCGTGCCGAAGGAGGCGAAGGCGATCAGGCCGGCGCCCGCCGACACCATGGCCGGCGCCACCGCGCGGGCCAGCAGCAGCCCCGGATAGGGCCCGGTCCCCAGGAAGCGCGAGAACGGCTCGGCCGAGCGGCGCCAGAACGGCGTGCCCCAGGCGGCGCCGTCGGGGTAGCGTTCGCCGTCGAACCCCTCGTTGCCGCCCCAGACGCTGGAGGCCGCCACATCGATCCGGCCGAAGCGGCGCAGCGTCCAGTGCACCAGTTCGTCCACCGCCCGCTCGCTGGTGTGGTCGCACAGGTAGTGGTGGCCCTCGCCCCCCGCCGCATCGACGGCGCGGGCGGTGTCCTCGATCGCCTCCGGGCGCGTCTCGGTGCGCCGGCCGGTCTCGGAGGAGCGCGCGGTGACGATCACCGTCGCCCCCGCCTCGCCCAGGCC
>NZ_NKUI01000059.1 GCF_014845115.1 Methylorubrum zatmanii | reverse complement strand
TTACGGCTTCGATGAAAGACGGCGCGCTGGAAGTGCGGGAGCTATGCAGGATTTTAGGTGACGGAGGCGGTCAGGCGGCGCGGTGATCTGGGCTCGCGGTGACCTCGGTCCCGTCGCGGAAGATGACGCCGGCCACGACCTTCGGCAACTGGTTTTCGCCCTTCAACCGTCGCCAGGTTTTCGAGGCTGCCATCACCAGCTTGAACACCATCAGCTTGGCGGTCGTGGCCGAGAGTGCACCTTTGGTCCGCACGGTCCGATGCCGCACCGTGGCGAACACGCTCTCGATCGGGTTCGAGCTGCGCAGGTGGTCCCAGTGCTCGGCCGGGAAGTCGTAGAACGCCAGCAGCGCCTCCCGGTCCTTGGTCAGGCAGGTGGCGGCGCGCGGGTACTTGGCCCCGTACTTCTCGACGAAGACAGCCAGCGCCGCCTCGGCCGCCGCCCGGGTCGGCGCACCGTGGATCTCACGCAGATCCACCTTCATCGCGCCCTGAACGGACTTCGGCACCTTGTCGAGGACGTTGGCCGCTTTGTGAACCCAACACCGTTGGTGAGCGGTGCCCGGAAAGACCTCGTCCAGGGCCTGCCAGAAGCCGAGTGCGCCGTCGCCGACCGCGATCTCGGGCGCGATCGACAGCCCACGCCGCTTCACGTCGACGAGCAGCTCGCGCCAGCTCTGGGCGCTCTCGCGCACGCCCACCTGGAAGCCGACGAGTTCTTTCCGGCCCTCGGGCGTCGCCCCGATCAGCACGAGCATGCACTCGGCCTGGTCCTCCATCCGGGCCTGCAGGTAGACGCCGTCGGCCCAGACATAGACGTAGCGGCGTGCGGAGAGATCGCGGCCCTGCCAGCGGGCATACTCGTCCGCCCAGGCCGCGGTCAGCCGGGCAATGACGGCCGGCGAGAGGTTCGGAGCATCCCGACCCAGAAGGGCGGCCAGCGCCTCCTGGAAGTCGCCGGTCGAGACACCGCGTAGGTACAGGACCGGCAGTAACGCATCCAGGCTGCGGGTGCGCCGCGCCCACTTCGGCAGGAGCGTCGAGGTGAACCGAACCCGGTCCTCAGATCCGCTCGCGCCGCGATCTCGGACACGAACCCGCGCCACCGGCACCGGGCCGATGCCGGTCTGGATCGCCCGCTCCGGGCCATGGCCGTGCCGCACCAGCCGCGCGCGTCCGTCCGGAAGCCGCAGATCCTGCATCGCGCTCAGGAACGCGTCCGCCTCCATCTCAACAGCTTGGGCGAGCAGGCGGCGGGCCCCGGCGCGCAGCACCTCGGTCAGGGGATCGTCGAGGTCTTCGGGCTGACGAAGCCGGACGATGTTGGTAGGTGTCTCCATGGCGTATCGCTCTCGCTGAGAGGTTCTGGCAGGCTTCGACACCCGCCTCGATACGCCGCCTTCAACACACCGTCGTCACCCAATCTCCCGCATAGCTCTGCCGCCCTGGGCGGCGGTCTACCAGCAGGCACAACGCTGGCTGTCGGCCGGCTGCTTCGAGCAACTGGCCGAGGACCTTCGCGCCTGGCGTAGC
>NZ_NKUI01000058.1 GCF_014845115.1 Methylorubrum zatmanii | reverse complement strand
CACACCGTCGTCACCCAATCTCCCGCATAGCTCCCTGCGCAGCGCGCTGACCCTCAAGCTCCTGACCCACGGCCCCTCCGGCGGCATCGTCGCCGCCGCGACCGCCGGCCTGCCCGAGGCGGTGCCGGGCAACCGCAACTACGATTACCGCTACGTCTGGATGCGGGATGCGAGCTTCACCGTCACCGCCTTCGTCAATCTCGGTTACGACCGGGAGGCCGCCGAGTTCCTGCGTTTCCTGCGCGAGGCCGATCCGAGCCGGGGGCGCGACCTGCACCTGATGTACGCCCTGCGCGGTCCGGTGCCGGCCGAGCAGGCCCTCGACCACCTGCGCGGCTGGCGCGCAACCGGCCCGGTGACGATCGGCAACGCCGCCGCCGATCAGGACCAGTACGACATCTACGGCGAGTTCCTGGTCGCCCTGCACGGCTATCTGCAGGCGGTCGATTTCGATCCGCCGGTCAAGGTCAACGACCATCTGCCCGAGGCGCTCGCCCACCTCACCGGCCACATCGTCGAGGCCCGCCACGCCCCCGATCACGGCCTGTGGGAGATGCGCACGCGCAAGCGCCAGAGCCTTCACACCAAGGCCATGCTCTGGGTCGGGCTCGACCGCGCGGTGCAGATCGCCCGCGCCGATCCGAAGCACCGGCTCGCCGATCCCGAAACCGTCGCGGGCTGGGAGCGGGCCGCGCGGGAGATCCGCGCCGAGTACCATGACAGGGGCTGGAACCCGTCGCGCGGGGCCTACACCATGGCCTACGATTCGGACGACCTCGATGCGGCGGTGCTCCGCGCCGTGCTGTTCGATGCCTTCGACCCCCACGACCCGCGCGTCGCCGCGACCCTCGACCGGATCGGCGAGGAACTCGGGGCGGGCGATCTCCTCTACCGCTACCGGATCGAGGACGGCCTTGAGGGCGACGAGGCGACGTTCTCGGCCTGCGCCTTCTGGCGGGTCGGGTGCCTTGCCCTGGCCGGCCGCACCGATGCGGCGGAGGCCCTGTTCGAGCGGCTGATCGCGCGGGGCAACGATCTCGGCCTGTTCGCCGAGGAGATCGACGCGGAGAGCGGCGAGCAGCGCGGGAACCTGCCGCAGGGCTTCACCCACATGGCGCTCATCAACCACGCCGTCCGCCTCGCCGCGACCCGGGATGGCGAGACCCGGACCGACGAACCGGATTGCCGGGCGGAACCCGCCGTCACGCCGGCCTGACGCCGGGGCGACCATGGACGCATCGACACAAACCCGACCGATTGTCGGGTTAACCATTCTTCCGAGGGTGCGGCGATGCGGAGGACGTCCGATGCGAAGCTACAACCTGTTCCGCCGCAGGGGCAGGGAATCGCTCTGCTGCGCGGTTCCGGAGAGCTGCGCCGTGCCGCGCTTCGTCGGCGGCCGCCGCTGGACCTTCGACGGCCGGATCGACGGCAGCGTCACCCCTCCCCCCGGCTTCGACGACCGGGCCGCGGCCACGGCGGTGCGCTTCAACGGCTTCTACCTGTTCCAGTGCCTCGACGAGGCCGGCCGGTCGGAGGGCGGATCGGCCGATTGACGCTGGGCGCGTCGAGGGCACGGCGAGCATTCCTTAACGGCCGGCATGCGAGACAGGCGGGATGCGTCGGGAGCGACGCGGCTTCCCCACGAGAACGGCTTCCCCATGAGCAGCGAAAGGCGCCAGGAGATCCGCAAACGGACCTTCCTCAAGGGACGGATCCTCTTCAACAAGGGCGCATCCACCATGGATTGCCTGGTTCGCGACCTGTCGGAGGCGGGCGCGCGGTTGGAACTCAGTCAGACCAACAGCCTGCCGGACGTCTTCGACCTCCACATCCCGCAGAAGGACGCGACGCTCCGCTCGAGCCTGCGCTGGCGCCGCGAGGATGCGGTGGGGGTCGCCTTCGACGCGCAGAAGCCCGTTCCTCCCGAACCGACGGCCGCTCCGTCCCTCGCCGTCCTGCTGCGCCGGATCGCCGAGCTGGAGGCTGAGAACGCGGCCCTGCGCGCGGTGATCGCGACGATGGGGCCGCCGAGCGGGACGACCCACGCCTGATCCGGGCTCCGGCCGAGCGGGCCGTGTGCGGGATCAGCCCTCGTCCAAAGCCGCCCGGATGCGCGCGGCGTGCTCTGCCAGCACGGCATTGTCGGCCATGCCGCCCTCGTGGCGCTTCAGCGGCACCCCGTCGTGCCGCGGCAGGAGGTGGAAATGCAGGTGGAACACCGTCTGCCCGCCGGCCGGCTCGTTGTACTGGAACAGCGTCAGCCCGTCCGCCGCGAAGGCCTTTGTCACGGCGCGGCCGACCCGCTGGACCGTGCCGATCAGCGCGGTGAGCGTTTCGGGCTGGGCATCGAGCAACCCGCGGGAGGGGGCCTTGGGGATCACCAGGGTGTGGCCCTCGCCCTGGGGCATCACATCCATGAAGGCGAGGCTGTGCTCGTCCTCGTAGACCGTGTGGGCGGGAATCTCCCCGCGCAGGATCTTCCCGAAGACGTTGTCCGGATCGTAAGGCGTCATCGCAGGGCTTCTCCCATTCGCGCGGCAGGTTGCACGGGTGGCTACGACCCGTCCACCGTTTCGGCAACCTTGGCCGCTGCCGTGGCGTTGACAGCCCCGTGACGGTGCGCCTCTTGCGCGCCGTCCTGGACGCCGCATCCGGACCGATGCGCGAAGCGTCCGTTTTCGCATCGTCCCGAAAGACGGGAAGCCACTTTTCGGGACGACGCGCCGGGGAGAGCGGGACATGGCCGAGAGCACGGGTGCGATCTACACGGCGGCGGGCGCCAACCTCGCCATCGCGGCGGCGAAGTTCGTCGGCGCCTTCCTCACCGGCTCGACGGCGATGCTGGCCGAGGGGGCCCATTCCCTGGTCGACACCGCCAACCAGATCCTGCTGCTGTTCGGCCTGAAGCGGGCGAAGAAGCCGGCGGATGCCAAGCACCCGTTCGGTTACGGGCGCGAGGTGTATTTCTACGCCTTCATCGTCGCCCTGTTCATCTTCCTGGGCGGCGGCATCTTCGCGATCTACGAGGGCGCCCACAAGATCGAGCATCCCGAACCCGCCGCCGACGCCACCCTGTTCGGATTCCACCTCTCCGGCTTCTGGGTGAACGTGTCGATCCTCGGCTTCGCCATCCTGGCGGAGGGCTATTCCTGCCTCGTGGCGCTGCGGGCGTTCTGGGCCGAGAAGGGCGAGCGCGGCGCGATCACCGCGATCCAGCGCAGCAAGGACCCGGCGCTCTACACCATCCTCGTCGAGGACGTGGCGGCGCTGATCGGCCTCGTCATCGCCATGGCCGGCGTGACGGCGGCGCATGTGCTCGACCAGCCGGCCCTCGACGGCTGGGCCTCGATCGGCATCGGCCTCGTGCTCGTCGGCATGTCGATCTTCCTGATGATCGAGACCCACGGCCTGCTGATCGGCGAGGCCGCCGATCCGGAGGTGGTGCGCGCGATCCAGGCGGCGGTGGGCGAGGAGCGGGCGGTGCAGCACGTCAACGAGGTGCTGACCCAGCATCTCGGCCCCTCCGACGTCCTGGTGAATCTCAGCCTCGACTTCGCCGACGACATTCCCGCCGGCGAGGTCGAGCGGACGGTCGCGCGGCTGGAGCGCCGCATCAAGGCGAAGAACCGCACCGTCACCCGCGTCTTCATCGAGATCCAGGCCAGGAGCGCCCACGCCGCCGGGGGGATGACCTCGCCCGGCTCCGCCGTGCCGGCCTGAGGCGAGGCCTAACTTGTCTCCTCTGCGCGTCCGTTTCCTTCCCGCGCGAGCAGGGCCGCCTTCCGCGCGGGGCCCCAGCGATAGCCCGACAGCGTCCCGTCCGAGCGCACCACCCGGTGGCAGGGAATCGCCACGGCGATCCTGTTGGCGCCGCAGGCCATGGCGACCGCGCGCACCGCCGCCGGCTCGCCGATGGCGCGGGCGATCTCGGCATAGGTCGCGGTCGTGCCCGCCGGGATGCGGCGCAGGGCCTGCCAGACCCGCTGCTGGAAGGCGGTGCCGCCGATATCGAGCGGCAAGGGGAAGGGGCCTCCCGGCTCCGCGACCAAGCGCACGACCGCGGCCACCGTCGCCGCGAAATCCGGCGCGCCGGCCACGATCTCCGCTTTCGGGAAGCGCGCCGCGAGTTCGGCCCGGAGCGTGTCGGCCGCGTCGCCGAGCAGGATCGCGCAGATCCCCCGCTCGGTGGCCGCCACCAGGACCAGCCCCAGGGCGCAGGGGCCGACCGCGAACGCGATCCGCTCGCCCGCGCCGCCCTTGCGGTAGACCGAGGGAGGCATGCCGAGCCGCTCTCCCGCGTCGGCATAGAACCGGCTCGGCGCACCGTAACCGGCGGCGTAGAGGCTCTCCGTGACGCTTCGCCCTTCAGCGAGGCTGTCGGCGGCGCGGCCGGCGCGGTGGGCCGCGGCATAGGCCTTGGGCGTCACACCGGTCACCGCCTTGAAGATCCGGTGGAAGTGAAACGGGCTCAGGCCCACCGCGCCGGCCAGGGCATCGAGGGGGGGCGGCGCCTCCGCCGCCTCGATCAGCCGGCAGGCGCGGGTCACGGCCTCCGCCTGCCGCGCCGACCGGGCCGCCTCGTCCGGCCGGCAGCGGCGGCAGGGCCGGAAGCCCGCTTCCTCGGCCTCCGCCGGGCCGGCATGGAACGACAGGTTCTCGGGCCGCGCCGCCCGCGACGGGCAGCCCGGCCGGCAATAGATGCCGGTGGAGCGCACCGCGTAGACGAAGCGCCCGTCGAAGCCGGCATCGCGGGCGGCGACCGCCGCGCGCATCCGGGCCTCGGTGAGCGGCTCTCCCTCGGCGGGGACGGTGTCGGGTTCGGCGAGCATGGGATCGCTCCGGAACGGTGTCGGATGAGCCATCCTGACCGAGCGGTGCGGATGGCGCATCCCGTCCCTTGCTCTCACATCCTCACGCCGCCGCGCGCCGCTCCACCATCCGCGCCAGATAGGCGGCCCCCAGCGGAATCAGGCTGTCGTCGAAATCGAAGCACGCATTGTGCAGGCCCGGCCCCGGGGTGGCTCCGAGCCAGGCATAGGCGCCGGGCACGGCCGCGACCATGTCGGCGAAATCCTCGCTGCCCATATGCGGCATGGTGTCGGCCACGACGTTCTCGGGGCCGAACAGCTCGGTGGCGATCTCGGCGGCGGCGGCCGCTTGCTCGGGGTGATTGTCGAGCACCGAGAATACGTCGCGCAGGTCGACCTCGATGGTGGCGCCGTAGGCCGCCGCGAAGCCCGCCGCCAGCTCGCGGATGCGGCTCGCGATCAGCCGGCGCAGGTCGGCGTCGAAGGTCCGCACGGTGCCGGCGAGATGTGCGCCCTCGGGGATGACGTTGTAGGCCGCCCCCGCATGGATCTGCGTGATCGAGACCACGGCGGATTTCAGCGGGTTGCTGTTGCGGCTGACGATCGACTGCATCGCCTGGGCCAGCGCCGTGGCGACCACGATCGGGTCGATTCCCTGATGCGGCATCGCCGCGTGCGCGCCGCGGCCGGTGATGCGGATGTCGAAGAAGTCGGCCGCCGCCATGATCGGGCCGGGGCGCAGCTGCAGCACGCCGTGCGGCCCGTGCGGCGCGTTGTGGATCGCGTAGATCTCGTCCACCGGGAACTTCCGGAACAGGCCGTCGGCGATCATGGCGCGGGCGCCGCCCAGGCCTTCCTCGGCCGGCTGGAACACGAACACGGCGGTGCCGGCAAAATCCCGCGTCTCGGCGAGGTAGCGGGCGGCGCCGAGCAGCATGGTGGTGTGCCCGTCATGGCCGCAGGCGTGCATCTTGCCCGGCGCGGTCGAGCGGTAGGGGAGGTTGGTCTCCTCGGTGATCGGCAGGGCGTCCATGTCCGCGCGCAGCCCGATCCGGCGCGGGCCGGGGCGCCCCTGGAGGAGGCCGACCACGCCGGTCTTGCCCAGACCCCGGTGGACCTCGATGCCGAACCGCTCCAGCTGCGCGGCGACGATCCCTGAGGTGCGGACCTCCTCGAAGCCGAGCTCGGGATGGGCGTGGAGATCCCGCCGCAGGGCGGTCAGCTCGTCGGCATAGCTGCGGATACGGTCGATCGGGCTCATTCTCCTGCCTCCTCGCAGGTCTGGCGGAACGGCGACATCCGCTCGTACTCGGCGATCCCCGCCCGGACGGCGCCGCGCTCCCGCTCCAGGTAGTCGGCCACGGCGCGGGCCAGAGCCGGATCGGCGATGTCGTGGGCCGAATGCATCGGCACCGGGCGGTAGCCGCGGGCGAGCTTGTGCTCTCCCTGCGCCCCGGCCTCGACGCGTTGCAAGCCCCGCGCCAGGGCGAAGTCGATGGCCTGATAATAGCAGACTTCGAAATGCAGGAAGGGGTGATCCTCGATGCAGCCCCAGTTGCGCCCGTAGAGCGCCGTGTCGCCGATGAAATTGATGGCGCCGGCGATCGGCGTGTCCCCGTTCCGGGCGATGACGAGCAGGATGCGCTCGGCCATGCGCTCGCCGATCAGCGAGAAAAAGGTGCGGTTGAGATAGGGTCTGCCCCATTTGCGGGCGCCGGTATCCCGGTAGAACTCGTAGAACGCGTCCCAATCGGCCTCGCGGATGTCCGATCCGGTGCGGTGCTCCACCGTCAGCCCCGCGCTCAAGGCCTCCCGCCGCTCGCGCCGGATCGCCTTGCGCTTGCGCGAGGCGAGCGCGCCGAGAAAATCGTCGAAGCCGGCATAGCCCTCGTTGAGCCAGTGGAACTGCTGGTCCACCCGCGGCAGCATCCCGAGGGCCCGCGCCTGCGCGGCCTCGCGCTCGCGCATGAAGGTGACGTGGATCGAGGAGGCGTCCGTCTCGCTCCGCAGCGCCTGCAGGCCGGCGACGATGGCCGCGACCGCCGTGTCGGGATCCTCGCCGGGCGCGATCAGGAAGCGCGGGCCGGTCACGGGTGTGAAGGGCACGCTCACCTGAAGCTTCGGATAATAGCTGCCGCCGGCCCGCTCGTAGGCGTCGGCCCAGCCATGGTCGAACACGTATTCGCCCTGGCTATGGGATTTCAGGTAGCAGGGCGCCGCGCCGACGAGCTTGCCCTCGCGCTCGACGCGGACATGCAGCGGCAGCCAGCCGGTGCGGCGGGAGACGCAGCCCGATTCCTCCAGCGCCGAGAGAAAGGCATGGCAGGTGAAGGGGTTGAAGGTCTCGTCGCCGGAGGCCAGCGTCTCGGGCGAGGTGGCGCAGGCATCCCATTCGGCCGCATCGAACCGGGCCATGCCCGGCACGGCGCGCACCTGCAGGACGGGCTCGGCAGCGTTCGCCGTCGCGGGGGAGGTCATGGCCGCCAACGTAGCGCCGCCGCCGGACGGTGCAACGGGACATATCCGCCGCTTGATCCGGGGGCGGCGGAGCGCCCATATCCCTTGAGATGTGCGGACGTTTCTTCATCGGCCAGCCGCCGGAGGTCTACCGCGCCTTCTACGGCTACCCGGAACAGCCGAATTTCCCCGGCCGCTTCAACGTGGCGCCGACCCAGCCGGTGCCGGTGGTGCTGCGCGAGAGCGGGGAACGGCATTTCCGGCTGATGCGCTGGGGCCTGTGGCCGGCCTGGCTCAAGGATCCGGCCGGCTTCCCCGTCCTGTTCAATGCCCGCATCGAGTCGGCGGCCGAGAAGCCGGCCTTCCGCGGGGCGCTGCGCCACCGCCGCTGCGTCTTCCTCGCCGACGGCTTCTACGAGTGGCGCCGCGACGGGGCCGGCAAGGCCGCGACCAAGACGCCGTTCGCCGTGCGCCGGGCCGACGGGGCGCCGATGGCCTTGGCCGGCCTGTGGGAACCGTGGATGGGCGCGGACGGCTCGGAGGTCGACACCGCCGCCATCGTCACCTGCTCGGCCAACGGCACCCTGAGCGCCATCCACGAGCGGATGCCGGCGATCCTGGCACCGGAGGCCGTCGCGCCCTGGCTCGACGCGGCGGTGGACGCCCCCGAGGCGGCGCGGCTGTGCCGGCCCTGCCCCGATTCATGGCTGCGGCTCGATCCCGTCGGCGACCGGGTCAACAGCGTGCGCAACGACGATGCCGGCCTGCCCGAGCCGGTGACGCCGGCCCTGCCCGCGGGCTGGATCGTCCCGGCGCGATCCGAGGGCGTGCAGGGCGAGCTGTTCTGAAAGCGCGACCGACCGCTGCGTTCGGGCATCCACGCCGCTCCTCATGCTGAGGTGCCGCGTCAGCGGCCTCGACGCACGCCGCGTCGCTCATCCCAGAGGGTCGCTACCGTAGGATCGACCGCTCCGGGGGGCTTCGAGGCCGAGCTTCGCTCGGCGCCTCAGCATGAGGAGCGTGGGGCTCAGCCGCCCACCACCTCTTCCCCGAAACGCTCGGCGGCATAATCGATGAGGCTGAAGCTGTCGTCGGGCACGCGGAACATGAACCGCTCGGCGATCTCGGTCAGGACGATGTCGGGCCGCACTGCCTCCACGTAGGACCAGTCGATCGCGGTGCTCCAGATGAAATGCACCTCGGCGAAGGTCTCGGCCAGCATGATCGTCAGCATCAGCGGCGCGAAATGCGCGTACGAGTCGCCGAACAGCACGAGGCGGCGCGGATCGGCCGGCGAAGCGTTCCGGTAGATCACGTGCGAGCCGACATGGAGCGTGTCCGGCCGCCCGGCCGCCTCCCGCGCCGCGACGATGGGGCTGGCATAGCTGCGCACCGCATCGCGCTGGAGGTCGTGGATCCGCGCCCGCTCGGTCCGGGGCGGGTCGAAGCGGGAGCCGAGATCGCCCGCGATCTCGGTCTCGCGGGAGCCGCGTTCGGCCAGGTCCTCCCGGGGCGAGGCCCGCAGCGCGCGGCAGATCTCGCGATAGGCGAGGTGGCAGCCGGCGAAGGTCCAGTGGCTGTCGGTGCGGTAGAACAGGTCCGCGCGGGCGCGTGCCGCCCGCATCGGCCCGACGAGATCGACGCAGATCGTCCGCAGGGCGCGGGTGGTGCGCCGGTCCCGCAGCCACCCCTTCAGCCG
>NZ_NKUI01000057.1 GCF_014845115.1 Methylorubrum zatmanii | reverse complement strand
TGAAGCTCCGGCTCGTTTTGGGTCCGTCTCCCCAGTGCTTTACCTGCAGCTTGAGGGGTTCTGGCTGGCTCCGCCCCCCGCCTCGATACGCCGCCTTCAACACACCGTCGTCACCCAATCTCCCGCATAGCTCCTAGCGGAGGCCGGCACGGTCGAGCGGGCGCGCGCCATGGCGGAGCGGCTCGGCCGGCATCCCGGCCTGACCAGCAGCTTCCGGCTGATCCCCGGCCGGACCCATATGAGCGTGCTGCCGGATGCGCTCAACGAAGCGGTGGCCTTCGCCTTTCCCCTCACCCCCGAGACCTGCGCGGCCGGTGCTCCGAAGTAGCCCGGCGCCACGATATCCGGTCGGTCCATGTCGCGTGGGCTTGCCGATGCGGTCACCGGCCCGATCGGCCGGAAGCCGTCTCAGGGCCGTGTGCTTGCGCGGATGAGGTCACGGGCGCCCGGGATCGTCGACGGCAACTCCCCGCCTCCCGGACTGAGAGGAGGTCACGCTCCCCCCGCAGCGTCGATCCCTGCAAGCGCCCGAGCCGATGGGCTTATTGCCGCCAAGCGTCTAGAAGGACGGCGCCGTCCGTGACGAGGCCGACATGCATGGCGATGATCCGCATCGCGGCCTCTTCGAGCGGCGGATTGGTGCCGGCCACGAGGTCGCGCGGGACGACCACCCTGTAGCCGAGATTCGACGCGTCGAAGGCGGTGTTGAGCACGCAGCAATCGGCCAGGCACCCGTCGAGGACGAGGGTGCCGATCCCCATGTTGCGCAGCAGGAAATCCAGGTCGGTCGGGTAGAAGGCCGACAGGCGCTTCTTGCCGGACACGACGAGATCGCGCTCCTCGACCTCGGTCACGAACTCGGTCCAGCGCGTGCCCTCGATCGCGTGCGCGTCGGCATTGCCGATCGCCCCGACATGCAGCGGGAAGACGAGGCGCCAGGCCGACTTGCGGCCGGCGACGTCGTCGATCCCGCCCGCCCTGAGGGTGCTGCGCACGTGGATCACCGGCACGCCGAGTTCGCGCGCCTGCCGATGGAAGGCGTCGACCGGCGGGACGATGTCGCGGGCCCGGGGGGCCGGACAGGGGCAGAGCGGATCGTCCTCGAGATGCCCGCGGTGGAGGTCGATGGAGACGATGGCCGTGCGGCTCCGGTCGAAGAACTCGCCGAATTCCGGACCGAGATCCCGCAATTCACCGTCGATGTAACTCTTCATGGTCCGCAATCCTTATCTGCGCTCGCGGAGGTGACACCGAGGAGGGTGGGTGTTCCGGTCGCGGCCTGCGCTGCCCGATGGCCCGAGGACCAAGTCGGGGCAGCGTAGCGGTAGGACGGGCGGACCGAGGGCATCGAGTGCCACCCGGGTCTCGCCGAGCGTCCGCACCGGGTCCAGGCCGTTCCCGTCAGCACCTTGCCCCCTGCCGATGCCGGATAGGTCGGATTCGGAGCCGATGGCCCCTTTCCGATCGCACCTAGCAAGGCGCAGGCCGTATCCGGACACTGCGCGGTGCATGTCCCCCTGGGCGCCAAGCGCGGTCGAGGCCCGGGGGATCGTCAGCGTCGGCGTCGGCCCCCTGAGCCCGGTCGGCCCGCCGTTGCCCCGGAAGGTCGCGGCGCTCTCTGCAGATGCGTGGCACCCGCACCGGGCGACGCGGAGAGCAGCAGGAGCGCGAAGCCGGACAGGCCTCGGGCGAGAAGCGACGACATGGGAGGGTTCTCTGAGGATACAGCCGCGCTCTCAATCAGACTGCCTCCCAATGAGGCAAGCACGCGCGCACGGACCTTCGCCGGCGCAGCGAACAAGATGCGTGTGCCGGCCGCGTCGGCGCTCACCGTCTCGCAACCGCGGGTAGCCCCGCGCGGCTTGAGGCAGGGGCTTGGGCAGCCGGGTCTGCATCCGCGCGTGCAACTCAGGGACTCGAGGGCCCTTCCTTCCCGACGCGACGGCCGGCTCGGCGGATTGTCGCGAGCGTGCTGTTTTGGCCATAGCTCGCCCCCTGCCGCCGAAGCGACCGAGGCCGCTCCGACGACGATCGTGACTCGGGCCGAACCCTTCCGTGCCGGGGAGCCATCGATGCCGGCTCGACGCCGTGCGGGCGCCGGGAACGAGTCCGCTTCTCGGCGCTTCCCACATCCCGACGACACGCATCGCTGATGAGAGACCGTATGGCCAAGGACGTGACCACCTACACCCTCAAGCAGGCTCTGGCCGCCAGGGTCGAGGACCATATCGAGATCGCGGTGGAGGCCGAAGACGGAACGAAGTTCAAGATCCGGGCGACGTCCGAGCAGCTGGACGCGCTCACCGGCGATCTGGAGACGATCCTCGACGGGGACGATGCGGACGCTGCATAAGCTTGGCCCGGTTCGCCCGGTGAGGCGCGGGGCCATGAATAGGGCCTGATGGGGCCTCATTGCCTTGGACATCGGTGTCGGTGCCCCTCTCGGCCGTGGGGGAGCGGTGCGCGACACCGGTTAGGGCGCGCTGATGCGGTTTCCGCTTGATCCAGACGGCGACCGCATCGGCCGGCCCGCGCGGTGCTTCGGCGACGCTGACATCCGCCATGCCGAAGGAATCAACCGGATGTCATAGAGGGCCCTGTCCGGCAGGATCCGAAACGGTTGGAGGATGTGTACCGGCCGTCAGCCGAGCGAGGCCCTATCGCGCATCACAGCCGATGCAGATGTCGTGCACCACGCGCTCACGCTTGGGGCCCGTCGCTTGATTGGGAAGGCGCCCGCCGGCATCGCGCATGCCCCCGTGGCCGGTCAGCATCCAGGGCCGTTTGGCCGGAGGCTGATCCATGACAGCAGGCGGCTCGGTCTTCGGCGGTTCGATGAAGGCCATCCCCTGTGCGGCCGCGCCCCCTGTCGTCAGCAGGCTGAGCAGCAAGGCCCAGGACGGTAGGTTTCGCGCGGTCATCGACGCCTCCTGTCCCGGTTCAACGCCGAGCCCGTGACAAGGGTCCTCGACACGCGGCCGCCTCGTATCAGGCCGCGTCTCCGGCCTCCCGTTCAGGCAAGGCCGAGCAAGGCCAGGGTCCGCGGGTCTTCCTCACCGCCGTAGTAGCGTGCCAGCGCCCGGCCGAATTGCGGAGCCGCCGGGTCGGCGCGCCCGAACAGAGTCATGCTGGATCGGAATTTCAGGTCGTCCGGTGATCCGAACACCTGATGCGCGGTACGGCCGGAGACCGCGTTGACCGCCTCCGTGCAGCGTCGCAGTCGCTCTCCCAACACCGGGTGCTGCAGATAGGCGCGCGCGCCGTCCAGGGAGTGGATCGCGTAGTGCTGTGCCATCGCACTCGAACCGAGGCCGGCGAGTTGCGGAAAGATGTACCACATCCAATGGCTGCGCTTGTGCCCGGCCGTGAGTTCGGCCAGCGCCTGGGCATAGCTCCCCCGTTGCGCATCGACGAAGCGGGTGAGGTCGAAGGGATCGTCCATGAGCGGACAACACTTCGACGGAGCGGGAGGTTCGCCTTGGGCGGTCACCCCATGCCGCGAACGGTGACGGCCGCTTCACCGCCGCTGCAGCCGTCCGACTCCGTCGCTGGCGGTGCCGTCGGGGACGCCGGAGCGCGTTTCGACCGGCCGCTTCCGGGATGATGCCGATTTCTCCGCGGTTCGCGCAGGATGTGTCCCTTGTGATATAGTGTATTCGTAGCGCCGAGCCGGCTTCGAGTTGAACAATATCGCATTGCAAAAAGATTTTGATCGCTGGATAGATTTTTTAGATATCCGCTGCGCGCATGGCTCCTCGGGATATTGCAGATCATTATGTCTTCGGAACGCGCACGATATCGATAGATTGCGCGCAATGCGGTAATATGGTGCGTTGCACTCTTTGCGTATCGCATCGCACAAATTTTATGGTTCAATTTCTCCATCGGTCGCCGTCCTGGGCTGACCACACCGGAGACGATCCATGCGCACGATCCAGATTCTCGCCCTTGCTGCCTTCACCTCCGTCACCGTCGCGGGTTCCGCCATCGCCGACGAGCGCATTCACCTGACCCCGCCGCTCTTCCGCGAGCAGGCCCGCGTGACGGCCGCCGTGCGTCCGGCTTCCGAGTTGACCACCACGCCGCAACTGACCGTCGCGGCTCTGCCGAACCGCAAGGTCGTGGCCGAAGCCGCGATGATGCCCGCTCGCTAAATGCCCGCCGCCAAATTGAATGGCGGTTCAGCGACAGAACACGCGCCCGACAAGACTTGAAACCGGACCCGGCCGCAACACGAGCCGGGTTCGGCTTTAGATAGGTTTGCATTCCGTTCATGTGAGGACGTGGGGCGACGCGCAATGGCGGCCAGATGGGAGCCGGCCATGGGCGGCGGGTGGCCCATGCGGCGTCACCAACCAGCATCGGCCAGTGCTCTGACGATGGGGCCGCTCCGTGAGTTGCTGAAGCTCGAGAGCAATCTCGTCGGCATCGGCCAAGGCCGTAGACCGCAGCTGCATCGGCTTGGTGAGGTAATGGCTTTCGCCTGCGAACACGCAAAGATCAGGTATGACCTGGCAATCGTGGGCGGAGACGCCCCCTGCATCGGCGCCGCGCGACGGCTGGCGGCGAAGGGAAAGGCGGCGCTGTTGCTTGAGGCCTCGTCGCGACTGGGAGGCCGCGCCTTCACGCAGGATCGCGGTGGGTACCCGCTCGACCTCGGCTGCGAGTGACTCCATTCGGGCGACCGCAACGCCTGAGTCATCTATCGGGCAGCCGGCGGGGCATCTCGGTCACCCGTCCGCTACCTTGGCCGATCGAGCAATACCGCCAGGCGCATACTATCAGTAGAAACGCAAAATACTAGTTTTGCTCAATTTTTGTATTTATACATATGATCTTCGCGGGGTGATATGCCGAATTCGGTTCTATAAATAGTCGAGAAATAGGATTGATTTGCAAACCCGCACAGAAAGGCTATCTGACCAATTTGCAGCTTGCCGCGGAACTGCTCGCTCGTGATCATCAGGCGTGCTTCCTGGAGTCTGTGCTTTCGAAGCATGTCGTTAAAAGACAAATTGAAATCACTGAGGATCTTTTGAATATAGCGCTCCGATACACCCAAATGCTCAGCTGCCGCAGAGATGTCGAGGTCGGTTCTCCGGAAGTGCCGCCTAATGTATCCCTGAACACCTTCTAATATCGTCTGCTTTGCTGTGCCAGCCAAACGTTGTCCCATGATGCTGTTCCTGCCCTCCTCGACCAACATGCGAAGGATGTCAAAGCAGGCCATCTGAAGTCCGAGTCGATGCGACTCCGATTGAATCAGCATCATGTCTTCTGACAGGTTTCGTAAGAGATTGACAATCTCCGGTGCAGCAAATCCCGACATCGCGCTAAACCGATCGATCCAGGGTACCGCCTCACGCAATCTGTCGGCGGGAATTTTTAGAGTAACGTTGCGCGCGCCCTGCGAGACAAGCACACTGTACGGCTCGGACGATTTTAAAACTACAACATCTCCATGTTCTATGCTGGCCGTTTCACGGCGCTGCTCGTATAAGAACGACCCTCTAACGGGAAAGAGCAAGACGAAGTCGTCAGATTGGTCGGCGCGGACATCGACGACGTGACGACGAACGAGATGCGCTTGCGCCTCAAAGGCCGAGATGCTCAGGTCTTTGAAGCGGCTTTCGCACAGGGAGCCCCGCAAACCGAGCGGTGAATCGCATCGGATATCGAGGGTATAGTAGACTTCAGTCATGAATTCGCGCCAGCGTGACTGCTGATCGCTATCTGGCACCTCCAGCGTGGAAAGCACGCGGCTCTTGACTGTGTCCTCATCGCTCACGACGAGCCGTGCCTCCGTCGTTAGAGTGGTCTGGTCCTGTCAGACTAATCTCTGCGGCTGCAAAAGACTCGGATACAGGCAAGTGCCATACCAGAACTATGTAACCGTCGACCATTGTGGATTTTAAGATTTGGGAAGAAGGACCGCACGGTTCAGGCCGTAATTCCTGCCGTGCTGGCAGCCTCTCCTCGGGGGCGGTATGCCCTACAGGGGGCCAAGCCAAACAAGGTGCCGAGCGGTACGACCAGCGCCGTCTCGATATAGATGCCGTCCTTGCTGCGACGCGGGGTGAATGGGTCGAAAAAGGAGTTGCCCTTGACTCAGTATTGGAACACCGGCTCGATGGCGCCGCCGCGCCCCAGATCGAAATGCCCGTTGGCCTCGATGATGAACTGGTCGCGTGGATAGCTATGTCCGGTAGCGCCCGACACGAGGTTCGCGTTGCCAAGGAAACGGGTTTCGTCCTCGACAAGGCACTACCCGTTGAACTTGGCGCCGTAGGTGTCGAGAGGTAAAAATCGCATTCATTCTACCATGCCTCCTGTTTTCGATGCAGGAACTTGGTCATCCGGGCGCCGGCAGAGCTTTTATTCGCTTACGAGGGAGTCGACCAAAACTTTCCATGCGTTATTTTGCTTGATCCAGACGACGACATAATTGCCAGCATTACGAATCTGAGATCCGTTCGCCGTTGTCGTGAAGCTGTAGGTGCCGAGTTCGCACGCCATGGCTGTGCCATCGGCGATGCGGATCGAGGTTGGACCGAAGGTGAGCGTTCCGGCGCTGGCCTTGAGCAGCCCGTCCCAGAATGCGGCGATAGCCGCGTGGCCTTGCATCGGCGGCGTGCCGGCAGCGAGGATCGAGCCGTCCTCGGCGTAGACCCGGGTGATCGCAGCGATGTCGTTGGCTGCGACCGCAGACACCCAGTCGTCGATCACGGCACGGATGGCGGTATCTTCCGTATGGGTCGCTGTCATGCAAACGGTTTCCTCTTGTTGAACGCCTGAACAGGCGCTGCTCCCGGAATGGCTGTCGAGACGGCCTCCTCGGATTGCCGCGCTGTCAGGTCGTTGTTTCCAGGGCCGGGTGGCTGTTTGTGCGGTTCCCCGACCCCCGGCTTGGCGGGGTGGTATGGATTGTTGAGTGCCTCGGCTGAGGTGTCCGCTGCGCTCCTCAGCGGAACTGCTTCTCGTCGAGCGTCCAGGCCCAACCGGGTACCGCCTTGGGGCTCTGGAACGCGGTCAGGACGTTCCCCAGGAGCTTGGCCACGTTGTTGTCGAAGTTTTTGAAGGGCAGGGACTGACCGAAGGCAATCGAGCTAGCTGAGAAGACCGCCCCGCCGTTGGGAGCCGTGAAGAAGACCATGTCCGCGCGGATTCGGTAGTCGTGTGAGCCCGACAGCCCCGGATAGGGGTAGAGGACCTCCTCGGTCACGGTGACGTAGTTGTCGCTGTGCCCGCCCGATGACGCGACGATCAGAGCGTGGGGCGGCGTGCCGAGCGTCAGGTCATACCGATCGATCTCCAGGCCGCCGGCCGCGGCGTGAGCCAGCCCGAAATCACCGATGATCTCGCCCTCGATGCCCTCGAAGATCCAGCTGGCACGTCTGTGCCAGCTGTCCGGCATCCGCCGGAACGGCCGAGACGAGTCGAACCCTTCCGAGATGAAGCCGACGCCCATGAGTTTCTGAGGCGGACGGCCGAGATCCTTCCAGATGCCGCTCTTCTGGCCGTTGCTGGCCATGTGGTACTCGCCGGGACGAGCCTGCCACGCGCGCATGCCGGAATTGAGCTTGCGGACCTCGACGCACCACGGCTCGTCGTCCCGCAGGCCGATGTTCCAGTAATAGCCGTTGCCGCCCATGTAGATGTACCGGCCGCCGCCGGCGATATAGTCCTCGGTCGCGTCGAGCATCTTTTCAGAAACGTATTCCGGGTGTGAGCCGGAGAGCACCACACGGTAGGGTTTGAGGGCGTCGACACCCTCGAGATGCAGATCCTCGTCGGTCAGGATCTCGAAGTCGTAGCCGGCATGTTCGAGCCACGCGAGGATCGAGAGGTCTGCCGGAAACTGCCAGGTCACACCCATCGACGACATGCGCACCTTTGGACGCATGTTCAGGATCGGCCGGCGATAAGAGCTGTAACAGCAACCGACGCCATCGGAATGATGATCGTAGAGGGACAGCCCGAAACTCTTGGTCTGGTAGAGTTCGATATCGATCTCCGAGAGGATCGGTGACTGGCCGGCCAGCGGCTGCATGATCTCGGCGTCGAAGCTGAGATGCTCGTTGGCGTAGGCGAGATAGCTCGCCGTCGGCACCAGGAAGGCGATGGGCGCGCGCGGCACGGCCGGGCGCACGAAGAACACGATGTACTCCTCGCGCAGACCCTTGCCGTCACCCAGCCGCAAGCGGAATGCATAGGCGCCGCTGCGGAGGTCGGCGGGAACCGCCCAGGTCTTGGTCAGCTCCCAGTTGCAGTCGATGATCGCGTCGTCGTGGAACTCGATCCCGCCGAACTCGTGCGGGGCGACCTGAAACATGTGGCTCCGCCCATTCCAGTTGAAGCCGGTCTGGGCTCGCACTGGCCGGTTGTATCCCGTGGCATGGAGGCCGTGCGGGCCGATGTCATGCACGTGGTCGCCGATGCCTTCGGCCGTGTAACCGTGGCTGGTATCCCAAAAGGCGACGATGCCTTCGGAAGGCGGCAGCCCGGTTTGACGGAGCTCATCGAGTTCCGCGCGGCTCAACACGCGATCGAACACGGCCGGCCGATCAAGCTTGCCGTTCATACACTGGGTGACGAAGCGGCCGCGAACCTCATGAAAGTCCTCGGCACCGGCCAGCAAAAACGGCACCTCCGGCGGATTGAGCGGGCGGAAGCGCAGGGTCTCGCGGACATGGGACCGGTAGTCGACCCCGGCAACCTTGCTGAGCAGGCTGTTGTAACGATTGGCCGCACTCTCCTGATAGAGCGTGGCTGCACCGGTCTTGGCATCGAAGCTCGCGGCGACGAAGTACCAGTGCTGCTTAAGCAAAGGGACCTCGGCATCGATGTAATCGACCTCGCGGCCGTCACCGTAGCCGAACTCGAGCAGACCCAGCGGGTTCAGCCAGAGGCCGTAGCCACGGTTGCCGAAGGCGTCCCAGCGACCGAGCAGGCACTGGCGCAGACCGTCGCCGACCCGATTCGCGTAGACGAAGGTGCAGAGCGTGAAGCTGCCGTCGAGCGCGAGGCGGTGGTCCAGATCGGCGACCGTGCAGAATGACCCGACTTGGGTGAACTGTTTGCGCACCGGCCAGCTGCCGTTGAGCGGAGACTGCAGTTCCTCCTCCTGGTAGCCAGGCCCGTCGGGATGGGCGTCGCCGTGGATCAGCCGTACAAGCTGCGCGTCTGCCTCCGATGCCCCATCGGCATGAACGTAGAAGGACAGCGCGTCTCCGGGTTTGACCGAGATCTTGTCCGCGTATCCGAAGATTTTGAGTTCGGCCATGGTGATTTCCGAGAACTGGTTGGCAGCGGTCGGGTGTCGCGTCAGGACTCCAGCAGATCCTGGATGCGGCGCATGAAGAGGGCGTGATAGGCCTCGTCCGGGCTGCCATAGGTCCGGTCTTCCACCACGCGGGGTGTGGTGCCGCGGTGACCGGACAGGGCGACGATGCGGTAGGCCTTAAACTCTTCGGCGACCAGGATTGCATACTTGTCGATCTGACCCTGACGTCGGAAGTAGATCAACAGGCGATCCAGGGCCTCGCTGTGCTGTCCAAGCGGGCGCGTGCGATGTTCCTCGATGACTTCCTTGCTGACAAGGCGCTTGAGGAAGTCGCGCTGCATCTTGTCAAACCGACGGTAATAGATTTCGTCCTTGTTGGCGGTCTCAGTCGCTTCTTCGGGGAGCATCTCGCCACCTTTCTCTGAGCGTGAGGCGCGGCGTTCGCTCTTCTTCTTGTCGCGCCAGGTTCTGAACTGCGGTTTGATCCCGAAGAGACCACCGCGGAGGAAGAGCACGACCAGCAGCATGATCATCCCGATCAGGACGAAGCGCAGCGGTCCCCAGTCGATCATCACGCGGTCGATGAACACGACGATCGCGGTGCCGGTCACGGCCCCTTCCGAGCGACCGATTCCGCCGATCACCAGCATCGCCAGCGCAAGCAGGAGGGTGTCGAACGAAAACAGGTTCGGAGATGCGCCGCCGAAGTGGCTGGCGTAGAACCCGCCGACCGCGCCGATCGCCGTCGAGGAGATCATGAAGACCGAGATACGGGCGCGCAGGTAATCGACGCCGCAAGCCTGCGCGAACGCCTCCTTCTTCTCGGGCGCCATGCGCAGGACGCGGCCGAGTCTCTTGCCGTTGACGAAGCGGTACAGGAACAGGGCGCAGACCATCACGATCAGGGACGCGTAATAGCCCCATAGGAGTTGGCCGCTCTGGGATAATCCCTCAGGCAGATAGCTGGGTGCGCCGTAGATGCCGCCGGTCGCCGAGCCGAAGGTTCGCGACTGGATCACATAGACTCGGCAGAGTTCGACCACGCCGAGGGTCAGCAGCGCATAGTAGAACCCATCCAGCCGCAGGGCCGGCAGCGCAATCAGCAGTCCGAATAGGAAGCCGATGACGGCGCCGACCGCTGGCAACACCCACCAGGGTAGCCCGAGTTGGACGGCGAGGTAGGTCGCGCCGTAGGCCGCCGCGCCGACAATGGCGTAGCTCGCCAGCGAGTAGATGCCGGCCGTGCCGATCACCAGCATCCAACACAGGTTGACCGCGGCATAGATTCCGAACACCGCAGCCGCCGAGAGCACCGTGTTGAAGGCGTCTCCAGGCACCCATGCCGGCGCGACCAGCAAGGCCAGGAAGGTCAGGGTCCACCAGATCGGACGCTTGTCGAGAATGGTCTTCTCGCGGCGCATGGTCTTTCGGTTGTACTCGCCGCGGATGTTCAACACCCGTCGGCGGGTCGGCCAGTAACGGGTCCGCCACCACAAGCGCCCGCCATGGCCCGGCCACTTATAGAAGAAGTTCAACCGGCCGACCGGATACATCTTCGGCTTGAAGGCGACCGTCTCGTTCCAAGTCGTGTTCGGCGGGAGGTAGGCGCTGGCCGGAACTTCCCGGGCCGGTGTTTCCGGCTCGAAGCCTGACAGAGGGTCGATCCAAGTTCGGGCAGCCACTGCCTCGGTCGCGCTCGGCGGCGCAGGTCCGTATTCTGGAGTCGGCTCAAATGCAGTACGGTCCATGGATCAGGCCTCCCGCGCCTTGTCGAGGATGCCGGCAATGCCCCGGGGGCGGATGAGCAGGATCACGATGATCAGCAGGAACTGTGTGATCAGCACGTACTGACCGCCAAGCATGGTCGAGGTCAGCGCCTCGTTGATGCCGAGGATGACCGCGCCGATGACCGCTCCGGGCACACTTCCGAGGCCGCCCATCAGCGCAATGCTCAAGCCCTTCACCATCGGCGTGATGCCGCTGAAGGGCGCGACGTAATAGGTTTGCGCCAGCAGGACCGCCGCGAGTCCGGCCAAGCCGCCGGTCAGCGCCATGACGGCAAAGCCGGTGCTGCGCACGCCGATGCCGACGATCGAGGCCGCGTGCGGGTTCATCATCATCGCGCGGATCTCGAGTCCGCGGCGGCTGGAGCGCATCCAGAGCAGCACCAGACTGAGCAGCACGATCGCCGAGACGATGGCGCCGAGCTTATCGGCCGTCAGGACCACGCCGAAGATATTGACGTTCCAGGTTCCGAACAGTCGCGGCAGAGATTTGGAGCGCGGCCCGAACTGCCACAGGAGCGCCTGGTTCCCGATCAGACTGATGGCCAGGGTGGCGATGAGACCGCGCAGCGGGAAGTTGGGCTTGTCGTGAATCGGAATGAAGGCCAGCGCGCAGACCAGCACGCCTCCGAGCGCGCCGGTCAGGATGCCCGCGGCCATCACGAGCGGTGCGAAGGATGCGATGTGCTGACTGAACAGCCAGGCGCCGTACCCCGACAGGGCGAAGATGAAGCCATAAGCCATGTTCACGAGGCCAAGACTTGACCAAGTGAGCGAAATTCCAATCGCCAACGTGCCGTAGATACAGGCTAGGGTGATCGCATTCGCGATGACGAAACTCCAGTTCATGGCGTCAGTGCCCCTTTCCCAGGCCGGGGGCCAGCACCGAAGCCTCGCCCTTGAGCTTGCCGGCATGCATGCCGATGATGCGGTCCACCCGGCCTTCCAGCAGCGCCACGTTCTGTTCGGCGATCACCATGGCGGAGTCGCCGAGATCGACAGCCATCAGGGCGTTGATCACCGACTTGCCGATCTTCGGGGCGAGTCCGAGCGAGGGTTCGTCGACGAGGAACAGGCCGGCATCCGCCATCAGTCCGCGTCCGAGCGAGACCATGCGGCGCTCGCCCCCGGACAGGCGTCCGACAGGCGTGCGCATCAGTTTTTCCAGCGGCGGGAAGATGCGCAGGATGCGCTTCTTGCGCGTCGCGCGCTCACGCCATGCCCGCGGGGTGAATGCGCCACTGTCGAGGTGCTCCTCGACCGTCAGGCCATGAAAGATCTCGTCGCCCTGCGGCATGAGCGCGAGACCGCGCCGGACGACCAGATGGGTGTACCGCCCCGGGCCCTGGCTGCGGGTTCGGCCGACCTCATGGCCCTCCAGCAGGATCGAACCGCGCTGCCAACCGCTCAGGCCGGCGATTGCCAAGAACAGCGTCGACTTGCCGTGTCCGTTGAGGCCGACCAGGCCGACCCGCTCGCCGGCATAGACGTTCAGGTCCAGGTCGTGGATCACCCGCATCGGGCCCCAGCCTGCCGAGAGGCCATCGACGCGCAGAACCTCGCGCCGCGCAGTTGCTGTCATCACACGGCCTCCTCGACGTCCATTTCAAAATAGGCCGCATGCACCTTCGGGTCGGACAAGACGTGAGTCAGGGGGCCGGACGAGACGACCTCGCCGGCATCCATGACCATCGCCCGGTCGGCGATCGTCTCAAGAAGCTCGATGCGGTGTTCGATCAGCACGATCGCGATCCGCAGCTCCTTGGCGAGAACCCGCATGATCTCGTCGAGCTCGTCGATCTCGGAGTTGATCAGTCCGGCAGCCGGCTCATCGAGGAGCAGCAATGCCGGCCGGCGCATCAGCAGGCAGGCCAGCAGCAGCTTGCGGCGATGGAGGGTATCCAGCCGCTCGGCGACGACGTTGCCCGGAATGCGGAAGTCGACGAGGTCCGCGCCCCATTCGGAATCGTCCGGCGTGAGGTATGGCTTGTAGGCTTGCCGGGCTGCCTTGAGGACTTCGGCGACGGTCAGCTCCTCGGGGACAACCGGGGTCTGGAACGTTCGGCCGAGGCCGAGACGGGCGCGGCGCTGCAGGTTGAGATGCGTGACATCCTGGCCACGGAAGTGGATCGTCCCGGACTTGGGCGGGATGCGTCCGGACAGCACCTCGAACAGGCTGGTCTTGCCGGCCCCGTTCGGGCCGATGATCCCGAGGACCTCGCCGGGAGCGACGTCGAGGGAAATCTCGCGCAGGATCGAGCGACCGCCGAGATCGAGCGTGATGTTGCGGCAGCTGAACAGGCTGCCGTCCGAGGAAGCGTGCGGCCGCATCGGCTCACCACCACGGCGCTTTCTGGAGCTTCGTTTCGACGAGCTCGTTCGGATAGATGATCTTGTGCTGCTCGTCCTGGACCTGGAAGTAGAGCTGCGCCATGCCCTTCTCGAGCGTGGTAGCCGTGGGCGCGTGACCGTTGTCGGGGAAGTGCGCGGCTTCCTGGAATGGGTTGTTCATATCCATCAGGCCGCAGACGCCCCGATACGGATGCGTGCGGATCCAATCGCTGACGGCGTCGAACTTCATGGGATCGCCGACGGCTTCCCAAGCAGTCTTCAGATAGTAGGCGGTGTCATACCCGTTGCCGGTATAACAAAGACCCATAATGCCGGGGAATTTCTTTTTATACTTATCGCGGAAAGCCTTGCCTTTCTCGTCCGCGTAGACTCCCAGCACGGTGCTCCATACGAAGCCGTTGGCGGCGGGGCCGGCAAGCTCGAGGAACTCGGGCTGCGACGGGCCGTATTGCAGGTAGACGAGCGAGCCCTCCAGTGGATCGGCTGAGAACTGCTTGACGAATGAAGCGTATTCGGCTGCGACCCAGTGGTCGATCATGACAGCGCCGGCGCCGACCGATTTGATCTCCTGAATGACCGGCCCCCAGTCCTGCACCGGATACTGGATGTCTGTGATGTGGGCGAGCTCGAACTGGCTCTTCGGCAGAGCTTCCTGCAGGGCCTTCGAGATCGTCTGGCAGTAGGCGATCTGCTCCTGAACGATGTGGACCTTGTTGTTTTTCGGCTTCCATGCGCCCTGATCTCGCATGGACTGCAGGAACATGGGGAAGGTCCAACCGTAATGAACCTCGGAAGGATCGGTCTGGAAAAGGTGGCTGTACTTCTTCGGGTTCTTGGCCACGAGGTCGGTGAGGTTGCGCTGCGTCGCCCCCCAAAGGAACGGTGCCTTGTACTTGGCAGACGCGTCCGCCGCCGGCACCGGGGTCAGTGAGAAGGCGCAGGAGATCGCGTGGACCTTGGCGTCGATCAGCTTGTTGACGGCGATCTGGCCGCTTTCCGGGGACAGCGGATCGATATCGACGATGACCGCCTTCAACGGGCGGCCGAGGACGCCACCGGCCTGATTGATCTCATCGAGCGCGAGATTGGTCCCGTTGAGATAGTCCTGATGGTCGGCAACACCGGCCTGAGCCGTCTGAGCGGTCGGTACGCCGATCAGGATCGGTCCAGACCCGGCAGCCTGCGCTCTGCCGATATATGGAAGCGTACAGGCGGCACCCATGGTGCCCAGAAAGCTTCGGCGTGTGAAGTCGGTCCCCATTCCTGCACCCCCGTCCGTATCCGGCCTCGGCAAAGCCAAGTTGCAAGAAGTCTAGGATGCGGCGGGCCGGCCATCTTTCACGCAGGCGCACAATCTTGTTTGTGTCGGCGAACCGATTTTGGCCGATTTGCCGTGCTTGATCATAAATCAGGCAATGGGCCTACAAATCCGTCAACGATTGAACCCAGGAATCAACCCGACCAATTATAGGTTGTCACCGGTTGGCGCGGCTGCTTTCGTTGATTGCCACCTTGCCAATGTCGGTTTCGAATATGCCAAAACACGTCTCGGAATGACTCAGGTGACGCTGGGCAGAACGTCTGCTTGTAGGCGGCGGGTTAACTTCCGCAGTCCACCCCATCCGGACCTTCGACGGTCGCACCTCGCATGTCCGCAAGGGATCAGCGGCTCACTCCCCCGCTTCTGCTTCCAACAAGCGTCGAAGCCGTTGCTGGGGTGACGGGAGCATGTTCGACCGCGTTCAGCGAGCAGAGCGCATATTCCCGAGTTCTCAGAATGGCGCCGGTTACCTTCAGGGCTCGCCGTCATACGCTCCTACTGCTGGACGATTGCCTCTACGCGCTGCAGGCCACCATCCCGCATCTGACCAGCTCTTCGCTGCACCGCTGCCTGCAGCGCCACGGCATCAGCCGATTGCCGGAGGTCGATGGCGACAAGCCCAGGCGGTCGCGCTTCAAGGCCTACCCGCTCGTCCTAGACGTCTCCGAGGGCCGTAAGTTCCGGATGCTGAACGTGGTCGACGAGTTCACGCGGGAGTGCTTGGCGATCCGCGTATCTTGCAAGCTGAAGGCTGCTGACGTGATCGACGTGCTCTCTGACCTGTTCATCCTGCGTGGCGTGCCAGGGCACGTTCGGTCGGACAACGGGCCCGAGTTCATCGCCCGGTCGGTGCAGTCCTGGATAGCGGCAGTCGGCAGTCAGACGGCCTACATCGCTCCAGGCTCGCCGTGGGAGAACAGCTATGTCGAGAGCTTCAACGCACGACTGAGGGACGAGCTTCTGAACGGCGAGATCTTCTACACACTGCAGGAGGCACAGATCATCATCGAGAGCTGGCGCCGGCACCATAACACGATCCGCCCGCATGGCGCGCTCGGCTATAAGCCATCAGCTCCGGAGGTGTTCGTGCCAGCCCCGACCGCTTGGCCGGCTGCACGTGCCCAACCGGCTTCGCCGGCCAAGCTACCCGTGGAGCAGAGACCGACCTTGCACTAACTTGGAACCTGGATCACCGCGTAGGGGCAGATCGAGTTGGCCTCAAATTTATAATACTTATAAATTGCTATCGTTGCCCAAGCTTCGTTTGTTTGTTACAAAAATATCGACTCTTCCTGATGATTATGAGTCAGAATAGTAAAATAAGAATAATTCTATACAAGGGGCGATTTGTTGATGCGACAGATGGGTGTGAATGCTCGGAAATGCGTGGGGTTGCGCGCTTTTCTGGCTGCGAGCGTTGCCCTTGCAAGCCTGATGATCGCATCTCAGGCCAAGGCGCAGGCCCCTAAACCTCCCGGCGCTTCAAACACGCCGAGCGTGGCCGGTGCCGCCGAGGCCGGGGCTGTCAACCTCGATGAGATCTCGGTCGAAGCGCGGAGCCCGACCTTCGGCACCACCGGCTTCGTCGCCACGCGCTCGACCGCCGGCATGAAGAGCAATGCGTCGATTCTGGAAACTCCGGCGACCGTGAGCGTCATCACCCGAGATGAGCTCGACGTCCGCGGCGTGCAGGACCTGAATCTGGCCACGGCCTACACGCCGAACGTCACCGCCCTCGATTATCCCGGCGGACAGGGGGCGCCGACCTTCACCCTGCGCGGCTTCAATGCGATCAATTTCGAGAACGTCTACGAGGACGGGCTGCGCTACGGCTTCAACATCTACGATCAGAATGTCGAACCCTACGCCTATGAGCGTATCGACGTGATCAAGGGTCCGCTCTCCGTGCTCTACGGCGCCGGTCAGCCGGGCGGTATCATCAACCTGATCTCGAAGCGTCCGAGCTTCGTGCGTTCCAACGAAGTCTTCATCCAGGGCGGTTCCTTCAACCGCGTCCAGGGCGGTTTCGACCTCACCGGCCCGGTCGAGGGCAACGAGCAATTCGCCTATCGTATCACCGGCCTTGTCCGTCAGTCCGATACGCAGGTCGCCGGCTCACCCGACGATCGGATCTATATCTCGCCCGCGATCACATGGAAGCCCGACGCCGATACGTCGCTCACTGTGCTTGCCAAATATGCGAATTACCGCAGGGGCGGCTCCGAGCAGAGCCTGCCGGTCATCGGCACCATCGTTCCGAGCAGCTTCGGCTTCATCAAGCGCGATCTCTTTGTCGGTCAGCCGAACCTGAACGAAGAACTCCTCGACAACCGCTCGATCAGCTATCTGCTCGATCACTCCTTTGCACCCGGCTGGATCTTCCACTCCGCGTTCCGCTATCTTGAGACGGATTCGAAGTATCAGGCAACGGCGCTTTCGTTCCCGGTGAGCGAGAGCCTGCTCTCGACCACGCCTTATATCCGTAATCAGAATTCGCGCGCGATCCTCGCCGACAATCACATCGAAGGTCGATTTGAGACAGGTCTGCTTCAACATAACATCGTCCTTGGCGTCGATTATCAGAACTACGTTCGTCGTAATCGGCAATTTCTGGGGCAGGACGACTTCATTCTCGACCTTTACAATCCTGTTTATCCGACCGCGATCAACATCCCAATGACGCAGTTCGGCCTGATCCAGCGTCAATCGGTCCAGCAGGTCGGCCTCTACGGGCAGGATCAAATCAAGGCCGGTGGCTTCATCCTGACGGGTAGCCTTCGCAACGACTTCTTCGATAGCCAAGTGACCTCGACGAGCGACTTCGCGCCGGTTCTCCCGGTCGCGACGCAGAGTCTCTCGGCTTTGAGCTATCGCGGCGCCCTCGGATACGAGTTCGACTCTGGGATCGTGCCCTATGTCTCCTACGCGACCTCGTTCAATCCGCAGGTCGGCGGTACGACGCGCACCGGCACACAGCTTGGGCCCAACGAGGCCAACCAGATCGAGGGCGGCGTCAAGTATCAGCCGCCGGGGGTGAACGCCCTGTTCACGGCCTCTTATTTCGAGATCACGCAAACCAACATCGCGCGCCCCGACCCCACCTTCATCGGCGCCCTGATCGCCACCGGCGAGGCGACATCGAAGGGCTTCGAGATCGAGGGCAAGATCACCCTCGACAGCGGCGTCTCCTTCATCGCTGGCTATACTCATCTCGACACGCGGGTTACAAAGGATACGACCCTGGCGATCGGCAGCCGGTTGCCGAACGCACCGGAGAATGCCCTGTCCCTGTTCGCCGATTACGCCTTCCCGGCGGGAAGCATCCTCGGTGGCCTGAGGGCCGGTGGCGGCGTGCGTTATGTCGGCTCCCGGACCGACGCGACGAACCGGGATTTCCTGCCGTCCTACGTCCTGGTCGATGCCTCGATCAGCTACGACCTGTCGTATATCGATCCGCGCCTGAAGGGCGCGACGGCGGCGATCACGGGTACGAACCTGTTCGACGAGCGCTATTTCAGCCCGGCCTTCCAACAGAATTTCGTCCGCGAAGGCTTCCGCCGCAACGTGCTGGGAACTCTAACCTATCGCTGGTAGCGCCGGCACAGGCCGAGCCCACCGTCTCTCAGCAGAACCAGCGCCTCTGATGCGCCTTCATCGCAGGTCGACCTCTTCCAAGGTCGGCCCGCCGCTGATCGGGACGCACCCGCACCTCACGTGAAAAAATCCGAAAAAAGATCGCGCCGGACCCTGAATTTCGCGCTCGTCCATTCGTCATGCCAGTGAAGCCAAACTGTTGTTTTTCGAAGTCGATGTCAGCGGCAGGCGCCTGATCCCTTGCTAGAGCCGTGCCCGTTCACGTAGCGACGGCCAAGTCTGTATCGTAACCGGCTGCGGCGAGGCAGTTTCGGCACTCATCGGCTG
>NZ_NKUI01000056.1 GCF_014845115.1 Methylorubrum zatmanii | reverse complement strand
GGGCCGCCGCATGGGCCATGCCGGCGCGATCATCTCCGGCGGCAAGGGCGGCGCCGAGGACAAGATCGCGGCGATGGAAGCCGCCGGCATCCGCGTCTCGCCGTCGCCGGCCCGTCTCGGCCGCACGCTGGTCGAGGTGCTGAAGGGTTGAGCCGGTCTGTAACAGGGTTCCGCGCGGCTGTGTTGCACTGCACGCAAGCTCGGGCGACCCATATGCAAGCAACAGCCGGGGCGCCTCCGCGTCCCGGCTGTGTCCGGAGGCGCGAAGCGGGGCGTTAACGCCCTGCTCCCATAGGGCGCGCCGGATCGGACTCGATGGGGCGGCAGGCTGAGGACAGCGCCGCCCGAGCGGTAGGACAGGCAGCGATGGCACGCCAGGACGCGAACGAAGCCCTTCTCCAAACCTCCTTCCTCTACGGCGCCAACGCCGCCTGGATCGAGGAATTGCAGGCGGCCTATGCCCGCGACCCGAACTCGGTCGATCCCGAGTGGCAGACCTTCTTCAAGGAACTGGGCGAAGACACCGCCCTGGTGAAGAAGAACGCCGAGGGCGCCTCCTGGGCCAAGCCGAACTGGCCGGTGCCGCTCAACGGCGAGATCGTCTCCGCCCTCGACGGCAATTGGGGCGCGCTGGAAAAGGCGGTCGGCGAGAAGATCCAGGCCAAGGCCCAGCCCGGCAAACCCGGCGACTCGGCCAAGGGCGCGGCCATCGTCGCGGCCACCGGCGTCTCGGTCGAGCAGGCCACCAAGGATTCCGTGCGCGCGATCATGCTGATCCGCGCCTACCGCATGCGCGGCCACCTCCACGCCAAGCTCGACCCGATCGGGCTGGCGCCGCGCGGCGACCACGAGGAGCTGCATCCGCAGCATTACGGCTTCCAGGAGAGCGACTGGGACCGCCCGATCTTCCTCGACAACGTGCTCGGCATGGAATTCTCGACGATCCGCGAGATCGTCGGCATCCTGGAGCGCACCTACTGCCAGACGCTCGGCGTCGAGTTCATGCACATCTCCGATCCCGAGGAGAAGGCGTGGATCCAGGAGCGCATCGAGGGCAAGGACAAGGAGATCTCGTTCACGCCGGAAGGGCGTCGCGCGATCCTGAACAAGCTGATCGAGGCCGAGGGCTTCGAGAAGTTCCTCGACCTGAAATACACCGGCACCAAGCGCTTCGGCCTCGACGGCGGCGAGTCGATGGTCCCGGCGCTGGAGCAGATCATCAAGCGCGGCGGCGCGCTCGGCGTCGAGGAGATCGTGCTCGGCATGGCCCATCGCGGCCGGCTGAACGTGCTCACCAACGTGATGGCGAAGCCCTTCCGGGCGGTGTTCCACGAGTTCAAGGGCGGCTCGGCCTCACCGGCCGAGGTCGAGGGCTCGGGCGACGTGAAGTACCATCTCGGCGCTTCCTCCGACCGCACCTTCGACGACAACAACGTCCACCTCTCGCTCACCGCCAACCCGTCCCACCTCGAGATCGTCGATCCGGTGGTGCTGGGGAAGGTGCGCGCCAAGCAGGACCAGAAGGCCAAGCCGAACGTCGAGCGCCGCAAGGTGCTGCCGCTCCTGATCCACGGCGACGCGGCCTTCGCCGGCCAGGGCGTGGTGGCGGAATGCTTCGGCCTGTCCGGCCTGAAGGGTCACCGCACCGGCGGCTCGATCCACTTCATCATCAACAACCAGATCGGCTTCACCACCGATCCGCGTTTTTCGCGGTCTTCGCCCTACCCCTCGGATGTCGCCAAGATGGTGGAAGCGCCGATCTTCCACTGCAACGGCGACGACCCCGAGGCCGTGACCTTCGCCGCCAAGGTCGCGACCGAGTACCGCCAGAAATTCGGCAAGCCGGTCGTGATCGACATGCTGTGCTACCGCCGCTTCGGCCATAACGAGGGCGACGAGCCGGCCTTCACCCAGCCGAAGATGTACCAGCGGATCCGCAAGCATCCGACCGTGCTGGAGACCTACGGCAAGAAGCTGGTCGAGCAGGGCGACCTGACCCAGGAGCAGCTCGACGCGCGCAAGGCCGAGTTCCGGGCGATGCTGGAGAGCGAGCTCGACGTCGCCGGCAACTACAAGGCCAACAAGGCCGATTGGCTCGACGGGCGCTGGTCCGGCTTCAAGGCGGTGCGCGAGGATGTGGACGATCCCCGCCGCGGCCGCACCGGCGTGCCGGCCGAGACCCTGCGCGACATCGCCACGCGCATCACCACGCCCCCGCCGGGCTTCCACCTGCACCGGACGATCCAGCGTTTCTTCGACAACCGCGCCAAGGCGGTCGAGACCGGAATCGGCATCGATTGGGCGACGGCCGAGGCCCTGGCCTTCGGCTCGCTGCTGGTCGAGGGCCACCGTGTCCGCCTGTCGGGGCAGGACGTGGAGCGCGGCACCTTCTCCCAGCGCCACGCCGTGGTGATCGATCAGGAGAACGAGCAGCGCTACACGCCGCTCAACCACGTGCGCGAGGGGCAGGCGAGCCTGGAGGTCATCAACTCGATGCTCTCCGAGGAGGCGGTGCTCGGCTTCGAGTACGGCTACTCGCTGGCCGAACCCAACTCCCTGGTGCTGTGGGAGGCGCAGTTCGGCGACTTCGCCAACGGCGCGCAGGTCGTCATCGACCAGTTCATCTCATCGGGCGAGCGCAAGTGGCTGCGCATGTCCGGCCTCGTGATGCTGCTGCCGCACGGCTACGAGGGCCAGGGGCCGGAGCATTCCTCCGCCCGTCTGGAGCGCTATCTCCAGATGTGCGCCGAGGACAACATGCAGGTCGCCAACTGCTCGACGCCGTCGAACTACTTCCACATCCTGCGGCGGCAGCTGAAGCGCGATTTCCGCAAGCCGCTGATCCTGATGACGCCGAAATCGCTGCTGCGCCACAAGCGGGCGGTCTCGAAGCTCGACGACATCGCCGAAGGCTCCACCTTCCACCGCATCCTGTGGGACGACGCGGAGCAGGACGAGAGCGGCGTGAAGCTCGTGCGCGACGACAAGATCCGCCGCGTCGTGCTCTGCTCGGGCAAGGTCTATTACGACCTCTACGAGGAGCGGGAGAAGCGCGGCGTCAACGACGTCTACCTGATGCGCGTCGAGCAGCTCTATCCGTTCCCGCTCAAGGCTTTGGCCAACGAGATGACCCGCTTCCGCAACGCGGAGGTGGTGTGGTGCCAGGAAGAGCCCAAGAACATGGGCTCCTGGACCTTCGTCGAGCCCTATCTCGATTGGGTGCTGGGCCAGGCCGGCTCCGCCTCGAAGCGGGCGCGCTATGTCGGCCGCCCGGCCTCGGCCTCGACGGCGGTCGGCCTGATGTCGAAACACCTCGCCCAGCTCCAGGCGTTCCTCAACGAGGCGCTGGCGGTCTGAGCCGCCCGCGTCCCCCTTACAGACGACCCCACCACCAACCGGGTGCCGCGCCCGCACGCGCCCCGCAACCTCGGTGAAGACAAGACCATGGCGACCGATATCCTCGTTCCGACGCTCGGCGAATCCGTAAGCGAGGCCACGATCGGCCGCTGGTTCAAGCAGCCCGGCGACACCGTCGCCGCCGACGAGCCGCTGGTGGAGCTCGAAACCGACAAGGTGACCCTCGAGGTCAACGCTCCGGCGGCGGGCCAGCTCGGCGAGATCCTCGTGAAGGACGGCGAGACGGTGGAGCCCGGCGCGGTGCTGGGCTCGATCGTCGAGGGCGGCAAAGGCGCGGCCAAGTCCGAGTCGAAGCCGGCCCCGAAGAGCGCCGAGCCGGCCGAGACCAAGGCGCAGAGCCGCGAGGAGAAGGGCGAGGCCAAGCCCGCCAAGTCGGAGGCGCCGGCACAAGGTTCCTCCGCCTCCTACGGCAGCCACGGCGATGCCCCGCCGGCCGGCGGTCGCTCCGCCGACGAGAGCGGCCCGGCGGTGGCCAAGCTCGCCCGCGAATCCGGTGTCGATCCGTCGGGCCTCAACGGCAGCGGCAAGGACGGCCGCGTGACCAAGGGCGACATGCTCGCCGCCATCGCCAAAGGTGGCGACAAGCAGGAGGCCAAGGCTCCGCCTCCGCCCCGCGCCCCCTCGGCGCCGGACGACGCCGCCCGCGAGGAGCGGGTGCGGATGACCAAGCTGCGCCAGACCATCGCCAAGCGCCTCAAGAGCGCCCAGGATAATGCGGCGATGCTGACCACGTTCAACGACGTGGACATGGGCGCGGTGATGGCGCTCCGCGCGCAATACAAGGACATCTTCGAGAAGAAGCACGGCACCAAGCTCGGCTTCATGGGCTTCTTCACCAAGGCGGTGATCGGCGCCCTCAAGGACGTGCCGGCGGTCAATGCCGAGATCGACGGACAGGATCTCGTCTACAAGAACTACTACCACATCGGCATCGCCGTCGGCACCGATAAGGGCCTCGTCGTGCCGGTGGTGAAGGATGCCGACGACCTGTCGATCGCCGGCATCGAGAAGAAGATCGCCGGCTTCGGCAAGAAGGCGCGCGAGGGCAAGCTCTCCATCGAGGAGATGCAGGGCGGCACCTTCACCATCACCAATGGCGGCATCTACGGCTCGCTGATGTCGACGCCGATCCTCAATGCGCCGCAATCCGGCATCCTCGGCATGCACCGGATCGAGGAGCGCCCGGTCGTGCGGGGCGGCAAGATCGAGGCGCGGCCGATGATGTATCTCGCGCTCTCCTACGATCACCGCATCGTCGACGGGAAGGAGGCCGTGACCTTCCTCGTTCGCGTCAAGGAGGCGCTGGAGGATCCGGCACGCCTCGTGCTGGATCTCTGATCCGGTCTCTCCCCGCCCCATCGCGTCGCGCGGGGATCTGACCCCGCGTGCCGGACTTCCTGCGGGCCCGGCGCGGCCTGCCACGATCCGCGAGCTCTGAACGCATGTCCTACGATCTCGTCGTCATCGGCACCGGCCCCGGCGGCTATGTCTGCGCCATCCGGGCGGCCCAGCTCGGGCTCAAGACCGCCGTGGTCGAGAAGCGGGCCACCCATGGCGGCACCTGCCTCAATGTCGGCTGCATCCCCTCGAAGGCGCTGCTGCACGCCTCCGAGGCCTTCGAGGAAGCCAACAAGCACTTTGCCGATCTGGGCATCGATGTCGGTACGCCCAAGCTCGACCTGAAGAAGATGCAGGCGTTCAAGCAGGGCGGGGTCGACGGCAACACCAAGGGTGTCGAGTTCCTGCTCAAGAAGAACAAGGTCGATGCCTATCACGGGCGCGGCCGCATCGCCGGGGCGGGCCGCGTCGAGGTGATCTCGGACGACGGCGGCAACCAGATGCTGGAAACCAAGAACATCGTCATCGCCACCGGCTCCGACGTGACGCGGCTCCCCGGCGTCGAGATCGACGAGAAGACGGTGGTCTCCTCCACCGGCGCCCTCGAACTCAGCACCGTGCCGAAGAAGCTCGTCGTCATCGGCGCCGGCGTGATCGGGCTCGAACTCGGCTCGGTCTGGCGCCGTCTCGGCGCCGAGGTGACGGTGATCGAGTATCTCGACCGGGTGTTGCCGGGGATGGATGGCGAGGTCGGCAAGCAGTTCCAGCGCATCCTCGCCAAGCAGGGCCTGGTCTTCAAGCTGTCGACCAAGGTGACCGGCGTCGCCAAGACCGAGACCGGGGCGACCGTCACCGTCGAGCCGGCCAAGGGCGGCGAGGCCGAGACGCTGGAGGCCGACGTGGTGCTCGTGGCCATCGGCCGCGTGCCCTACACGGAAGGGCTCGGGCTGGAGACGGTCGGCGTGGCGACCGACGACAAGGGCCGCATCGAGACGGACGGGCACTACGCCACCAACGTCACCGGCATCTACGCCATCGGCGACGTGATCGCCGGGCCGATGCTGGCCCACAAGGCGGAGGACGAGGGCGTCGCGGTGGCCGAGACCCTGGCCGGCCAGTCGGGCCACGTGAATTACGGGGTGATCCCGAACGTCGTCTACACCTTCCCGGAGGTCGCCTCGGTCGGCAAGACCGAGGAGGAGCTGAAGAAGGACGGCATCACCTACAATGTCGGCAAGTTCCCCTTCACGGCGAACGGCCGCGCCAAGGCCAACGGCACCACCGACGGCTTCGTGAAGATCCTGGCGGATGCCGAGAGCGACCGCGTGCTCGGCGTGCACATCGTCGGGGCGGATGCCGGCAATCTCATCGCCGAGGTCGCGGTGGCGATGGAGTTCGCGGCTTCCGCCGAGGACATCGCCCGCACCTGCCACGCCCACCCGACGCTGACGGAGGCGATCAAGGAAGCGGCGCTCGCCGTCGACAAGCGGGCGATCCACGTCTGAGACGGAATCGCTCGATGAGAGCGGATTCCGTCTCAGCAAGCCCGCGCGGCATTTGAGCGAAGCCCGAATCCGCCATCCCGACCGGATCAACCGGATTTGGCATGACTGTCTTCGGCGGGTTCGAGTATCCGAACCCGCCGCTGCGGCCTTATGTCGTTCGCGCCCCGCTCAAACCGCATTTCTTATGGAACGGGCTGCTGTAACATCGGTTTGATAGGCGCAATCCGGCCCGGTGGGTCGCACCCGCTGGGAAAACCGATGCCCTCCTCGCCCGAGAAGCCGAAGGCTCCCGGACCCCGCATACCCGTGACGGGCAGCGGGCCGTCCGGCGTGGTCGATCAGCACCACGACATCTTCTTCGCGGCCGTCGAGACGACGCGCATGCCGATGATCGTCACGGATCCGCACCAGCCGGACAATCCGATCATCTTCGCCAATCGTGCCTTCATCCGCATGACCGGCTACACCGCCGACGAGCTGATCGGGCGCAATTGCCGGTTCCTGCAGGGGCCGGAGACCGACCGGGACACCGTGGCGGAGGTGCGCGACGCCGTCAGGGAACACCGCGAATTCGCCTCCGAAATCCTGAACTACCGCAAGGACGGCTCCTCGTTCTGGAACGCGCTGTTCGTCAGTCCGGTCTTCAACCGCTCGGGCGACCTCGTCTATTTCTTCGGCTCGCAGCTCGACGTGTCGCGCCGCCGCGACGCGGAGGAATCGCTCCACCAAGCCCAGAAGATGGAGAGCCTGGGTCAGCTGACCGGCGGCATCGCCCACGACTTCAACAACCTGCTGCAGGTCATGTCGGGCCATAACGAGGTGATGCTCGCCCTGCTCGACCATCCGACCCTCGACATGGCGCGGATGCGGCGGGCCGGCGAGGCGGTGCGGGCGGCGACCGAGCGGGCCGCCAAGCTCACCCACCAGCTCCTCGCCTTCTCGCGCAAGCAGCGGCTGGAGGGGCGGATCCTCAACCTCAACGGCCTCGTCGAGAACATGAGCGAGATCGCCGACCGCACCCTCGGCGAGAGCGTCGTCCTGAAGACCGCGCTGGCGGCGGATCTGTGGACGACCCGCATCGATCCGACCCAGGCCGAAGTCGCCCTGTTGAACGTGCTCATCAATGCCCGCGACGCGATGCCGGACGGGGGCACGGTCACGGTCAAGTCCGAGAACCTGCTGATCGAGGACGAGGACACCGCCCTCTACAAGACCGTGCCGCCCGGCGCCTATGTGGTGGTCTCGGTCACCGATACCGGGATCGGCATGCCGCCCGAGATCCTCACTCGGGTGATGGAGCCGTTCTTCACCACCAAGGGTGAGGGCAAGGGCACGGGGCTCGGGCTCGCCATGGTCTACGGCTTCGCCAAGCAATCCGGCGGCTCGGTGAAGATCTATTCCGAGGTCGGCCACGGGACGACGGTGCGGCTGCTGTTCCCCGCTTCCGACCAGAAGGCCGAGGAAGAGGCGAAGCCCTCGATCCGCGCCGCCGACCGGCACGGGACGGAGACGGTGCTCGTCGTCGACGACCGCCCGGACGTGGCGGCGGTCGCCGGCACCATCCTGGGGGATTTCGGCTACAAGGTCTTGGTGGTCGACAGCCCCAGAGCGGCCATCGAGATCCTGGACAGCGAGGCGCGCATCGATGTCCTGTTCACCGACCTGATCATGCCCGGCGGCATGAACGGCGTGATGCTGGCCCGCGCCGCGCGGGAGCGCCAGCCCAAGATCAAGGTGCTGCTCACCACCGGCTACGCCGAGGCCTCGCTGGAGCGCACGGATGCCGGCGGCACCGAGTTCGAGATCATCAACAAGCCCTACAAGCGCATGGAGCTGGCCCGCCGGGTGCGGCGGGTGATCGATGGGCCGACCGGGGTCGGGTAGGACGGCTGATGCGGTTTGCGGTGGATCACCTCGGGATCTGCCGCACTTCGTCATCGTGGGCGTCAGCGAAGCGGTCCAGCGGCGCGACCGGACCGGACAGTCCGGCGCCCTGGATTGCCACGGCTCCGCCTCGCAATGACGGAGCAGCGACCGAAGTCGTCAAGCGGAGGCCGCCTCACGCGACCTCGTAGCCGAACTCGGCCGCCGCATGTTCGAGCCAGCCCCAGAAGCTGCCGGCGAAGCTGCGCGCCACGGCGATGTCGTAGGTCGGGCCCGCATCGCGCTGCCAGAACTGCACGCCGATATGGGCGATGCTCGTCACCGCCGCCCGGCCCGGCCCGAAGGCGCGGGGATGCAGGTCGATCGCCACGCCCTTGGCGAGCAGGGTGCGGGCCTTCGGCCCCGACACCCGCACCAGGGCACGCCCGTCGCTCTGGTCGGTCACGGCGGCCACGCCCTGCAGCGCTGCGGGCAAAGCGTCAAAGCCCTGCCGCGTCGGCGAGACCGCGAGCCACTGACCGGGCGCCGACCAGACCAGGCCGCGCTCGCCGTCGAAGGCGGTCGCACCGGCCTCCGGCACGGACAGGCCGAAACGCTCCGCCAGGATGGCCCGGAGGTCGGCCTCGCGGCCATCGGCGGCGACGATGGTGGCGAGGCCCTGCCCCTCCCTCAGGGTCAGGCGGATCCCCGGTGCATCGGCCGATGCGCCGTGCCCCCCGATTTTCGCGATGCCCTCCCAGGCACCGCGGGGCCGCCAGAGGAAGGCGGGCGTTGGGGTCGTTGCCGGCTCAGACACGCAGCTTCTCCTCCTTGGGATCCACGAAGACGGGCGAGCAGATCTCGACCTCGACATCGGCGTCGCGCACCGGATCGTAGGCCCGCACCCGCTCGCCGTGGCGCTCCGGCCCGCGCCGGATCAGACCGATGCCGATCCAGGATTTCAGGCTCGGCGAATAGGCGACCGAGGTCATCACGCCCTCGTCCGCCTCCAGGCTCGGTGCGGCGCCGAGGGCGAGGAAATGCGCCCCCGCCCGCAGCCGCGCGCCGGGCTCGACCGGGCGGAAGCCCACCAGCATCGGCCGATCCGGATCGGTCAGGGCAGGGCGCTCCTTCATCAGGCGGCCGACATAATCCTTCTTCTTGGCCAGCATGCCGCCGAGGCCGAGATCGCGGGCGGTGGTCTGGCCATTGATCTCGGCGCCGGCCGCGTGGCCCTTCTCGATGCGCATCACCGAGAGCGCCTCCGAGCCGTAGGCGGTGATGCCGTAGGGCAGGCCCGCCTGCATCAGCGCCCGCCACGCGGCATCGCCGTAGGCCGCCGGCACCGCCAGCTCGTAGGCGAGTTCGCCCGAGAACGAGATGCGGAACAGCCGCGCCGGGATGCCGCCGCCGACGGTGACGTCGGCGCAGGCCAGGAACGGGAAGGCCTCGTTGCCGATGTCGAAGCCGGGATCGATCACCCGGCGCAGGGTGTCGCGGGCGCGGGGACCGGCCACGGCGTACTGGGCCCATTGCTCGCTCACCGAGGCGAGCTGCACGTCGAGCTCCGGCCAGAGCCATTGCCGGCAGAATTCGAGATGCTGCATCACCTTGGCGGCGTTCGCCGTCGAGGCGGTCATGACGTAATGCGTCTCAGCCAGCCGCGCGATGGTGCCGTCGTCGAGGACGAAGCCGTCCTCGCGCAGGAGCACGGCGTAGCGGGCCTTGCCGACCGGCAGCGTCGCGAAGGGGTTGGCGCAGACCCGCTCGATGAAGGCGAGGGCATCGCGGCCCTGGATGTCGATCTTGCCGAGGGTGGTCACGTCGCAGACGCCGACGCGGGCACGCACGGTCTCGACCTCCCGCACCACCGTCTCCAGCCAGTCGGTCTCGCCGGCCTTGGGGAAGTAGGCCGGGCGCAGCCACAGGCCGGTCTCGACGAAGACGCCGCCATTCTCCTCGGCCCAGGCATGGGACGGGACGTAGCGGGTCGCCCGGAAATCCTTGCCCCGGTGATGGCCGGCGAAGGCGCCGATGGCGACCGGGGTGAAGGGCGGCCGGAACACCGTGGTGCCGACGCTCGGGATGCTCTGGCCGGTCAGCTCGGCCATGATCGACAGGCCGGCGAGGTTCGAGGTCTTGCCCTGGTCGGTCGCCATCCCGAGCGTGGTGTAGCGCTTCAGGAGCTCGACGGCGCGAAAACCCTCGCGGTGGGCGAGTTCGACATCGGTCGCCGCCACGTCGTTCTGGAAATCGGCGAAGGCCTTGCCCTTCGGTCGAGGCACCCGCCACAGGGGAATGTGCCCCTCGCTCTCGGGATCGGTCGCGGGGGCGGGCTCGGCCGAGGCCGCGAAGCCGCAATCCGTCGCCGCCTCGGCGCCGGCCCGCGCCCCGCTCTCCAGGCAGCCGGAGAGGCTGAACAGGCCGGCGGCGGCGCCGACGGCTCTCATGCCGGAGGGCAGGGGGCCCGGCACGAAGGCGTGGATCGCCTCGTTCCAGACCGGCCTGCGCGACAGGTGCGAATCGAGGTGGACCACCGGGTTCCAGCCATTGGCCATGGCGAGGCAGTCGCAGGCGATGGTCTCGGTGCTGTCGTAGCCGTCCACGACCTGGATCGCGGTGAGGCCGAGATGGCCTTTGGTGCCGGCGACGTATCCGCCGACGACGACCCGGGCGCCCGCGGCCTCCGCCATCCGCCGCAGCTGCGGCGGGACCGAGGCGCGCGTGTCGATCACCGCCGGGACCGTGCCGCCCGCAGCCAGCACGTCGGCCACGGTGCGCCAGCCGTCGTCGCTCGAGGTGAACACGGCCACCCGCCGGCCCGGCAGCACGCCGTAGCGGTTGAGATAGGTCCGCACCGCACCCGCCAGCATCACGCCGGGCCGGTCGTTGCCACCGAAGACGTGCGGGCGCTCGAGGGCGCCGGCGGCGAGCACGGCGCGCTTGGCCACGATCCGCCACAGCCGCTGGCGCGGGGCATGGGCCGCCGGCACCGCGACATGGTCGGAGACCCGCTCCACCGCGCCGTAGGAACCGTGGTCGTAGACACCGAACAGGGTGGTGCGGGAGAGGATGCGGACCTCGGGCAGGCTCTGCAGCTCGGCGACGGCGCGGGCGGCCCACGCGGCCCCGCTCTCGCCGCCGATCTCGCGCCGCTCGGCCAGCAGGCGGCCGCCCGTGACGAAGTCCTCGTCGACCAGGATCACCCGGGCGCCGGAGCGGCCGGCGGCGAGCGCCGCCGACAGGCCGGCCGGGCCGCCGCCGATCACCAGCACGTCGCAATGGGCGTGGGCGCGGTCGTAGATGTCGGGATCGGGGGCGTCGGCGGCCCGGCCGAGACCGGCCGCGCGCCGGATCATCGGCTCGTACAGCTTCTCCCACAGGGAAGCCGGCCACATGAAGGTCTTGTAGTAGAAGCCCGCCGCGAAGACCGGGGCGAGCAGCGCGTTGACCGACAGGGCATCGACGGCCAGCGAGGGCCAGCGGTTCTGGCTCGCGGCCTCCAGCCCCTCATAGAGCTCGGCCATGGTGGCGCGGGTGTTGGGCTCGCGCCGGGCGCCGGAGCGCAGCTCGACCAGGGCGTTCGGCTCCTCCGAGCCCGCCGTCAGGATGCCGCGGGGCCGGTGATACTTGAACGAGCGGCCGACGAGGCGCACGCCGTTGGCCAGCAGCGCCGAGGCGAGGGTGTCGCCGTGGCAACCGGTGAGACGCTTCCCGTCGAAGGTGAAGTCCAGGGTCCGGCGCCGTTCGATCAGGCCGCCCTGGGCGGTGCGGAAGGCTTGCGCGGTGGAGGCGGAGCCGAGCGGCTCCGCGCGCTGAAGGGCGAGCGTGGTCATGCGGCCTCTCCCGAACGGCGGGCCCGCGCGACGTCGCGGGCCGGCTCGACCGATTCAATCGCGTGGGTGCGGGTGTCGCGGGTCACCACCAGCCAGGAGCGGCAGCCGGAGGCGTGGTACCAGAGTTCGCGGATCGTCCCTGCCGGGTTGTCGCGCAGGTAGACGTAGTCGTGCATCGCCTCCGCCGAGGCTTCGAGGCCGTCGGGGCGCTGGGGGGCGGCGTCGCCGAGGTAGCTGAACTCCCCGTTGTCGCGCTCGCCGCAGTAAGGGCATCGGATGCGCATGGCGTGTCGTCCTTCTGGGAATCGGGGCCCGCCGGAGCGGGCTCCGCGAGCGCATCGGCGCGTCGCCGCCCGTGCGGCGGATGTCGTCGGCGCGAGCCGGCGACGCTGGGAAGACCTCAATGCAGGTTGGGCTGCGCGCCCATGCCCTTCTCGTCGATGACATGACCGGTGGCGAAGCGGTCGAGCCGGTAGGCGGCCGCGTCCTGATGCGGCTCGTCGCGGGCGATGAGATGCGCGAAGCAGAAGCCCGCCGCCGGGGTCGCCTTGAAGCCGCCGTAGCACCAGCCGGCATTGAGATAGAGGCCGCCGATATCGGTGCGGTCGATGATGGGGCTTCCGTCCATCGACATGTCCATGATGCCGCCCCAGTGGCGCAGCAGCCGCAGGCGGCCGAGCCCCGGCCAGAGCGCCATGCCGCCCTCCATCACGTCCTCGATGGTGTGCAGGTTGCCGCGCTGGGCGTAGGAATTGTAGCCGTCGATGTCGCCGCCGAAGACGAGGCCGCCCTTGTCCGACTGGCTGACGTAGAAATGGCCGGCGCCGAAGGTCATCACGCAATCGATCAGCGGCTTCACGCCCTCGCTGACGAAGGCCTGCAGCACGTGGCTCTCGATCGGCAGGCGCATGTCCACCATGCCCGCCAGCAGCGAGGAGGAGCCCGCCACCGAGATCGCCACCTTCTTGGCGCGGATGAAGCCGCGGCTGGTCTCGACGCCGGTGACGCGGCCGCCCTCGCGGCGGATGCCGGTGACGGCGCAGTTCTGGACGATGTCGACGCCGCGCAGATCTGCCGCGCGGGCATAGCCCCAGGCCACCGCGTCGTGGCGCACGGTGCCGCCGCGGCGCTGGATCAGGCCGCCCTTCACCGGGAAGCGGGCATTGTCGAAGTCGATGAACGGCACGAGACGGCGCACGCCCTCGCGGTCGAGGAGTTCCGCGTCGATGCCGGCGAGCCGCATGGCGTTGCCGCGCCGGGCATAGGCGTCGCGCTGACCATCCGAATGGAACAGGTTCAGGACGCCGCGCTGGCTGACCATGGCATTGTAGTTGATGTCCTGCTCCAACCCCTCCCAGAGCTTCATCGAGCGCTCGTAGAACGGGATGTTGCCGGGCAACCCGTAATTCGAGCGCACGATGGTGGTGTTGCGCCCGACATTACCCGAGCCGACATGGCTCTTCTCCAACACGGCGACGTTGGTGATCCCGTGCTCCTTGGCGAGGTAATAGGCGGTGGCGAGCCCGTGGCCGCCGCCGCCGACGATCACCACGTCGTAGGCCTCGCGCGGGGCCGCGTCGCGCCATTGCGGCGTCCAGTCGCGCTGGCCGCGCAGGGCCTGTCCGAGGACGCTGAAGAGTGAATAGCGCATGAGGTGAATCCGCTCTTCGCCGAAAGTTCTGCCGGTGTGAGCCCAGCCATATCCGAGGTCTCACAGGGACAGACTTGCATTTCACGACAGATTTCCGGCAAATCGCGCAGAAATGCACGACGACACCGCCCCGACCGATCGGGTCCGGCGGGGGCGCAAGCCTCCTCAGGTCCAGGATCCTTCCCCCCTCACGGTGGGCTTCGTGCTGGTGCCGGACTTTCCCCTGATGGCCTACACGGCGGCGGTCGAACCCCTGCGGGCGGCCAACACCCTGTCGGGCTGCGAACTCTATCGCTGGTGGCACGCGGCGCCGGGGGGCGGGATGGTGCAGGCCTCGAACGGGCTCGGCATCCTCACCGATGTCGCGGTCGGCACGGGCGAGATCGCCGCCGACCGCGTCTTCGTCTGCGCCGGCGGCAATCCGGCGTCCTTCGACGACCCGTCGCTCTTCGCCTGGCTGCGGGGCCTCGCCCGGCGCGGCGTGACCCTGGGCGGGATCTCCGGCGGCCCCTACCTCCTGGCCCGGGCCGGCCTGCTCGCCGGCCGACGCTGCACCCTGCACTGGGAGCACGTCCCGGCCTTCGAAGAGCGTTACCCCGGGATCGACGTGGTCCGCTCCCTGTTCGAGATCCAGGGCGACCGCATCACCTGCTCCGGCGGCATCGCCGCCCTCGACCTGATGCTCGACCTGATCGGCCGCGACCACGGCGCCGGCCTCGCGGCGGGGGTGAGCGACTGGTTCCTGCACAACCAAATCCGCGAGGGCCTGAGCCCGCAGCGGATGGATCTGCGGCAGCGATTCGGCGTGCGCGATCCGCGCCTGCTGCGGGTGCTGGCGGCCATGGAGGCCAATCTCGAATCCCCCCTCTCCCGCGAGGCCCTGGCGGATCTCGCCCGCGTCTCGGCGCGGCAACTGGAGCGCCTGTTCCGCGACGGGCTCGGCTGCGGGCTGCACCGCCATTATCTGGCGCTGCGGCTCGACCGGGCGCATCAGCTCGCCCGGGAGAGCGCCCTCAGCCGGGCTGAGATCGCCTCGGCCACCGGCTTCGCCAGCGCCGATGAGCTGTCACGGGCGGAGCGACGACGGAGACGGCAGGCCGCAGGGATCTGACTGCGCCGCCGCGCCAGCCGGAGCCGATCGCCATCGTCACTGTTTCATGAGAGGAAATTTTCGTGCCTGATAATTGACGCGGCAGCGGTGTCGTGCGATCACTTTCGCCAGTGAACGAACAGACGGGGCGACACCGATGTGCGGGATAGTCGGACTATTTCTGAAGAACCCAAAGCTTGAGCCGCAGCTCGGCGCCCTCCTGTCGAAGATGCTGGAGACGATGACCGATCGCGGCCCCGACAGCGCGGGCTTCGCGGTCTACGGCTCGGACGGGGTCTCGGCCTCCTCGGACGTGAAGCTGACCCTGCGCGGCCCCGGCCCGGAGGCCCTGCGCGCGGCGGTGTCGAAGCTGGAGCAGGCGCTGGGCCTCTCCGTCTCGGCGACGGAGCGGGACACCCACATCGTCCTCGCCGTTCCGGGAAGCCGCGAGGAGGAGATCCGCTCCTGGCTGAAGACCCATGCCCCCGGCATCGATGTGGTGAGCGCGGGCCGGCGCATGGAGATCTACAAGGAGGTCGGCCTGCCGGCTTCCGTCGCCGAGCGCTTCGCCCTCGAGACCATGGCCGGCACCCACGGCATCGGCCATACCCGCATGGCCACCGAGAGCGCGGTGACGACCAACGGCGCCCACCCGTTCTCGACGGGAACCGACGAGTGCCTCGTCCATAACGGCTCGCTGTCGAACCACAACGACCTGCGCCGCCGCCTGCGCCGCGAGGGCCTGAACTTCGCCACCCAGAACGACACCGAGGTCGCCGCCGGCTATCTCAGCTGGCGCATGCGCGAGGGCGCCTCTCTGAAGGAAGCGCTCGAATCGAGCCTGAACGACCTCGACGGCTTCTTCACCTTCGTGGTCGGCACCGAGAACGGCTTCGCCGTGGTGCGCGATCCGATCGCCTGCAAGCCGGCCGTGATGGCCGAGACCGACGACTACGTCGCCTTCGGTTCCGAGTACCGGGCCCTGGTCGGCCTGCCCGGCATCGACCAAGCCCGCGTGTTCGAGCCGGAGCCGGCCCGAGTCTACGCCTGGGAACGCACCACGGCCGACCACGCTTCCGGGGAGCGCCACTGATGCCGAACTTCGACCTGAGAACCGCGCCCCTGCGCGAGTTGAACCGGGCCCTGCACGCCCTGCGGCCCGACACCAACGAGACCCACTGGACCGTGACCGGCCCGGACGGGGCCCACGCCATCGCGGCCGGTCTCGACGCACCGATCAGCGTCGAGATCGAGGGCAATGTCGGCTATTACTGCGCCGGCATGAACAAGCTCGCGACCGTGCTGATCAACGGCAATGCGGGCGTGGGCGTTGCCGAGAACATGATCTCCGGCCTCGTCCACGTGCGGGGCGATGCCAGCCAGTCGGCCGGCGCCACCGCCCATGGCGGCCTCCTCATCGTCGACGGCAATGCCGGCGCCCGCTGCGGCATCTCGATGAAGGGCATCGACATCGTCGTGAAGGGCTCGGTCGGCCACATGTCGGCCTTCATGGCTCAGGCCGGCACGCTGACCGTGCTCGGCGACGCGGGCGAGGCGCTGGGCGACTCGCTCTACGAGGCCAAGCTCTATGTCCGCGGCTCGGTGACGAGCCTGGGCGCCGACTGCATCGAGAAAGAGATGCGCGACGAGCACCTGAAGGACATCGCCGAGAAGCTCGCCGCCGCCGGCTTGGCCGGCGAGGTCAGCCCGAGCGAGTTCCGCCGCTACGGCTCGGCCCGCTCCCTCTACCACTTCCACGTCGACAACGCCGGAGCCTACTGATGGCCGAGCATCCCAAGGGTCCGTCCAAGGATCCGCGCGAGACGCCGCGCACCAAGCCGCGCCTGTCGGCGACCTTCACCCCCGACGTGATGTCCGAGATCCGCCGCGCGGCGGCGACCGGCATCTACGACATCCGCGGCGCCGGGGCGAAGCGCGCCCTGCCGCATTTCGACGACCTCCTGTTCCTCGGCGCCTCGATCAGCCGCTACCCGCTGGAAGGCTACCGCGAGCGCTGCGGCACCGAGGTGGTGCTGGGTAGCCGCTTCGCCAAGAAGCCGATCCACCTGAAGACACCGGTGACCATCGCCGGCATGAGCTTCGGCTCGCTCTCGGCCAATGCCAAGGAGGCGCTCGGGCGGGGCGCCTCCATCGCCGGCACCTCCACCACCACCGGCGACGGCGGCATGACCCCGGAGGAGCGCGGCCATTCCAAGACCCTGGTCTACCAATACCTGCCGTCACGCTACGGCATGAACCCGGATGACCTGCGCAAGGCCGACGCCATCGAGGTGGTGATCGGCCAGGGCGCCAAGCCCGGCGGCGGCGGCATGCTGCTCGGCCAGAAGATCACCGAGCGCGTCGCGGGCATGCGCTGCCTGCCGCCGGGCATCGACCAGCGCTCCGCCTGCCGCCATCCGGATTGGACCGGGCCGGACGATCTCGCCATCAAGATCGAGGAGCTGCGCGAGATCACCGATTGGGAGAAGCCGATCTACGTCAAGGTCGGCGCCTCGCGGCCCTATTACGACACCGCGCTCGCGGTGAAGTCCGGCGCCGACGTGGTGGTGCTCGACGGCATGCAGGGCGGCACTGCCGCGACGCAGGACGTGTTCATCGAGCATGTCGGCATCCCGACGCTGGCCGCGATCCGCCCCGCCGTGCAGGCGCTGCAGGACCTCGGCATGCACCGCAAGGTCCAGCTGATCGTCTCCGGCGGTATCCGCTCCGGGGCCGACGTGGCCAAGGCGCTGGCGCTCGGCGCCGACGCGGTCGCCATCGGCACCGCCGCGCTGATCGCGCTGGGCGACAACGATCCCCGCTGGCAGGCCGAGTACGAGGCCCTGGGCACCACGGCCGGCGCCTACGACGATTGGCACGAGGGGCGCGACCCCGCCGGCATCACCACCCAGGATCCGGAGCTGATGAAGCGCCTCGATCCGGAACTCGCCGGCCGGCGGCTCGCCAATTACCTCGCGGTGATGACCCTGGAGGCCCAGACCATCGCGCGCGCCTGCGGCAAGAGTCACCTGCACAACCTCGAACCCGAGGATCTGGTGGCGCTGACCATCGAGGCCGCCGCCATGGCGCAGGTACCACTGGCCGGCACCACCTGGGTTCCCGGCAAGACCGGCATGTGACGTGCGAGGGCCGCCCCTGAAGCTTCGAAGGGCGGCCCTTTCTCTTTCTTCGAACCGGCGCGATCCACCGACTCCGGGAGGGTGCTTGCGATGACGCACGAACTTGAAATTGCCGCCCGCGAGCGCGGCATCAAATACTTCCTCGTTTCCTACACCGACCTGTTCGGCACCCAGCGCGCCAAGCTCGTGCCGGCCGCCGCCATCGGCAGCACATGCCGCAACGGCGCGGGATTCGCCGGCTTTGCGACCTGGCTCGACATGAGCCCCGCCGATGCCGATCTGCTCGCCGTGCCCGATCCCTCCGGCCTGATCCAGCTGCCCTGGAAACCCGAGGTGGGCTGGCTGCCCGCCGACCTCGTGATGGGCGGCAAGGCGGTCGAGCAGGGCCCGCGCAACATCCTCAAGCGCCTCATCAAGGAAGCCGCCCGCGAGGGGCTGCAGATGAAGAGCGGCGTCGAGTGTGAGTTCTTCCTGATCACGCCCTGCGGCTCGGAACCCGCCGACACCGCCGACAAGCAGACCAAGCCCTGCTACGACCAATCCGCCCTGATGCGCCGCTACGACGTCATCAGCGAGATCTGCGACGCGATGCTGAGCCTGGGCTGGAAGCCCTACCAGAACGACCACGAGGACGCGAACGGCCAGTTCGAGATGAACTGGGACTACGACGACGCCCTCATCACCGCGGACCGGCACGCCTTCTTCAAGTACATGGCCCGCTCGATCGCCGAGAAGCACGGCTTCCGCGCGACCTTCATGCCCAAGCCCTTCATGGACCTGACCGGCTCCGGCTGCCACGCTCACGTCTCGCTCTGGAGCGGCGGGCAGAACGTGTTCGCCGACGAGTCGGACGAGATCGGCATGTCGCGCAAGGGCTACCACTTCATCGGCGGCCTGATCCACTCGGCCGACGCGCTGGCCGCCCTGACCAATCCTTGCGTGAATTCCTACAAGCGCATCAACGCCCCGCGCACGACCTCCGGCGCGACCTGGGCCCCCAACACCGTGACCTATACGGGCAACAACCGCACCCACATGATCCGCATCCCCGATGGCGGGCGCTTCGAGTTCCGCCTCGCCGACGGCGCGGCCAATCCCTACCTGCTCCAGGCGGGCATTCTGGCGGCCGGCCTCGACGGCATCCGCCAGCAGCGCGATCCGGGCCAGCGCCTCGACATCAACATGTACACCGACGGGCACAAGGTCGAGGGCGTCAAGCAATTGCCGCTCAACCTGCTCGATGCCCTGCGCGCCCTGGAGGCCAGCAGCGTCCTCAACGAGGCGCTGGGCTCCTTCGTGCCGAGCTACCTCAAGCTCAAGCGGCAGGAATGGGACGATTACTGCCGTCACCTGACCCAGTGGGAGCGCGACACGACCCTCGACTGTTGAGGTCCGGCCGGCACGGGAAGCGCGCGCCGGCCATCGTCGACGATGAAAACACCGAAGGCCTCGCCCATCGCCCCGGACTCGATTTCCGGGGCGCCGGGTGGGGCCGATGCGCTATAGAAGGATCCGGCCGGGCTTCCCGTCTCCGACGGGGAGGGGCCGGCGGCAACGCCGTGGCGCCGCCCCCGCGGAAAGCGCGGGAAACCGGAACCGGATTTGCCGATGCCATGGCTGGGACGCGTCTTCCTGGCAACCTTCGCCCTCACCCTGGCGATCCCCGCCGGAGCCCTGACTCTCGGCGCCGGAGTGTTGCTCGATCCGGCCTTCCGCGAGACCTTGGGCCGGCTCGGTCTCGTCGGCCTGTTCGCCGGCCTCACGGATCTGGCCCAGGGCCTGCCGCCGGACATGGCGGCGATGGCGGCCCTCGCCTTCGTCCAGGCACTCGGCCTCCTGCTGATCCTGCCGCCCGTGCTGAGCGCGCTGCTCGGCGAGACGCTCGGACTCCGCTCCTTCGTCTGGTACGGCGGCACGGCCGGCACCCTCATGGCCCTGCTGCCCTGGCTTGCCCGCGGCGGTCCCCCACCGAACACGGCCGCGGCGGGAGCGGAAGCGCGCCTCACCACGCTCCTCCTGGTCACGGGCGCCACCTCCGGCTTCGTCTATTGGCTGATCGCAGGCCGAAGTGCCGGATCGCGCTCACCGCGATGAGCCCGGACGCATTTTTGGGGTGGACAGCCGCCCGCCATCGCTTATGAAAATGACGTGTTCCCGAAGCGCGTGCGTCTCGGGTACCATCCACCGGCTCGAGGGCGCTCGGCGTTTCGAGAGCGGCGGATGCGGGCGTAGTTCAGTGGTAGAACGTCAGCTTCCCAAGCTGAATGTCGTCGGTTCGATCCCGATCGCCCGCTCCAACTAAATCGCTGAAGCGTCAGCCTTTTTAAACGCCTTACCGCTGACCTCGCGTTCCCCAAGGCCTGTTCAGGCCCCGTTCTTCACGCCCCGACAGGCGATGCGAAGCGTCGCCGGCGTGCATGATTTTCCGGCCGCGCCGCGCGAGTAGCACGCCGTCGTCGAGGCTTGTGTGTGGCGGGCGTGGCCCGGGCATCGTCGAGATCGGCGTCCGCATCCGCAGCACGTGCCACGCCCCGCCACGCACGACCGAAGGCGCCGTCGGCGTAGGGACGGCCGATGGCGGCACGTTCTGAGTTCCCGAAGATTGCAGGGCGATTGGGTACTAACTCCGTATCTCTCTGCGGCTCGTCGTTATAGAAGTCCCGGAAAAAGATTGGCCATGTCGAGATGCGATTGTTACGGATATGTTTCACGGAAATGCCGATACTTTATAAAATAATATCATATATCAAATAAAACGAATAATAAATCCGGCAGATCGAAGATCGAACGGACATGAGGCTTGGAGATGAAGCGCGCGCTTGTCTTGGCCGATGGCCTGCGCATTCAATACAGAGTACTGCGATGCGCAAGCGAATGCTTCGAAGAAGTCTATGTCCTGGGCGCAGGCGATGCGCATTTTTTGAAGCGGTCACGGTTCTGCGACCGTTTCTTTTCGTTTTCTGGTGACTATTCCAACATACACCCCTTCGAACTTGCCGAGATCCGGCGCTTCTGTGCTCGACATGAGATCGACATGGTGCTCCCGAGCTGCAGCCGGACGACGCGTCTTCTGTCGACTCACGGCGATCGCATCGGAGCGCCGTTCTATCCCGTGCCGGCCCGGGAGACCTTCGACGCCCTCGACGACAAATGGCGCTTTGCCGGCGTCTGCGCCGAGCTCGGGCTGCCCATCCCCCTGACGCGGCGGTTCGAAACGGTCGCGGATCTGAGCCGCGACCCCGAACGCGACCGGATCGGGTTTCCCCTGATCCTGAAGCCGACCGCGATGTCGGGCGGCTGCGGCGTGCGGCGGATCGATACGGCGCAGGAGCTGCCCGCACAGGTCGGCTACTCCCCCGTGCTGTGTCAGTCCTACGTGCCGGGCGAGGAGCTGAGTGCCTTCTATCTCTGTCACGCCGGAAGGATCACCGCCTCGTTCTCCTACCGGCGCACCTTCGCCAGGTTGGAGGAACTCCGCGTTCCCGCCATCGACGCCCATGCCGCCCGCCTCGTCGCGCATTTTCGATATGACGGAGTCATCGGCTTCGATGTCCGGCGGCGGCCCGACGGCGAAATCGCCTTCATCGAATGCAACCCGCGCTTCTGGTACCACATGGACGTGGCCATGCTTGCGGGCCTGAACTTCGTCACCCTCGGCTGCCGCCTGCGGGACGGGGAAGACGGTCCGGCCGGTGCCGACACGCTCGAAATCCGTTCGCCGCGCCGCCTGTGCGGAAACCTGCTCACCCCCTGGCGCCTGAACCGGGCGGAACGTGCCTATCTCCGCTACATCATCCGCGATCCGGCCATCTCGGCCTGGGCCGCGTTTGAGAGCGCGCTCGGCCGGTACCGGCTGGCCGGCGGGCAGCTCCTGTGACGGAAGCCGCCGGCTCTTCCGGATATCCCTCGCAAAAGCGCGTGCATCCGACGCGGCCTTGTCGTTCTCGGCGGGGAGACAGAACCGGACAGGACGGCGGCGGCGCGGATTCGCCGGTGCCGTCCCGATGACGAGGGGGCCGTCCATGGCGTCGAGCGGCGATGGCGCGGGCCTGCATTCGGGCGATCCTGCCCTCGCATCGGTGGCGGACGAGATCACACCCCGGCTGGTCGTCTCCGTCGAAGTGGCCTCCGCGCCGCGCTTCCGGTCCCTCGCAGCGGAATGGCGCTGCCTGGTCCGGCGCTGTGCCGAGCCGAACGTGTTCATGGAGCCGGCCGTGGCCGGCGCGATGGACACGGTAACCGAGACGCCCCTGCATGTCCTCCTCGCCTGGTCCCATCGCAGCGGGGGAGGCGCCGAGCTGATCGGCGTCTGGCTCCTCGTGATCGCGCGGCCGTCCTCGCGCCTGCCGATCCGGATCCTCGAAGCCCCCTGCCATCCGCTGACCTTCCTCGGCTCGCCCGTGCTCGACCGCGAGCATGCGGTCGCGGCTATGTCGGCGATGCTGAACGCCATCGCCGGAACCCCCGGCCTGCCGAAGCTGATCTGCGCCAACCACATCGCCACGGACGGCGCCGTCTTCGCCGCCCTCGGTGAGGCGACCCGCCGACGGGGCTTCAGGATCGTCGCCCTCGAGCGCCGGCAGCGCGCCAAGCTCGACGCGCCGGTCGCGGGACAGGCCGTGCCGGCCCCGGTCGTCTCACCGAAACGGCGTGCGGAGCTGCGGCGGCTTCGGAAGCGGCTCGCGGAGCGCGGCGATCTCCGCGAGGTCAGTTATCGCAAGCCGGCGGAGGTCAGCGCGGCCTTCCAGGAATTCCTCGACCTGGAGGCCGCCGGCTGGAAGGGGCGGAAAAGCCGGCGCGGACGGGCGATCCGCAATGCGCCGCCGCTCAGCGCCTTCGCTCAGACGATGATCGCGGGATTGGCCCGGGACGGCTGCGCCGGCATCGAGGCCTTGCGCCTGGACGGCCGAGCGTTCGCGATGAATATCTGGCTGCGATCCGGCCGCACGGCCTTCGGCTGGAAGATGGCCTATGACGAGCGCTACGCGAAATCGTCGCCCGGTTCGTTATTGATGCATGCGACGACCGACACGGTCTTCTCGGACGAAACCATCGATGGCTTCGATTCCTGCAACCGGGATGCTTCGGCGGCCCTGGCCCTGATCTGGCCGGGGCGCCGTGAGATCGCGGATCTCCTGATCGACGTCTCCCCCGGCGGCTCCGTGCGCGGCCGGCTGACCGCTCTCGCGGAAACGCTGTTCCGGCAGGGCCGCGGCTTCGCGCGGCGCACCTATCAGACCCATGTTAAGCCGGTCTATCTGCGCGTGCTGGCGCGATTGAGTGCGCAGGGCCGTCCCGCACGGGCGAGACCGGAGACGCCCGAGCGGTGAACGACCCGGCCCCGGCTGCTCGGCGCGCCGGGAGGAGCAGCTGGATGGGCGCCGTCAGATCTCGCCGAACCGGACGGCGGGGCGCGGGGCAGGGCGGAGCGGCAAGACGAGTCACCGCGCATCGGATGTCCTTCGTGCCGAACCTGAGCACCGAGCCGGCCACCGCCAGCCCCGCAGCAAGCTCATTTTAATCCCAGCCAGCGGCCAATATTATGCAAAGTGGCATAAATACATCCGCTTCGACCTGACACATCCAGAACGATCCACAGATCGTGAAAAAAATTCCGATCAAACGACCTCAATGTGAATTATGTATTTGACCAGATCTAATCCTGGTGTAAGCAGGATTTAGCGGTGAGCGCGAGCCCGACCCGCGCCAAGCCTGCCAATTCTCACGATGTCGGACTGGGAGTTTTCACGTCCCGCCACGCGACGGCTCGGCCGTTCCCGTCAAAGACGATCATGCGGCCCGGTTTAGTCCCCGCGCATCGTGATTTTACGGATGATGGCAGGTGCCTCGACAGTTACGCACCATGGAAGGCTCAAGACGAAGCCTGTGCCGGTTTTGGCGCGCCTTCCGCAAAATCGAACAGAGGTTGTCTTGAAACAGTCGCTCCTGTCCGTGGCGCTGATTGCCGCCCTGTGCCCCGTTGCAGCGCAAGCGCAGCTTCGGCCCCAGTCTCAAGTGGAGGCGCAGGCTGTGGGTGGGCAAGGCCATGCTCAGGCTCTCGAGAACGGCCGGACCAAGACGAAGGCGCGCCGGGCCAAGCCCCGTCCCCGGCCGCACACCGAAGCGACACCGACCCCGCCGGCACCGGTTCTGCCCGCGAAGGGACCGACCTGGCCCTATTTCCAGGTCGCCCCCAAGCAGGCCCCTGCGTTCTCGCTCTACGAGGCGCTGGGCAAACCGGAGAATTTCAAGATCAACGGCACGTTCCGGCCCCGGATCGAGGGCATCAACAATCAGTTCCGCCCGGTGCCGCCCAACCCGCGCGACGACATCCTGGCCTCGTTCCTGGCGACCCTGTTCGTCGAGTACGATGCCGGCCCCGTCCGCTTCGGCGGCGAGCTGTTCGACAGCCGCGGCTATTTCCAGCGCCGCAATTCCACGGCCGCCGGCACCGAGATCAACGCCCTCGAGATCGGACAGCTCTACCTCAATGCGGATCTCTCCGCCTTCACCGGCGAAGGCTCCAAGAGCAGCCTCACCGCCGGCCGTCAGACCAAGAACGTCGGCTCCCGCCGCCTGATCTCGCGCCAGCAATTCCGCAACACCATCAACGCCTATACCGGCGTCTCCTTCGATTGGCAGGGCGCCAACAAGGACCGCATGACTCTGCTCTGGTTCATGCCCCATACCCGCCTGCCCGGCGACGTGCCGGGTCTGCTCGACAACGAGATCGTCTGGGATCGGGAGAGCCTCGATCTGCAGCTGTTCGGCGGCTCCTACACCTTCGCCAACGTCTTCGGCGGAACCTTCGAGGTCTATGGCTACGGCCTGTACGAGCAGGATGCACCGGGCTTCCAGACCCGCAACCGGCGCCTGTTCACGCCCGGCGCCCGGCTGGCCCGCGCGCCCAAACCCGGCCAGTTCGACTGGGATTTCGAAGGCATCTACCAGACGGGCCTGGCCCGCGACACGGCCGCCGTCACCGATACGCGCGACCTCGATGTCTCGGCCTTCTTCGTGCACGGCGAGGTCGGCTACACCTTCGACACGACGTGGCTGCCCCGGGTCGTGCTGCAATACGATCAGGCGAGCGGCGACGGCTCCAACCCCAACACCTATAACCGCTTCGATACGCTGTTCGGCGCCCGGCGCTTCGAATACGGCCCCACCGGCCTCTACGGACCGATCCAGCGCGCCAACCTGATCTCCCCCGCCGTCCGGTTCGAGGTCACGCCCTCGCGCATCTGGGACATGTTCATCGCCTACCGGCCGTTCTGGCTGGACAGCCCGACCGACACCGCAGCCTTTACCGGCGTGCGCGACCGGACCGGTCGCTCCGGCACCTTCGCCGGCCAGCAGATCGAGGCGCGCCTGCGCTACTGGATCGTGCCCGATACCATGCTGCTCGACACCGGAGCCGCCTACCTGATCAAGGGCGACTTCCTGCGCAACGCTCCCAACGCGCCGGATACGGGCAATACGTTCTACGGCTACCTCAACACGACCATCTTCTTCTAAGAGCCTGTTTGATCCTGTCTCCGGTTGATGGGACCGGAGGCAGGATCGGGGAGCCCGCGCGGCGTCTGAGCGGAGCCCCAATCCGCCCTCCCGAAGGGATCGACCGGATGTGGGATGAGTTCACTGGCTCGGCCAATCCCACCGCCCTCATGCTGAGGCGATCGCCAAGCGAGCCTCGAAGCACCCCGGAACATCGACCCCAGGGAGCCGCTCCTTCAGGGAAAGTGTCGCGGGGTGCTTCGAGGCTGCTGGCGCAGTGCCTCAATGAGGACCGCCATGGAGACCAGATGAGGTCGCGGGCGGGGCAGACGAATATGGGCGACAGCGTTCTTGATCACCCGCGTTCTTGATCACCCGATAGTCTTCGATCCGCCTTGCGGTCGATCGCCTCGGGATTTGCCACCCTCAATCATCGCGAACGTCAGCGAAGCGCCTCAGCGGCGCCCTGGGATTGTCACGGCGAAATGTCTCTCACGAAACTCCCGCTGCGCCGGCGCGGCCAGAGTGGACACGCTGCGGAATCGGGAGGTTCGTGAGGCCCTCCAAAGCCGCACAAAGGGGCAGGACCGGCCGAGGCCACCGGGCGGAGGGCCGCTCTGAAACCACACCGGCATTTCCCGAATACGAGGCATGCTCCGCCGAATATCGTCGATGTTCGAGATGCATGTCGATAAAAATCTGTGTTTTATAATATAGTTTTTCTAGAAGATTCGTTCGCCATCGGCGCGCATGTCGATAAATTTCTTTTTCCAGCAATTCCGGTCGTTTCGTGAGCCCAGGAAACCGACACGTCGCACGGTTCGCTCTCACGCATCCTGACGGCCGATGAGTTCGTCCGGTTGCAGCTCGACCTATCAAGCAATCCTACCACCGCATCTGTATCATTGTCCTTCTCGATGCTCACAGGGGACAATGTTGTCCCACGACCCGCACGAAAAACAGCAACCAATTTCATTGACCGGACAGGTCACGTTTCCGAATAATCATCGGCATCCAAGGAGGAACGAGGGACGGCCCCAAGCCTTCGCTCGTCCTTCGTCGGAACAGCGGCCTGCACGGCGGACGGGTTCTCGCCCGCCTTCGCCGGCCTCCCCTGGCAAATCCCTGCGCGATGCAGGCTGGCGCTCCCTCGAACCGGTTCATGGCCGGTTTCGCGCCAGCCCGACGACCTGTGCGCGTCTGCCTGAAAACGAGCCTGATGCCGAACGTCCTGACCCTGCCGCCCGCCCTGCGCCGCCTGCTCCTGACCACCGGACTTGCCTGCACCCTGCCGCTCGCCGCGGCGCCCAGCCAGGCGCAATCGCCGAGCGCGGTGGAACGCTTCACCGGGGAAGCCGGCCCCGCGACCGACCCGGAGGCCATCGGCGTCGCCCCCGACGGCGTCGTGAAATGGCACGGGCCGCTCGCGCCCTACGCCGCCTCGCTCGCCGCGGCCGGACTGAGCTTCGACGTCAACGCCTACAACTTCTTCTTCGCCAATCCGAGCGCGGGCCTGCGCCCCGGCCAGCTCTCCAATTCCGCCTATTACGTCCTCAGCCTCGACGCGGATCTCGATAAGCTCGCCGGCATCCGCGGCGGCTTCTTCCACCTCACCGAGACCTTCTTCGGCCTGCGCTGGAACAACCGCAACATGGGCGCCGATATCGGCGACACCACCATCGGCTACCAGCCGACCTTCAACCGGGACATCGCCCGGCTCTCGGTCCTCACCTACGAGCAACGCCTGCTCGACGACCGCCTCGCCATCGAGGTCGGGCGCACCCATCCCAACCGCTACTACGCCCTGCCCCCGTGCCAATCGAGCGTGAGCTGCTTCCAGGACATCCTGCAGATCAACGGCTCGATCTCCTCGCCGCTCTACGGGGTGTGGGGCGCCAACGTCGCCTACAAGATCACCCCGGAGAGCTACATCCAGGCCGGCGCCTTCGCCGTGACCGGGAGAGCGAACTTCTCCTCCGGCTGGGATTGGGGCCACGAGCCGCTGAACGGCGTGCTGACGCTGGCCGAGATCGGCCATTCCACCACCTTCGCGACCGACCTCTACCCGAGCCGCATCGCCCTGACCGGCTTCTACAACACCGCCGACCACGAGGATAACCTCAGGACGATCTACGGCACGTCGAAGGGGCTCAATCCGGGCGATCCGGTGCGGCTGCACGCGGGCACCTCGGGCGTGATCCTGACCGGCTCACAGGTGATCTGGCGGGCCGATGGCGGGGCGGAGGCCGCCAACCTCAACCCGACCTCGATCCAGGCCTATACCAGCCTCGCCTACGCCCCGGACACCACGGTGCCGATCCGCTGGAACGCGTTTGCCGGCCTCACCCTGCAGGCGCCCGACCAGAGCCGGCCGCTCGACCGCTACGGCATCAAGGTCAACTGGCAGCGCATCTCCGCCGACTACGCGCAGTTCCTCGGTGACGCCAACTTCATCTCCGGCGGCCCGGGCGGCGCCTATTCCCGCGACAAGCTGATCTTCGAGGCCAACGCCCACCTGGCGCTCGGCAAGGGCATCTTCTTCGAGCCGGTCGTCCAATACCTCGTGAACGGCAATTCCTACTGGAATCCCTACACCGCCAACCGGACGAAGGACGGCTTCTATGTCGGCGCCACGCTGATCGTGCCGCTCGGCTCGATCTTCGGCCTCGCTCCGGGCTGAGCCCATCCGCTCACCCCGCCCCGCCCGCCGATCCCCTCAACAGACGAAGTCTCATGACGCGCCAGATCCGCTTCAACGCCTTCGACATGAACTGCGTCGGCCACCAGTCGCCGGGGCTCTGGGCCCATCCGCGCGACCGTTCCTGGCAGTACAAGGATCTCGAATACTGGCAGGATCTCGCCCGCACGCTGGAGCGGGGCATCTTCGACGGGATCTTCATCGCCGACGTCGTGGGGTATTACGACGTCTACAAGGGGTCGAACTGGCACGCCCTGCATCAGGCGGCGCAGATCCCGGTCAACGACCCGCTCCAGCTCGCCGCCCCGATCGCGCTGGCCACCGAGCATCTCGGCATCGGCATCACCGCCTCGACCTCGTTCGAGCACCCCTACACCTTCGCCCGCCGCCTCTCGACCGCCGACCACCACACCAAGGGCCGCGTCGGCTGGAACATCGTCACCTCGTATCTCGAGAGCGGGGCGAAGAATGTCGGCCAGTCGGGGCTTCAGCGCCACGACAACCGCTACGAGGTCGCCGCCGAATATGTCGAGGTGCTCTACAAGCTGTTCGAGGGCAGCTGGGAAGAGGGCGCGGTCCTGCGCGACCGTGAGCGGCGGATCTTCACCGACCCGTCGAAGGTCCACGAGATCGATCATCGCGGCCGGCACTTCACCGTGCCGGGCTACCATCTCTGCGAACCCTCGCCCCAGCGCACGCCGGTGCTCTACCAAGCCGGCGCCTCCGGGCCGGGCAAGGCTTTCGCGGCGGGACACGCAGAGTGCGTCTTCGTCGGCGCGCCGCTGAAATCCATGCTCAAGGCCTATGTCGCCGACGTGCGGGCGAAGGCCGTCGCCGCCGGCCGCTCGGCCCGCGACGTGCTGATCTACAATCTCACCACCGTCATCGTCGCCGAGACCGACGAGGCGGCGCAGAAGAAGTTCGAGGAATACCAGTCCTACACCTCCTATGACGGCGCGCTGGTGTTCATGTCGGGCTGGAGCGGGATCGATTTCGGCCAATATGCGCCGACCGATCTGGTGAAGAAGGTCGAGACCAACGCCATCGTCTCGATGGTCGAGAGCTTCTCCTCCGCCGAGAAGCCGTGGTCGATCGCGGAACTGGCCCGCTGGGGCGGCATCGGCGGAATCGGCCCGGTCTTCGTCGGCTCGGCCGCGACGGTGGCCGACATCCTCCAGGAATGGGTCGAGGAGACCGACGTCGACGGCTTCAACCTCGCCTACGCGGTGACACCGGAAACCTTCGAGGACACGGTCAACCTGCTGGTGCCCGAACTCCAGCGGCGTGGCGTCTACCCGAAGGCATACCGCCCCGGAACCTTGCGCGAAAAACTGTTCGAGCGCGGGCCGCTCCTGCCGGAGACCCATCCGGCCCATGGCTACCGCGACATCGAGGCGGTGAAGGCGCGGCAAGCCTCCCGCCTGGAAGCGGCGGAGTGAGGCTCAGGATGGCGGACCCGATCCTCGAACTCTCCGACGTCTCCCTCTCGTTCAAGGGGCTGAAGGCGATCCATGCCCTGAGCTTCTCGGTCGAGCGCGGCGAGATCTGCGCGCTCATCGGCCCGAACGGGGCGGGCAAGTCGTCCCTGCTCAACATCCTCAACGGCGTCTACCGGGCCGATGAAGGCCATGTTGCCTTCGACGGCGAGCGCCTGCGCTCGATCCGCCCCGGCGCGGCGGCGCGGCGGGGGATCGGGCGCACCTTCCAGCACGCGGCCCTGTTCTCCGGCCTCAGCGTCTTCGACAACGTGCTCGCCGGCCTCGCGCGACACAGCCGCACCACGCTGGTCGAGCACGCGCTGGGGCTCCCCCGCGACGCCGCCGAGGCGCGCCGCTTCCGCGCGGCGGCGGAGGAGACGCTCGGCTTCCTCGAATTGACGCCCTACCGCGACCGCATCGTCGCGACGCTTCCCTACGGAATCCAGAAGCGGGTCGATCTCGCCCGCGCGCTGGTGGCCCGGCCCACGCTCCTGCTCCTCGACGAGCCGATGGCCGGCATGAACGGCGAGGAGAAACGGGCGATGGCCCGCTTCATCGCGGCGGCCCGCGACGAGCGCGGCACCACCATCGTGCTGATCGAGCACGATATCGGCGTGGTGATGAGCCTGTCCGACCACGTCGTGGTGCTCGATTACGGCCGCAAGGTCGGTGACGGCCCCCCCGACGCCGTCCGCAACGACCCGGCCGTGATCGCGGCCTATCTCGGCAAGCCGCATTGAGGGGCGCCCCATGAGTTTCTTCCTGGAGACGCTCGCGGGCGGTCTGCTCGCCGGCGTGATGTACGCCCTCGTCGCGATCGGGTTCGTGCTGATCTACAAGGCCTCGGGCGTGTTCAACTTCGCCCAAGGGGCGATGGTGCTCTGCGCCGCGCTCACCTTCGTGACGCTGACCGAGCGGGACGTGCCGTTCTGGCTCGCCGGCCTGATCACCCTGGCCGTGATGGTGACGCTGGCGGTCGCCGTCGAGCGGGTGGTGCTGCGGCCGCTGGTCAACCGCTCGCAGATCACGCTGTTCATGGCCACCCTCGGCCTGTCCTACGTGATCGAGGGGGCTTCGCAGGTCCTGATGGGCGCGAGCGTCCACGAACTCGATCTCGGCATCAGCGACCTGCCGGTCGAGATCGGCCCGATCCAGCTCAGCTCCTTCGATCTGGTGGCGGCCCTCGCCGCCGGCGCCCTGGTGATCGCCCTGGCGCTGTTCTTCGAGCGCACCCGGATCGGCGTGTCGCTGCGGGCGGTCGCCGACGATCCGCAAGCGGCACTCTCCATCGGTATCCGGCTGCCGGTCCTGTGGGCGGCGGTCTGGGCGGTGGCCGGCTTCGTCGCCCTGGTGGCGGGCCTGCTCTGGGGCGCGCGCCAGGGGGTGCAGTTCTCCCTCACCTTCGTGGTGCTGAAGGCACTCCCGGTGCTGATCATCGGCGGCTTCACCTCGATCACCGGCGCCATCGTCGGCGGCCTCATCGTCGGCGCAGCCGACGCGCTCGCCGAGATCTATCTCGGACCGCTGCTCGGCGGCTCCGTCTCCACCTGGTTCGCCTACGCCCTCGCGGTCGCCTTCCTGCTGGTGCGGCCGGCCGGCCTCTTCGGCGAACGTGCCATCGAGAGAGTCTGACGCCATGCCCCCCGCCCTCGCCACCCTGTCCGGTCTCGGAGCCGGCCGTCGTCCGGCCCTGCCCGCGCTCCCGGCTCGGACCGCCGGTCTCGCCCTGCTCCTCGCCGTCGCCTTCGTCGCGATCCCGCTCACCGCCACCGATTACTGGTACAACGCGATCCTGATCCCGTTCCTGATCATGGCGCTGGCCGGGCTCGGCCTGAACCTGACCATGGGTTATGCGGGTCAGGCGTCCCTCGGCACCGGCGCCTTCATGGCGGTGGGGGCCTACGCCACCTACAACCTGCTGCTGCGCCTGCCCGAACTGCCGCTGCCGGTCAGCCTCGCGGGTGGCGGCCTCATCGCCGGAGCGGTCGGGCTCGTCGTCGGCCTGCCGTCCTTGCGCATCAAGGGCTTCTACCTGATCGCGCCGACGCTCGCGGCGCAGTTCCTGATCGAGTGGATCTTCAATCAGGTCGGCTGGTTCTCGAACTACGCCACCTCCAGCGCGATCTCGGCCCCCCGCCTCGTCTTTCTCGGCCATGACCTGTCGAGCCCGGCCGGCCGCTACGCCCTGACGCTGACCAGCGTCACCGTGGTCACCGTCGTGGCGTGGCGCCTCGTCGGCAGCCAGACCGGCCGGAACTGGCGGGCGGTGCGCGACGGCGAGACCGCCGCTGCGGTGATCGGCGTGCCGGTGGCCCGGGCCAAGCTCTCCGCCTTCTTCGTCGGGGCGGCGGTGAGCGGCATCGCGGGCGCGCTCTGGGCCTTCGCCTATCTCGGCACCGTCGATGCCCGCAGCTTCGATCTCGACCGCTCCTTCCAGGCGCTGTTCATCATCATCATCGGCGGGTTGGGCAGCCTGTCGGGCAGCTTCATCGGCGCGGCCTTCATCGTCCTCCTGCCGATCCTGCTGACGCACCTGTCGAACGCCGCCCTCGGCGGCGCCCTCGACGGCGGACAGATCTCGAACCTCCAGCGCATCATCTTCGGGGCGCTCATCATCGGCTTCCTGATCAAGGAGCCCAATGGCCTCGCCGCCTTGCTCGGCCGCCTGCGCCGCCCCGCCTGCTGATCCCCTTTCGCAAAGCCCTTTCCGGAGAACCGACCGATGACACGCCTGTCCCGCGCCCTGCGCGCCGTCGCCCTTGCGACGAGCCTTGCCGGCCTCCCCGCCCTCGCGCCCTCGGCCTCGGCAGCGGACGAGACCGGTGCCCAGGCCCCGAAGCAGTACTTCCCCCTCGCGACCTTCCGCGTCGGCGCCTACGCCTCATCCGGCATCCCGTCCTGGGCCGGGATCATCGATTACCTGCGCTACCTCAACGAGGTCGAGGGCGGCATCAACGGCGTCAAGCTGTTCTGGGACGAGTGCGAGACCGAATGGGCGGTCGAGAAGGGCGTCGAGTGCTACGAGCGGCAGAAGGGCGGCCGTGAGGGTTCGCCGGTGCCGGTCTTCCTGCCGCACGGCGATCCGGTCTCGAAGGCGCTCACCGAGAAGTCGGTCGCCGACAAGATCCCGCTGCTGACCACCGGCTATGGACGCACCGAGGCCATCGACGGCCGCGTCTTCCCCTACAGCTTCACGGTGCTGTTCAGCTTCTGGAGCGAGGCATCCTCGGTGGTGAACTACATCGCCGAGCAGGTCGGCGGTAAGGACAAGCTCAAGGGCGTGAAGATCGCGACGGTCTATCACGATTCTCCCTACGGCAAGGAGACGCAAGTCCCGCTCGACCTGCTCGCCAAGACCTACGGCTTCGAGAACATCCAGATCGCGGTGCCGCATCCGGGCAACGACCAGTCGGCGCAATGGGCGCGCATCCGCCAGATCAAGCCCGATTGGGTGTTCCTGCGCGGCTGGGGCGTGATGACCCCGGTGGCGATCAAGACCGCGGCCAAGACCGGCTTCCCGGTCGACCGCATCATCGGCGGCATCTGGTCCGGCTCGGAGGAGGACGTGCGCCCGGCCGGCAGCGTCGGCAAGGGTTATCTCGCCATCACTCCGTTCCCGGCCGGCCAGGACTTCGAGATCACCAAGAAGATCAAGGCCGCCATCGTCGATCAGGGCAAGAGCGACCTCAAGGACCTGAAGAGCTTCGGTTCCGTCTACTACAATTCCGGCTTGATCGAGACGATCATCGCCGTCGAGGCGATCCGCACGGCGCAGGCGCGCTTCGGCAAACGGCCCCTCAACGGCGAGGAGACGCAGTGGGGCCTGGAGCATCTCGTGCTCGACGAAGCCCGGCTGAAGCAGATCGGCGCCGATGGCCTCGTCCAGCCGCTGCGCCTCTCGGCCAAGGACCACGAGGGCGGCGGCGCCGGCAAGGTGCTGCAATGGGACGGCGCCAAGTGGACCATCGTCAGCAACGGCTGGGTGAAGTCGGACCGTGAGCTGCTGCTGCCGGTGATCTACGAGCGCGCGGCGGCCTATGCCAAGGAGAAGGGCATCACGCCCCGCTCCGACGACACCGCCGAGGCGAGCGCCCAATGAGCACTGGTGCCGCCTTCCTCGATGTCGAGTCCGTCGAGGCGGTCTACGGCGCCTCGATCCTGGCCCTGCGCGACGTCTCCCTCTCCGTCGCGCAGGGGGAGATCGTCGCGCTGATCGGCCCCAACGGGGCCGGCAAGACCACGACCTTGCGCGCCATCTCCAACCTGCTCGGTGCCCAACGCGGCACCCTGCGGCGCGGCGCCATCCGCTGGCGGGGCGAGGCGATACAGCGCCTCGATCCGGCGGATCTCGTGGCTCGCGGCATCGTCCAGGTGCTGGAGGGGCGCCACGTCTTCGGCCAGCTCACGGTCGAGGAGAATCTCCTGACCGGCGGCTATCTCCGCCGTCCGAGCCGGCGCCAGCTCGCCGAGGATCTGGAGCGGATCTACGCGTGGTTTCCCCGCCTCAAGCAGCGGCGGGGCGCCAAGGCCGGGCTGACCTCCGGCGGCGAGCAGCAGATGGTGGCGATCGGGCGCGCCCTGATGACCCGCCCGACCCTGCTGCTCCTCGACGAGCCCTCCATGGGGCTGGCGCCGATCATCGTCGCCGAGATCTTCGAGATCGTCGCCCGCTTGAACCGCGAGGAGGGCGTCAGCGTGCTCGTGGCCGAGCAGAGCGCCAACCTCGTGCTGGACTACGCCCATCGCGCCGTCGTGCTGGAAAGCGGGCGCGTGGTCGCCTCCGGCTCCAGCGCGGAGCTGGCCGCGAGCGGGCAACTCGGCGCGCTCTACCTCGGCGGCGCCGGGGACGAGACGCGGCACTGACCCTTTCCTCTTTCGACCTGACGAGATCCGCGATGAGCCAGTCCGACACCGCCGCATGGGCCGCATGGGGCACGCCCCCGAGCCCGCGCTACGACGCCCTCGCCGCCCGCTTCCGCCCGATCTTCGCCCGCATCCGCGAGGGCGCCGTGGCCCGCGAGCGGGAGCGGGAGCTGCCCTACGAGGCCATCGGCTGGCTCAAGGAGGCGCGCTTCGGCGCCCTGCGGGTGCCGGAAGCGGAAGGCGGCTTCGGCGCGAGCCTGCCCGATCTGTTCGGGCTGCTGGCCGAACTGGCGGAAGCCGATTCCAACCTGCCGCAGGCCCTGCGCAACCATGTCGGCTTCGCCGAGGACACCGTCGGCAGCCCGGCAAGTCCGCGCCGGACCCACTGGATCGCCCGTCTCGCGGCGGGCGACCTGTTCGGCGGCGCCTGGACCGAGACCGGGCCGGCCACGGTCGGCAGCTTCGCGACCCGGATCCATCGCAGCGGCGAGGGCTGGGGCCTGACCGGGCAGAAATACTACACCACGGGCTCGCTCTTCGCCGATTGGATCGATGTCGTCGGCAGCGGCGAGGCGGGGGAGGAAACCTCCGTGGTGGTGCCGGCCCGGGGGCCGGGCGTCGAGGTGATCGACGATTGGGACGGCTTCGGCCAGCGGCTGACCGCGAGCGGCACCGCCCTGTTCGACAACGCCTCCGCCGTGGGCGAGCCCCTGCGGACGGAGGTGCGCTTTCCCTACGGTCCCGCCTTCTTCCAGGCGGTGCATCTGGCCACCCTCACCGGGATCGCCCGGGCGGCGGCGGGCGAGGTGGCGCGGGCGGTGCGGGAGCGCAACCGCACCTATTCCCACGCCGCCGGAGCCCGCCCCAGCGCCGACCCGCAGGTGCTCCAGGTGGTGGGAAGGGTGCACAGCCTCGCCTACGCGGCGGGAGCGATCAATCTTCAGGCGGCCCAGGCCGTGCAGCGCGCCTACGAGGCGCGGGTCACCGGTCTCGCCGAGGCGGAGGCGCACGCGATCAACGTCGCGGCGGAGATCGAGCTGGCGCAGGCCCAGAGCGTGCTGACCGGCCTCGTCCTCGACGCGGGCACGATCCTGTTCGATGCGCTGGGCGCCTCGGCCACGAGCCGCCGACACGCCCTCGACCGGCACTGGCGCAACGCCCGGACGATCTCCTCGCC
>NZ_NKUI01000055.1 GCF_014845115.1 Methylorubrum zatmanii | reverse complement strand
CCGCTCGGGCACGGCTCTAAATACGAATCTCGCCAACGATTCTGATTGGGGAAGGGACACTTCGTTGCTCCCCATTCCCGGCGCTTCCTTGGCGCGTTCGCCAAGGGAAAGCCGCTCGCCACACATGCCAAAACTCACAAAACGTACCGCGGATTCCGCCAAGGCGCGGGAGACGGATTACTTCATCTGGGACACCGAACTGCCTGGCCTCGGCCTTCGGGTATATCCATCCGGCAAGCGCAGCTATGTCATTCATTATAGGTTCGCCGGCCGCTCTCGCCGATTCACCATCGGGTTGCATGGCTTCTGGACGCCCGAGCTTGCGCGCCACGAGGCAAGGGTTCTCTTCGGCAAGATCGCGCGTGGCGAAGATCCGTCGGAACAGCGGCAACTCAATCATAAAGCCATAACGGTCAAGGAGCTGTGCGGGCGTTATCTCGAGGACCTGAACGCCGGCTTGATTATGGGCAAGGGTGGACGCCCGAAGAAGCCGACAACCATCGCCAGCGACGTCGGTCGAATCCGCCGTCACATCATTCCGCTGGTCGGGACGCGGCGGGTGAAAGACCTCACCAAGGCGGATATCAATAAGGTCCTGAAGGATGTCATAGCCGGTAAAACCAACGGCAGTTTCAAGACAGGGAAATTGCGGGGCAAGTCCATCGTGCGAGGCGGTGTGGGAGCAGCCTCACGTACTGTCGGACTTCTCAGCGGCATACTGACCTACGCCGTCGGGGCAGGAATTATAGAAGCTAATCCCGCGCACGGGATTCGACGGCCAAAGGATAATATTCGTAGCCGTCGTCTCAGCGACGCCGAGTATCAAACGCTCGGCTCCATCCTCCGGGCAGCAGGGAAGAACGACAGGTACAGGATGACGGTGGAGATCATCCGGCAGCTCGTGCTGACAGGATGCCGTCGGTCGGAGATGCTGGTGCTCCGCTGGGAGGAAGTCGATATCGAAGCAAGCTGTTTGCGACTCGCCGACAGCAAGGAGGGAGCGTCTGTGCGACCGATCGGCCTGCCTGTCGTGGAATACCTCGAGGAGCGCGGCGCGAAGATTTCAAAGACGTACGTCTTCCCAGGAGGCGAGGAGGACAACTCATTCGGCAGCTTTCCCAATCACTGGGAGAAGATTTTCTGGAACACGGCCTTGGCGGATGTCACACCGCACGTCCTCCGACATAGCTTCGCGAGTGTGGCCAACGACCTTGGATTTACGGAATCCACCATTGCAGCATTGATCGGCCACTCGCGAGGCTCCGTCACCAGCAAATATATCCATACGCTGGACGCGGCGTTGATCATGGCCGCCGATACGATCTCCGGTTACATCGAAGGCCTCCTTGACGGCGTCGAGTTCAAGCAGACGTCTTATGCGCTCGACCGTGGGGCCAGAAAGGCGACTTTGGCTCGTTTCCTTAAGAAGATGAGCAGCGCGCGAGACGATGCCCCGATTCCCGAGGAGCATTTGGCTGCATGATGCGGAACCGGCAACGCGCGGAATTTTGGAGGAAGGGCATGGTCGCTGAAGTCATCCAACTCGTCGAACTTGCTGAACAGGATCGGCGGTTGGTCGCGTCATTGCCCGTGCTCGATGAGCGTGACGAGATCGAGTTGCGCTTGATCAGGAGCAACGGTGAAGTTCAGATTGCGCGTTTGCCGCCAAGGGCGGCGAGGATGATCGGCGCGCTGCTGAATGGCTTGGGGTACGAAAAGCGAGTTGTTCTGCTGTCAGAAGGTTGCGCTGATCTGATCTCCAGTAAGAGTTGAAACGACCCGTTTCTGTTTGGGATTTGATCGGTGCCGCGATCAAGTAAGGTCAAGTATCCCGAGTATGCATAGATTCGGCTGCGTCGTCGGTCGGGAAGGAGATGCCGAGCCTCTCCGAGACCGTCTGGATGGTGATGATCGGACTGGCCCGCATCAACTCATGGGGTTTGTGGTTCCCCCTATCCGTCAAGCGCGATCCTTTAATTGGTTCCTGCCGTTATTAAGGCTTATGGCGCTATACTTTAATAGAGGGGCGCGCCCATTCAATCTGCCGGCACACGGCATCAGCTCTCAACCCGTCACGGAAATCCGGTCCGAATTCTTCCTCTCAGTGGGGAGTTGCGGAGCGGCTGACCCTGCGGACGGGGTCGACCGAGACCTCGGGCTCGACCGCAGGGGAGGGCTTTCCCCTCAACGACTTATCCGATCGAAACCTCTGGGCGACTACCAATTAGCGGGTCATTGACTGCCAACCAGCCGGCGGCAATCGGCGATCGCTCGCGGGGTTCTTCCGTGAGGAGCCGCCGAGATAGTTCCTTGAAGGCTGTCAGAAATCTGCGTATATTCCTGACAGGAGAACAGCCATGCAGCGGTTGACGGAACAGATTCTAGCCTATGCGGAAGGGCTGCCCGAGGGGACGCCCGTGGCCGCCAAGAGTCTGCTTCACCTCGGCAATCGCGCCGCGGTGGATCAGGCCCTGTCGCGCCTGGCCGAACGCGGCCAGCTCATTCGCGCGGGCCGTGGTGTCTATCTCCGTCCGGTCACGAGCCGGTTCGGCACACGGGCGCCTTCGGTCGAGCAGGCAGTCGAGGCGCTCGCCACCCAGAGGGGCGAGGTCATCGTCCCGAACGGCGCGGCCGCCGCAAACGCGCTCGGCCTAACGACACAGGTGCCGGTCCGTTCGGTCTATCTCACCTCGGGCCGCAGCCGGACGATGAGCCTTGGCAAGCAGGTCGTCGAGCTGCGGCACGCGCCGCGCTGGCAACTGACGCTCGCCAACCGGCCGGCGGGAGAAGCCGTTCGGGCCTTGGCGTGGCTCGGCCCCGAGAAGGCCGGCGAGGCGCTTGGGACGCTGAAGCGGAAGATGCCGCCAGCCGCCTTTGGCGAACTGGTCGCTGCGGCGCCGCAGCTCCCAACCTGGCTAGCGCAGAGCGTGAGCAAGGCGGCTCATGGCTGAGGCCTTCCTGAGTTTGTCGGCAGAGGACCGCCGCGACGCTCTCGGTGTCGCGGCCGACCGTTCGGGACGCCCCGCCCACCTCCTCGAAAAGGACGTGTGGGTGGTCTGGGCGCTGGCCACGCTGTACGGGTCGCCGCTTGGCGAGCACCTCGTGTTCAAGGGCGGCACGTCGCTTTCGAAAGCCTATGGCGTCATTCGGCGATTCTCCGAAGATGTCGACCTGACCTACGACATACGGGCGATCGCCCCCGATCTCGTTGGCTCCGACAGCGAAGCTTTGCCGAAAACCCGGAGCGAGGAGAAGCGGTGGTCGAGCGAAGTCCGCCGACGGCTGCCGGAATGGGTTGTCGGCGCCGCGCAACCGGTCATTGCCGGCGCACTGGCCGCAGAAGGCCTGGTGGCGGCGGTACGCGCCGAAGGCGAGAAGCTGTTCATCGACTATGAGGCGACCGCAATAGGATCGGGCTACGTCGCCCCGGTCGTCATGCTTGAGTTCGGCGCCCGTTCAACGGGCGAGCCGGCGAGTCTGCGCGATGTCGTCTGTGACGCATCGAGCCTTGTGGAGGGGGTGGCCTTCCCGGCGGCGCGGCCGCGCGTGATGCACGCCGAGCGGACATTCTGGGAGAAGGCCACAGCCATCCACGTCTTCTGCCTGCAGGAACGGCTGCGGGGCGACCGCTTCGCCCGCCACTGGCATGATGTCGTGCGGCTCGACGAAGCGGGCATCGCTGCCGTGGCCTTCGCTGACCGCAGCCTCGCCCAAGCGGTAGCGTGCCACAAGAGCATGTTCTTCCCCGAGAAAGCGGCGGACCGCAGCACCATTGACTATGCCGCGGCGGTCACTGGCGGCTTGCACCTTGTTCCCGCGGGCAACGCCTTGAAGTCCCTTGAAGCGGACTATGCCCACATGGTTGAGGACGGGCTCCTGCTGGGGGATGCTGAGCCGTTCGACGCGCTCATGGCGAAGTGTGCAGATATTACAGTGCAAGCAAATAATGCGGCTAAATAGAATGGGAGGGGAGAGATAGGCGATGAGGGCATTCGAATTCGACCATCGTCTTATCGATTCCTACGCTCGTTTCTCTCGGTCTTTCAGCACCATCCGATCTGAAGACCTGAAGGCGGAGATCGATCGCCAATACGACGCGGGACGTTTCTGGCCCGACGCCCTGCTGTCCATCAACCCTCGCTTCCTTCAAGGGCCGACGATCGACGATCTGGTCGCCTCCGGTGATCTCGACGAAGCAACCGGGAAAATCTTCCGGTTCGGGCCTGCGCCCCTACGGTTCCATCGCCATCAGGCGCAGTCCATCGCTAAGGCGCGAGCTGGCCAGAGTTATGTTGTCACGACCGGCACGGGCTCGGGCAAGTCGCTCTGTTTTTTCGTGCCGGTCGTCGACTCGATCGTTCGCGCGCGCAAAGCCGGCAAGCCGCGCAGGACCAGCGCCATCATCGTCTATCCGATGAATGCGTTGGCCAATAGCCAGATCAACGAGATCGAGAAGTTCATCTCCCAATCCGGCCTCCCCACCGAGATCAAGCCAGTCGTGCGCCGCTACACCGGCCAGGAAAGCCAGGAGGACCGGCAGCGGATCGCGGACAACCCACCGGACATTCTGCTCACCAACTTCATGATGGCCGAGCTTCTCCTGACGCGGCAGGACAGTCTCGACACCAAGGTCATCGAAAATGCAAGCGGTCTGGATTTTATCGTTCTGGACGAACTGCACACCTATCGGGGCCGTCAAGGCGCCGATGTCGCCATCCTCGTCCGCCGTCTTCGCAACCGCTGCACGCCAGAGAAAGCGCCGATCTGTATCGGGACTTCGGCCACGATGGCGAGCGAAGGTTCGGATGCGAACCGCGCTCAGGCTGTGGCGAATGTGGCGTCACGCCTGTTCGGGGCGAACATCGGTCCAGAATCGGTCATCGACGAGTCGCTCGAACGCGCGACGGACGATCGGCTGAAGCTCGACGATGTCCGGGGAAAGCTTGCATCAGTCCTGACGTCTGCGCTTCCCGCTGTGCTGACTGACGAGATTCTGAGGCGGCACCCCTTGGCCGTTTGGACCGAACTGGCGATCGGTCTGGAAGACGGTCAGCAACTGAAGCGCAAGAGGCCCATCCCGTTCGGGCACGCCGTCGATTTGCTGTCGGGCGAGAGCGGCGTTGACGTCGAGATTTGCCGAAAGAACCTTGAAGGCTTTCTCACTCGGGTCAGCCTACCGGAAAAGGACAGAGGCGGCTCGGGAACCGGCGCTTTCCTGGCGTTCAAGCTTCACCAGTTCATCTCGGGCGCGGGAGAGATTTTTACCACGCTGACCGAGAAGCCGAGAAACGTGCTGTTCGAGGGGCAGCTTGAAGACCCCGACGCGCCTGGCCATCGCCTCTACCCGACTCGTTTCTGCAGGGAGTGCGGGCACGAGGTCCATGTCGTTATCAGAGCCGATGATGCTCAAGGTGTCCTGTTCGTTCCAAGGAACATCGATGACGCACCGCTCAATGATCAGGAGGGCGATGCTGCGGGCTATTTGACGCCCACGGGCGACGGCGATGCCGATTACGCCTTCACGGGCGACGTCGAAACCTATCCGGAAGACTGGCGCGAGGAGCGCAACGGCGTCGAGCGGCTGCGCGCGAACAGGAAAGCTCGGGCGCCGCAGATGGTTTCAATCGCCCCCGACGGTCGCCCCAATTCAACGGGAAAGAGCTTCTGGTTCATACCGGGCAAGTTCGGGTTCTGCCCCTGCTGCCTCGATCAGCCACACCCCAGCATGCGGGAGCGCACCAAGCTTGCCGGCCTGTCCGGTGAGGGCCGTAGTTCGGCCACCACCTTGCTGGTTTCAACCGCCCTGGAATGGATGAACGGGCATGACAGTGGCGTCCCCAAGGAAAAGCGCAAGCTCCTTGGTTTCACCGACAACCGGCAGGATGCCGCGCTCCAGGCCGGCCACTTCAATGACTTTCTGTTCGTCAGCCTTCTGCGCGGGGCAATCCTGCGGGCCGTTCTGGACGCTGGCGCCGATGGCATGGCCGAGGACGAATTCGGTCTGCGGATCGTAAAGACGCTCGGCTTCACGGCCAGCAACAAGGAAGCCCGCATCCACTGGATGCAAGACCCAGAGGCCGGCGCCGTGATCCGGGAGGATGCGCAACGCTCCCTCGCCAAGGTTCTTGCTCATCGGTTGTGGACGGACTTGCGCCGGGGATGGCGCTACACCAACCCAAGCCTCTCCGTGCTCGATCTCATCGACGTTGCGTTCATCGGGTTGGACGACATCGCTGCAGATACGGAGCGGCTTGCGGCCATCCGTCCGGAATTCGGCACGCTCGATGTCGCTGCGCGCCAGCAGATGCTGAAGCTGCTCCTGAGCGCCATGCTCGACGGTTTGGCCGTCGGTACGGAAGCGCTGGATTTGACCGAACTCGACGCCGTTGCGCAGAAGTCACGAAATCTGCTGCGCGCGCCGTGGGCCATCGATGCAAAAGAGACGCCGAGAAGCCGCACGGCCCTGTTTCTCCAGGCTCCGGGCAAGGACCGGGTCAGTCTGCGAGAAGAGCAGACGATCGTCCGCGCCGGTCACAATTCCCGCATCGGACGCCTGATCAACCGCAAGAGCGTTATCGGGACCAAGCTCGGCAAGGCGGACTATCTGGCGGTCATGACCGGCCTGATGGAGCTTCTCGCGAGCGAAGGCTTGGTCTCCCGCGTCGACATCGAAGCGGATCTCCAAGGCTGGCGCCTGGCGCCGTCAGCGGTTCGCATCGTGCCCGGCGAGGCCATCCGGAAAGGCGCGGCACAGGGAAACCGCTATTTCCACGACCTCTACAATGAAATCGCCGCCGATTTGAAGAAGGGCCACAGCGCTTTCTGGGGTCTCGAAGGTCGCGAGCACACGGCCCAGGTTTCTCAGAGGTTGCGAGAATATCGCGAGTGGCGCTTCCGGTATGAGAAGGAAGATCAGGAAAGTCTAGCGAACAACGTGGCGGAACTCCGGGTTGCCGGAGAGTCCGAGCAGTTCCTGCCCGCCCTGTTCTGTTCGCCGACCATGGAGCTCGGCGTCGACATTTCGGCCCTCAACGCCGTCTATCTGCGCAACGTGCCGCCGACGCCCGCGAATTATGCTCAGCGCGCCGGTCGCGCCGGGCGGTCCGGGCAGGCTGCCGTCATCGTGACCTATTGCGCGGCCCAGTCGCCGCACGACCAGTATTTCTTCGAACGGCGCAATGAGATGGTGGCCGGTGTCGTCCGCCCGCCGGCGCTCGACATCACGAATGAAGAACTCGTGCGCTCGCACCTGCACGCCGTCTGGCTTGCCGAGGCGAAGCTCGCCCTGTCGCCGGACATTCCGGAAATCCTTGACCTGACGGAGACGGGTTATCCGCTGAAGCCGGAAGTCCACGACGTCATCGACCGGCCTGAGTTGGCGACCGCGGCGCATGGTCCCATGAAGCGGGTTCTCGATCAGATCCTCGCTTCTGTGGAAGGCCGGAAGCCGGCCTGGATGAGCGAGCCGGATGACTTCGTCACGCAAGTGGCCCAACGCGCGCCCCAAGAGTTCGATCGCGCCTTCGATCGTTGGCGGGAACTCTACAACTCAGCGCGAACACAACTGATGGAGGCCAACGCTCGGTCGGAAATCACCGGCCTCTCGGCGTCGGATCGCCGCAAGATCAAGGCCGCTCAGATGCAGGCGAGCGATCAGATCGCCATTCTCGAACAGGGCAAGGCTTCCAACGGCTCGGATTTCTATTCTTATCGCTATCTCGCGACCGAAGGCTTCCTGCCGGGGTATAATTTCCCGCGGCTCCCGCTCTATGCTTTCATCCCCGGGGAGGGAAAATCAGGTTCGTTCCTACAGCGTGCCCGTTTCCTGGCCATTTCGGAGTTCGGGCCGCGCAGCCTGATCTACCACGAAGGCCGCGCCTATCGGGTCTTGAAAGCGAAGCTGCCGCCGGAAGTCCGAGCCGGAGATGGTGCGGAACTCGCCACCCGGGACATCTTCATCTGTTCGAACTGCGGCGCCTGCCACGACGCGGAAGTCGAGCGCTGCCATGCGTGCAACAGTCCGATGGCGGGAGAGGTCCCCGTGCAGAGGACACTCAGGATCGACAACGTCGAGGCGGCGCCGGCCGAACGGATCACGGCGAACGACGAGGAGCGCGTCCGGCAAGGCTTCGACATTCAGACCGTGTTTTCCTGGCCGAAGCGAGACGGACGGGTTCAGATCACCGAGGCCGACTTCCGTTGCGAGGATGCCTCGCTTCTGACCTTGCAATACGCCAACAGCGCCGAGATCAGCCGCATCAACAAGGGGCTCAAGCGGCGGGCCAATCAGACCGTCTTCGGTTTCTATATCGACCCACGTAGTGGCTACTGGGCGAAAGCCGACGACGAGGATTCCGATACCGATCCGCCGCCGGATGTGGTGAAGCCGGTTCGCATCGTCCCGATCGTTCGCGACCACAAGAATGCGCTGCTCTTCCGTTTCATCGAGCCTGGGAGCTATGCGCCCGAGACGATCGTGACGGTCCAGCACGCCCTCATGCGGGGCATCGAGGTGGTCTTCCAACTGGAAGAGGGCGAGGTTCTCGGCGAGCCGCTGCCTGCTCGCGACAATCGTCGCGCCGTCCTGGCTTACGAAGCCACCGAGGGCGGCGCCGGCGTTTTGAGCCGGCTGATCGAGGACCCGCAAGCGCTTGGCGCTGTCGCCCGCGAAGCGCTGGTCCTCATGCACTTCGAGAAGGTCGACGAGGCGATCGCGGCGGGCGATGCCAAGCTGCTGGCCACCCGCGATGGAGAGGCCTGCGTCCGCGGCTGCTACCGCTGTCTCCTCTCCTATTTCAACCAGCCCGATCACGAGCTGATCGACCGGACAAGTGAGCAAGTAAAACAACTGCTGGTCGATCTCGCGCGGGGTCAGGTCATGCTCGCCTCGCGTTCGAGCCTGCCGGGCGACGGCGGAGGATGGGAAGGCGTCTTCAAGGACGCGGGGATTCCTTCGCCTGACGCTTCGGCCGTCGCCTTCTCGGGCCAGGAGATGACCTTCGCCTGGCGCAGCCATTTCGTGGCCGCTTGCGTCTCCTCCCCGACCGAGGCAACGCGCCAGGAGGCGGAAGCCAAGGGTTGGACGCTGTTTGAATTGCCGGAAGCCGTCACTGCGGGTGTGCCCGACGCGATGCTCTCGATGTTCGGGGAATAATCCGATGACGATAAACTTTGCCCCTGGGGACTTGGTTCGAGCGCGCGGACGTGAGTGGGTCGCGCTCCCGTCCCCCCGGGATGGCGTGCTGGCGCTGCGGCCCCTGTCCGGCGGCGAGAACGATACCGTCGTCCTCGACCCCGTGCTCGAACTCCTACCCGTCGAGCCAGCCCACTTCGACCTCCCTGCCGACGCCGCGGTGACGGTTCAGGCCAAAGCGGCGCTGCTTGCGGACGCGATGCGTCTGGCTTTGCGCCGTGGCGCAGGCCCTTTCCGATCAGCCGCGCAGCTCGCCTTCGAACCGCGGACCTACCAGCTCGTGCCCTTGCTGATGGCGCTTCGTCTATCGGCGCCGCGCCTGCTGATCGCGGACGATGTCGGCATCGGCAAGACGATCGAAGCCGGCCTCATTCTGCGCGAGCTGATGGACCGGGGCGAGGTGGACGCCTTTTCGGTGCTCTGCCCGCCGCATCTGGTCGAACAATGGGTTGGAGAGCTGAAGGCGCGCTTCGGGATTGACGCCGTCCCGGTCACGTCCGGCACCGCGAGCCGATTGGAACGCGGCCTGCCACTCGCTCAGACGCTGTTCGACGCCTATCCCTTCACGGTCGTCAGCCTCGACTACATCAAGGCCGAGAAGCGCCGGGAAGGCTTCGCGCGCGCCTGCCCGGATTTCGTCATCGTCGATGAAGCTCATGCCTGCGTGGGTACGCATCAGGGCCGGCAGCAACGCTTCGAGCTTCTGTCGGGGTTGGCCCGGAATCCCGAACGGCGGATGATCCTTCTGACCGCGACGCCGCATTCTTGCGAACGAAGCCGCTTCCATGCCGACCGTAAGGAAGCAGGCTTCTGCATCCACGCAGCACGCGATGGCATATCTAGTTGATATTTTGGGGAAATGGCGCACCCGACAGGATTCGAACCTGTGACCTTCGGCTTCGGAGGCCGACACTCTATCCAGCTGAGCTACGGGTGCAATCACTGTAGCGCCTAGCCCGACCGACCTTCGGAGGTCAACGGATTCGGCGGTCTTCAACTCACTTCTCAGATCGATGATCCGGCTGCCGCGCAAACGCCCGCCATCGTATCCATCATCCGCCGATTTTACCCCGCGCCCTGCTTACGCGGTGCTTACGCGAGAAAATCGGCCTTCTCCAGGGGGCTTGAGGCCTCCACTAACCCCCTGCTTTCTCTGTCCTTTCTTCGACCTTCTATGCTACGTTCCCCCTTGACATCAGCCTTCGGAGGGCAACGCTCTATCCAGCTGAGCTACGGGTGCTTGCCGTGACCCGTGAGTAGCCCAACTGAGCGGCGGACGCAACGGCGCTGTGTGGGGCGACTGAATGCCTGAATGGCAAAGGGATGGCAGCATGCCCCTCAGGCAAAGGTCACACGTTCGAATCGTGTCGGGCGCGCCAATCTGTTCAATGACTTAGCAGACGTTTCGTCAGCCTTCAGCGGCTGTGGTGTCACTACAGTGTCACCGCGACGCTGGGGGAGGTTGCAGCCGATTCGGACTTCGTAGTGCTGGCTCTATTCGGCTGCCTAGCCGCGCCACCCTGCAGAGCCGAAGGCGCGAACGCTGCCAGCTTCGGCCTGACGTCCTGCGCTGACGCCACGTCCCTGTCCGATCAGCCGGCCTACCGATCAGCCTTCTTCACCTGGACGCTCGGTTTCGCCACTGGCATCAACAACGTGCTGGTGGTGCGCGATCAGCAGTTTCGCGACCTGTCCGGTCTGAACGCCGATCTGGTGGTGGGATCGTTGCGCGCATTCTGCACGCAGCATCCGTCGGCGTTCCTTGTCCAAGGGGCCGAGCGCTTCCACACCGGCCCGCCGCTGCGCGCCTGGACGGCTCCGCGCTGACGGCTCAGAGCAGCGAGGTGAATCCCGTCAGGCAGGCGCCGCCCGCCACGATGATGAGGGCTGACAGCGCCTCGGCCATGCCGGCACGCCGCGCATCGCCTTCGATGCGGTGGCGGCACGCTCGGCGCCTTCGACGCTGCGATCGAGGAGGATCTCGGGGCGGCCGCATCGCCCTGACGCGAGCCACGACCGCGTTCGAGGCGGCGCTTCAGGATCTCGTCACCAGGGCCGAGGCACGGCTGCGGCAGCTCGATTGGGCCGTCGAGCAGAGCCTGCTGTTAGGATTGAGCGCGGCAACCAGCGGGATCGCGTGGAAGGAGCCGGATGCCGTTCCCGTCGAGGTGGGTCCTCTCGGTGACACCAAGGACAACACAGCCCTGAGCGAAGCCCTGGCGCTGGTGATCGCGACCGACACCGGCCGCATCGTCATCAGCCCCCAGGATCTCTCAGCGGGGCTGCCGCTGCAATTCCCGGACGGCGCCGTCCCCGTCCGGGTCGAACCCTTCACTTCCACCGCTCACTGACATCACTCAAGGACACCGATACCATGCCCCATTCCCCCGAAATCCTGAGCTTCCTGGCAGCGGTCAAGCAGCATCGAGGCGCTGACCCAGGAGATCCGCCACGACGGACTGGCCACCTTCGAGAAGGCTGAGGCTGCCTATACGGAGGTGCAAGAGCTGCGCGCGGTGCTGAACGCGCGGAGCTCCGAGCTGCGTCGCGGCAGCGCGTAACGGACAGCACAGCCACCGCCGATGAGAATTCATCGGCGGCGGTTGGGCGCGATCACACCGAGAGATCAGTTGGCGGAGCCCCTGCCGCACAGGCATGAGCACGGTCCAAAATCCCGGGAGCGCGGAACCGCTTCTGGACGAGTCATCAGAGCGGCAGAGGCAGACCGCTGATCCGGCTCAGAGAATTGCAAGCCTGGCCATTGGGTGCTGTGGCTCCTGGCCATTTGTGGTCCGTCCTCACAGCGTGGGGAGGACGGTAAAAGGACGTTCGGCACAGCTCGGGTGGTGAGCTTCTTCCGGCCCATTCCAGACCCTGCACATCGCTGGTTGAGTGTCGGATCTGAAGCGTGAGCGGTCCTTCAGCAAGATCCGGGGGTTGAACCGCAAGAGCTTCGAACCGGCCCACTTCTGTGTCGAGGGTTGCCCTCAGCCAGCACGGATTCGCTACGCCGAGGCGGCGTAGCGTTCCAGGTTACGATGGAGCGTCTCCAGCATCATGCCTCGAACAGGGTCGCGCACATCTCTTGGATAGGCGGCTGCCAGCGGAAGACGCCGGATCGGGGCACCGGATGCGGACAGGACCGGGACGAAGGCCACGCTCTGCACGCCGATGCTCGATGTCCATCGCGGCACGATCGCGAGTCCGAGCCCCGCGGCGACGAGGTTGACGATTGTTTGCTTCTCGTCCGCGGCTTGACTGATATGTGCGGTGATTCCGGCCTCCGCGAAGAGCTTGATCGTCAGGTCGTGGCTATGCGGACGCGAGCGGCGATCGGGTACGATCAGGAGCGCGTCCGCGAGATCGGCGACCGCGACGCTCGGAGCAGTCGCGAGGCGGTGATCCGTCGGCATCGCGACCACGGCCGTTTCGTGCAGTAAAGGCTCGAAATGCAGGGCCGCGTCGCGATGATCAGGGGGGCGGACGAAGGCGAGGTCGAGGCGCCCGGACAGTAGGCGCGGCAGTAGGCGGATCGTCTTGTCCTCGACGATCTGCACGGCAATGTCCGGATGCGTCGTGCGAAAATCCTGCAGCAGCATCGGCAACAGCCCCGCGCCGGCGCTGTCGATGGCGCCAATGCGCAGGGTGGTGGCCGTCATCCGTGACTGCACCCGGGCGCGAACCGCGAGCGCGTCCGCATCGGCGACGATCCGGCGCGCCTGCTCGACCAGATCGGCGCCCACCACCGTCAGCGCCACGGAACGGGTCGTGCGCACGAAAAGATCGACGCCGAGGCTCTCTTCCAGCAACCGGACGAAGCGCCCGAGAGCGGCCGGCAGCATCTCTAGCCGCTGCGCGGCACGGCCGAAATGCAGCTCGTCGGCCACCGCGACGAAGCAGCGGAGTTGCTGAAGATCCAAAGCCCGCTCCTCTCCTGCGGCCACTATATCACATATTTGTATAATTTACGTCAGCTATCTCTGCCCCCCTCTGCCTGAGAGGGTAAACCGCGAGGATGGCCGCAAGTGTCGTCCCGTTCAGGTAGGAGACGGCCATGGGCGACGCCATCGAGGCGCGCACCATCCGCAGGGTATCCTGGCGGATCGTGCCCTTCATCATGCTTCTCTACTTCGTCGCCTTCATCGACCGCGTAAACATCGGCTTCGCGGCCCTGACGATGAACAAGGATCTCGGCTTCTCATCAGCGGTGTTCGGGTTCGGCGCCGGCGTGTTCTTCTTCGGTTACTTCCTGTTCGAAGTGCCGTCGAACATCATCCTCGACAAGGTCGGCGCTCGGCTGTGGATCGCCCGGGTGATGATCACCTGGGGGCTTATCTCCGGCGCCTTCGCCTTCATCGAGAGCGAGACGAGCTTCTACGTGCTGCGGTTCTTGCTGGGCGCTGCGGAGGCCGGATTCTTTCCCGGCATCATCCTCTATCTCAGCTACTGGTTCCCGGCCCGGCACCGCGCCGGCGTGGTCTCGCTCTTCATGGCGGCGGCGCCGATCTCGGTGGTGCTCGGCTCGCCGATCTCCAGCGCGCTCCTGGAGATGGACGGGCTCATGGGACTCCACGGCTGGCAGTGGATGTTCATCATCGAAGCGATTCCCGCGATTGTGCTCGGAATCGTCGTGCTGTTCTACATGACGGACCGGCCCGAGAAGGCGAAGTGGCTGCCCGAAGACGAGCGGAACTGGCTCGTCGCGCAGATGAACGACGAGCGCGCCTCGAAGCAGACGGCCGCCAAGCACGGCATCCTCGCCGGGCTCGCCGACATCCGCGTGCTGGCTCTGGCGCTGGTCTATTTCGGCACCTCGGCCGGCCTCTACACGCTGGGCATCTGGGCGCCGCAGATCATCAAAAGCTTCGGCCTGTCGACCATGGCGGTCGGTCTGCTCAACGCCGTGCCGCCGACCATTGCGGTCGTCGCCATGATCCTGTGGGCCCGCCACTCGGACAAGACCGGCGAGCGCACCTGGCACGTCGTCATCGCCTGCCTCGTCGCGGCGGCTGGCCTCGCGCTCGCCGGCGCCGCCGCCTCGGTCGTCGCGGTCATCGCCGCGCTCAGCCTCGTCAATGTCGGCATCAGCGCGGCCAAGCCCCCGCTCTGGGCCATGCCGACGATGTTCTTGTCGGGCTCCGCGGCAGCGGTCGGCATCGCCACCATCAACTCGATCGGCAACCTCGGCGGCTTCGTCGGACCTTGGGTGATCGGCTGGCTCAAGGACAAGACCGGCAGCTTCACCGGCGGGCTCGTCTTCGTGGCCAGCCTGCTCGTCCTCTCCGCCATCCTCAGCCTCGTCGTCGCCCGGACCGGGCGTCGCGCCGAGTCGGCCCGCGTCGCCGCGCACTAGTGCCGCCCCGTTGGGGCGGGCGCGGCTCTAAGTTCTTGTTTTGGCGCGCCTTCTTCGGATGAACCGGCGTCCACTTCTCGAAAGCGCTCCAACCCATTCTTCCTCTCGACCTCAACCCTCAAGGATATCCGTCATGAAGACCTACAGCATCGCCGCCATTCCCGCCGACGGCATCGGCATCGAGGTGATCGCCGCCGGCATTGAGGTGCTGGATGCGCTCGCCGAGAAGACCGGCAGCTTCCGGTTCAAGTTCGACCACTTCGACTGGGGATCGGACTACTACAAGCGGCACGGCGTGATGATGCCCGCCGACGGGCGTGAGCAGATCAAGGATCACGACGCGATCTTCTTCGGTGCCGTCGGCGCGCCGGACGTGCCGGATCACATCACGCTCTGGGGCCTGCGGCTCGCCATCTGCCAGCCCTTCGACCAGTACGCCAATGTCCGCCCGACCCGGATCCTGCCGGGCATCACCAGCCCGCTGCGCCACGTCACCGGGCCGGAGCTGAACTGGGTGATTGTGCGCGAGAATTCGGAGGGTGAGTACGCCGGCGTCGGCGGGCGCGTGCACCAGGGTCACCCCAACGAGGTCGCCACCGACGTCTCGATGATGACCCGCTCGGGCGTCGATCGGATCATTCGCTTCGCCTTCAAGCTGGCGCAGTCCCGCCCGCGCAAGCTGCTGACTGTCGTCACCAAGTCGAACGCGCAGCGTCACGCCATGGTGATGTGGGACGAGATCGCCGCCGAGGTCGCCCGGGACTTCCCCGACGTGACCTGGGACAAGATGCTGGTCGACGCCATGACCATGCGCATGACGATGAAGCCGGAGACGCTGGACACCATCGTAGCCACGAACCTGCATGCCGACATCCTGTCGGACCTCGCCGCGGCTTTGGCCGGCTCGCTCGGCATCGCGCCGACGGCCAACATCAACCCCGAGCGGACTTATCCCTCGATGTTCGAGCCGATCCACGGCTCGGCCTTCGACATCACCGGCAAGGGCGTCGCCAACCCGATCGCGACCTTCTGGACCGCCTGCCAGATGCTGGAGCACCTCGGCGAGAAGGCGGCCGCTGACCGGCTGATGCGCGCGGTCGAGCGCGTCACCGCCGATCCGAACCTGCACACGCCGGATCTCGGCGGCAAGGCGACGACCCGTCAGGTCACGGACGCGGTCATCGCCGCCGTCCAGGGTGACAACGAGTAGGCCCGTGCTCGAGCCCACCCTCCGTGCGAGCCCATCTGGAAAGCGGTGCCGGAGAGACGGCGAAGCCCGGCGATCCTCGCCTCGCCCGGCCGGATCTGCGTATGGTGGCGACCCCGCCGATGGCGCTTGAGGCCGCCGCCGGCCTCGCACGGCGGGTGGGCGTCCCCCCCCCTGATCCTCGGGACGCCATCGGGGGCGAGGCGCGCGGGGTCGGCCGTGTCATGGCCGGCATTGCCAAGAGCATCGCCGGCCACGGCCTGCCGCTGGCGGCACCCTTTGTGCTGCTCTCCGGGGTGAGGATCGCCGGAGCGATCCTCACCCCGGAGACCCCCGCCCGAGGTCTCAGCTTACGTGCCCGCCTTGATCGAAACGATGGGCATGGCTTCCTCGAGGCCCTGAGCGATGGGATCATCACGGGCCCTACCCTGACCAACGTGAACGACTTCGCGCGGTCCTGATCGCTTGATTCCATCCTGCAGAGGCGGTCGCTTGCGGCCGAACCAGCCATGCGCCGTTACCGTCATGCCAAGATCGTCGCGACCGTCGGCCCGGCGACCAACACGCCGGAGATGCTGAAAGCCCTGTTCCTCGCCGGGGTCGACACCTTCCGCCTCAACTTCAGCCACGGTCTGCAGGAGGACCACGCACGGGTCCACGCCGCCATCCGCGCGCTGGAGACCGAAGTCGGGCGGCCGATCGGCATCCTTCAGGATCTGCAGGGCCCCAAGATCCGCGTCGGCACCGTCCGCGACGGCCGGCTCGATCTCGTCGCTGGCGAGCGGGTGCGCTTCGTGCTCGGCGGCTCGGAGGGCGGCAAGGATGCGATCCCGCTGAATCACCCCGAGATCTTCAAAGCCGTCATCCCGGGCCAGGAACTGCTCATCGACGACGGGCGCGTGCGCGTGCGCGTCGTCGGCGTCGATGCGGCCGTGATCGAGGCCGAGGTCGTCACCGCCGGGGCGGTCTCGAACCGCAAGGGCGTGAACCTGCCCGGCACGTTGCTCGACCTTTCGCCCCTGACCGAGAAGGACCGCGCCGACCTCGCCTTCGGCCTCGAACTCGGTGTCGACTGGGTCGCGCTCTCCTTCGTGCAGAAACCTTCCGACGTGCTCGAGGCCCGCGGTCTCATCGGGGACCGGGCCGGCATCATGACGAAGGTGGAGAAGCCGCAGGCGCTGGAGCGGATCGAGGACATCATCCGCCTGTCCGACGCGGTGATGGTGGCCCGCGGCGATCTCGGCGTCGAGATCCCGCACGAGGACGTGCCGGGGCGCCAGAAGGAGCTGATCCGCGCCTGCCGGCTGGCCGTGAAGCCGGTGGTGGTGGCGACGCAGATGCTCGACTCGATGGTCGGCGCGCCGGCCCCGAGCCGGGCGGAAGCCTCCGACGTCGCCACCGCGATCTACGACGGCGCCGACGCGGTGATGCTGTCGGCGGAATCGGCGACCGGCCTCTACCCGGTCGAAGCGGTGGCGATGATGGACCGCATCATCCGCAGCGTGGAAGGGCACAAGCTCTACCGCTCGATCATCGCGGCCTCCGAGCCCGGTGAGGAGGAGACCCCGCCCCATGCCGTCGCTACGGCGACGGCGGTGCTGGCCGAAGCGGTCCAGGCGAACGCCATCGTCGCCTACACCACCAGCGGGACGACGGCGGCGCGCGTGGCGCGCAAGCGCCCGGCGGTGCCGATCCTGGCACTTACCCCGAGCCGAGAGACCGCGCGGCGGCTGAGCCTGCTCTGGGGCACGCACAGCGTTCGCACGGACGATGTCGATTCCTACGAGGAGATGACCACCAAGGCATGCCACCACGCGCAGGAGGAGGGCTTCGCCAAGCCCAACGACATGATCGTGGCCGCAGCCGGCATCCCGTTCCACACGGTCGGCAACACCAACAACATCCGTGTAATACAAATGTAAGCTCGACACGCTAGATGTTGATGCTCAACATGTTGTCGTCTGCCAAGCCGAGGCGGCTGATGGGCGTTGAGCCGTTGATGCCGCTTTGGGGGCGGTGCCAATTGTAGTGGAACAAGAAGGCGGGTAGTTCCGCGCGGCGCTGCTCGGAGGTGTCGTAGGCGCGGGCATAGGCCCATTCGCGCAAGGACGTCTGGACGAATCGCTCGACCTTGCCGTTGGTTCTCGGCATGTAGGGTCTTGTGCGCTTGCGGCGGATGTCGAGGCGTCGCAAGGCCTTGGCGTAACGCCTGGATTTGAAGGCGGGCCCGTTGTCGGTCATCACGCGCTCGACGCCGATGCCGTGGCGACGAAAGAAACGCAGCGCGTTGAAGAGGAAGGCGAGGCAGGAGGTCCGGGTCTCGTCGGGCAGAATCTCGGAGTAGGCGAGCCGAGAGTGGTCATCGACGGCTAAGTGCAGGTACTCCCGGCCGATGCCGCGCCCTGAACTCTGTCGGGTGCGGTCGCCGATGATGCGATGACCGGTGCGTTCGTAGCGTTGGACGGGTGGAGGTGGTTCAAGATCACGGATGCGGCTCAGGCCATGCCGGCGCAGCCCCCGGCTGACGGCAGTGGGCGAGACGGCCAAGTCACGGGCGATCTGCGCGCCGGTCAGGCGCTGCCGACGCAAGGCCAGGATGGCCTCCTGCGTCGCGATCGGGGTCAGGCGATGCAGCGTGTGAGGCCGTGAGGAGCGATCCTGCAGCCCGGCGGCTCCTTCGGCTGCGAAGCGGGCCACGCACTTGCCCACCGTCTTCGGCCACACGCCCATCGTCGCGGCCACCGTCTTCGGGCTGAGCCCGCTCCGGGCCAGCCGAACCAAGCGCTCTCGACCTGACGGCGTCAAACGCGCATTCTGGTGGATGTTCATCCGGTCTCTCCGGGAGAGCTGAAGCGTCGCAACTCCAGCGTCCTCGGTTCACATCGGATGGACAGCCTCCTGAAAGCTCACACCTAGTCGATGACGCGCAGACCCTGATTGGGGGCGGCGTCACCACTCTGTCCCGTGGCCGTTCGCACGTCAGCCCCCATAGCGCTTCAGATGCAGGTAGGTCGGGTCGAATTCGGCCGCATCGGAGAGGCGCCCTCAGTCGTGAATGACCAGTTGGCGAGCCGTGAGGGTGACGAGGCCATCGTCGCGCAAGGCCTTCGTCGCCCAGCCGACACGGGATCCGCTTGATCGGAGCCAACAAGCCCGCGTGGCGCCTGAGCGAAGCCCGGATCCGCCATCCCGAAGGGATCAAACGGACTTGGGATGAGATGCACCGTGGTTCGTGAGCGGCCGGCGCGTCCTCGCCGGTCGCGACATGTGGCCGGACGCGGCGGTGATCCTGCGCCGGCCGAGCGCGGTCCCTCTCATCCGCCCGATCCCTTCGGGATGGCAGGTGGCGGCGTCGATTCGTCGTCTCGGCAAGACATGGGAAGGCATCGCGGCGCCCATGAGCCCACGCGCCGCGATTGTGTGAGGATCGGGAGGGCCGCCTTGTCGCGGCCCTCCCGAGGGACAGGCGCGGAGGCCTACGCCGCCGTGCCCCACTCGTCCTTGGCCTGGGCCGCCGTGCGGTTCAGCCGGACCTCACCCCCCTCGACCGTATCGATCGAGTCGATGTGGATGAAGTGGTGGATACCCTGAGCGTCGGGATCGGTCCGGGTCAGCTTGATCCTCTGTCCGTCGAGATGATCGACGGTTCCGACATGGCCACCGTCGGAGCCGATGACGGGCATGTGCTCCTGAATTTGGCTGGTATCGACCATGGTCGGACTCCTTAAGCGACCTTGGCCTTGCTGCCTTTCCTCGGGGCAGCCTTCTCCGCCTGATCGTCGTCGGCCTCGGAGCCCTCGGTATTGATGCGCTCGGCGATCTCGGAGAGCAGCTGATCGGTCTTCTTCTCCTCCTGCAGGGTCTCGTCGAGCAGCTTGGCGGCATCCCCGTAGCCGAGCTGGGTCGCCCAGGTCTTGAGCGTGCCGTAGCGGGCGATCTCGTAGTGCTCGACGGCCTGCGCGCAGGCGGCCAAGACGGCGTCGGCGGCCGGGCTGTCGCCGAAATCCTCCAGATCCTCCTCCATCTCGGAGGTCAGACCCTGCATCGCCTCGCAGGTCTTGCCGCGCGCCGGCTTGCCGATGATCTCGAACACCTGCTGCAGCCGCTCGACCTGATTGGCGCTCTCCTCGGCATGGGTCTCGAACGCCTGACGCAGCTCGTCGTGCTCGGCGGCCTTGGCCGACTTCTTCAGGGCGCGCACCGATTGACGCTCGGCGTAGTAGACGTCCTTCAGCGTTTCGTAAAAGGCATCCTGCAAGGTTTTCTGCTTGGTGGCCATGGTGTCCGTCTCCCGACCCGTTGAACGACTGAGGCTGCGGGAGTGATCTCACCGGCAGCGCGTCTCGTAAGAACGTGGCCTTGGGCGACGGGGTCCGAAAATTAATCCGGGAGTCCGACCCAAAATCTTGGGAACCACACTCCCAGGTTTGGTGCGGCCGGTGCCCATCTCCGGCAGCGTGTGACGGGGCATCCCACTTCGGTGCTGCGGCGAGGACGGCATGGGCACCGCTTTCACCGCAGGGGTGCCTCCCGGCCCTCATGAGGGCCCACCGCCGGTCCGGGCCGAGACGATCCGCCTCGTCAGGGGCGATCTGCGGCGATGAGCCCCCTGTCTCGACACTTGCCTCTGCCCCACGGCCTTTACACTGCCCCACGAAACTCCCGTCCGCCGACCGTTGCGCTTCTGATCGCGTCGGCGCAGCGGGAGTTTTGTGAGAGACACTGATACGCAGATGGGGTGGATGGCTC
>NZ_NKUI01000054.1 GCF_014845115.1 Methylorubrum zatmanii | reverse complement strand
CATGGCCCATGCGGCGGCCCGGAGGCGCCGTGCGGCCGGCGATGAAGCCGACCATCGGCTTCTTGCGGCCGCGCTTGGCCTCGTCGGCCAGGAACTGCGCCGCCTCTTCCTCGGCCGAGCCGCCGATCTCGCCGATCATCACGATCGACTGGGTCTTCTCGTCGGCCAGGAACAGTTCGAGCATGGAGATGAACTCGGTGCCCTTCACCGGATCGCCGCCGATGCCGACCGCCGTGGTCTGGCCCAGGCCCTCGACCGTGGTCTGGAACACCGCCTCGTAGGTCAGCGTGCCGGAGCGCGAGACGATGCCGACCGAGCCCGGCTTGAAGATGTTGGCCGGCATGATGCCGATCTTGGACTCGCCCGCCGTGACGACGCCGGGGCAGTTCGGCCCGACCAGGCGCGACTTCGAGCCTTCCAGCGCCCGCTTGACCCGCACCATGTCGAGCACCGGGATGCCCTCCGTGATGCAGACGATCAGCGGGATCTCGGCCTGGATCGCCTCGCAGATCGCATCCGCCGCGCCGGGCGGCGGCACGTAGACGACGGACGCGTCGGCGCCGGTCGCCTCGCGGGCCTCGGCCACGGTGTCGAACACCGGCAGGCCGAGATGGGTCGAGCCGCCCTTACCCGGCGAAGTGCCGCCGACCATCTTGGTGCCGTAGGCGATGGCCTGCTCGGAATGGAAGGTGCCGTTCTTGCCGGTGAAGCCCTGGCAGATGACTTTTGTGGATGCGTCGATCAGGATGGACATCGGTCAGCTCAGCCCTTCTTCACCGCGGCGACGATCTTCTGCGCGGCGTCGTCGAGGTCGTCCGCGGGGATCACGTTGAGGCCGGAGGTGCGGATGATCTCCTTGCCCTCCTCGACATTGGTGCCTTCGAGACGCACCACCAGCGGCACTTCGAGGCCAACGGCCTTCACCGCCGCGAGCACGCCGCGGGCGATGACGTCGCACTTCATGATCCCGCCGAAGATGTTGACGAGGATGCCCTTCACCTGCGGGTCGGCGGTGATGATCTTGAACGCCGCCGTCACCTTCTCCTCGGAGGCGCCGCCGCCGACATCGAGGAAGTTCGCCGGCTCCTCGCCGTAGAGCTTGATGATGTCGAGGGTGGCCATGGCGAGCCCGGCGCCGTTGACCATGCAGCCGATGGTGCCGTCGAGCGCGATATAGGCGAGGTCGTATTTCGAGGCCTCGATCTCCTTGGCGTCCTCCTCGGTCTCGTCACGCAGGGCGACGATGTCCGGGTGGCGGTAGAGGGCGTTGGAGTCGAACGAGATCTTGGCGTCCAGGCACTTGAGATGACCGTCGCCGGTGAGCACCAGCGGGTTGATCTCCAGCATGCTCATGTCCTTGGCCGTGAAGGCCGCGTAGAGCTTCTCCGTCAGCGCGCCGGCTTCCTTGGCCTGGGGGCCGGTCAGGCCCAGCGCCTTGGCGACCGCGCGGCCGTGATGGGGCATGATGCCGGTGGCCGGATCGACCGAGAAGGTGACGATCTTCTCAGGGGTATCGTGGGCGACCTGCTCGATATCCATGCCGCCCTCGGTCGAGACCACGAAGGCGACCCGTCCGGTCTCGCGGTCGACCAGCATCGACAGGTAGAATTCGGAGGCGATGGCCGCGCCTTCCTCGATATAGAGGCGGTTGACCTGCTTGCCGGCCTCGCCGGTCTGCACCGTCACCAGCGTGGCGCCGAGCATCTCCTGGGCGAACTGCACCACCTCGTCCTTGGACTTGGTGACGCGCACACCGCCCTTGGCGCCCTCGGGCGCGCCCTTGAAGGTGCCCTTGCCGCGCCCGCCCGCATGGATCTGCGACTTCACCACCCAGACCGGGCCGCCGAGTTCGTCGGCCGCCGCCGCCGCCTCGTCCGGCTTGAAGATCGCCACGCCGCGGGACACCGGCAGGCCGAACTCGCGCAGAACCGCCTTGGCTTGATATTCGTGGATGTTCATCGAGACCTCGTCGGACGGGCAAGGAAGAGGGCCGCGGGCAGCCCTGGCCGCCCGCGATCAGCCTGCGGTAGCGTTACGCGAGCTTGTCGTTGATGCCCTGGCAGGCGGCGATCAGGCCCTTCACGGAGTTGACCGACTTCTCGAACATCGCCTTCTCGGCGTCGTCGAAGGTCACTTCGAGCACGCGCTCGACACCGTTCTCGCCGATCACCACCGGCACGCCGACATAGAGGCCGTCGACGCCGTACTCGCCCGAGAGATGGGCGGCGCAGGGCAGGACCCGCTTCTTGTCCTTGAGGTAGCTCTCGGCCATGGCGATGGCGGAGGCCGCCGGGGCGTAGAAGGCCGAGCCGGTCTTCAGGAGGTTGACGATCTCGCCGCCGCCCTTGCGGGTGCGCTCGACCATGGCGTCGAGCTTCTCCTGGGTGGTCCAGCCGAGCTTGACCAGATCGGTCAGCGGCACGCCGGCCACGGTGGAGTAGCGGGTCAGCGGCACCATGTCGTCGCCGTGGCCGCCGAGCACGAAGGCGGTCACGTCCTCGACCGAGACGTTGAACTCCTCGGCCAGGAAGTGGCGGAAGCGGGCGGAATCGAGCACGCCGGCCATGCCGACCACCTTGTTGGTGGGCAGGCCGGAAAACTTCTGCAGCGCCCACACCATCGCGTCGAGCGGGTTGGTGATGCAGATCACGAAGGCGTCGGGCGCGTGCTCCTTGATGCCGGCGCCGACGGCTTCCATCACCTTCAGGTTGATGCCGATCAGGTCGTCGCGGCTCATGCCGGGCTTGCGCGGTACGCCGGCGGTGACGATCACCACGTCGGCCCCGGCAATTGCCGCGTAATCGCTGGCGCCGGCATATTTGGCATTGAAGCCATCGACCGGGGCGGATTCGGCGATGTCGAGCGCCTTGCCCTGCGGCACGCCGTCGACGATGTCGAACAGCACCACGTCACCGAGCTCCTTCAGACCCACGAGATGGGCCAGCGTGCCGCCGATCTGCCCGGCTCCGATGAGCGCGATCTTGCTGCGTGCCATGGATGTTCTAGCCTCCGGTCGGGATTCGTGACGGTTCGGAAAATATGCCGGTGATGTCGCGGATGATGCGATGCGGCCGAACCTTCGCCGAGCAGTTTGGGTGGCCGGTGTTTGGCGGAAAAGCCACAGGCCTTCAACCCGACCAAGGTCAGGGGAGACGGGGATCGAACCGGGTCGCAGGCCGGGTCGGAGGTGGCGTCCGGCTCAAAAAGGCAAGATTCGTCAACGCGTTGCTGCGCCAGGGAGTGGAAAATAACAGCCGGCAAGGGGTCTGTGACAGAAATTTTGATCTGTCATCAAGGAATAATTTGACTGCGCCGCAACGCAATGCCGATGTCATATTCGGTATTCAGAAGGTCCCTGTCCGCAGGGAACGCTGGATCGACTGAATCACTGCGTTCAGCCGGGCATCCAGCAGGTCACGGGGCACGTCCGCATCGTGCTGGATCGCGACCGGATGGGTGAAGCGGTAGCTCGCGTCGAAGATGACGGCGATGGCCCGCTCCCGGTCGCGGGCGGCGAAGACCCCGGTGCCGATGCCCTCCTCCACTACCCGCTCGACGAGGCTGCGCAGGCGGACCCGGTGACGCCGGGCGATCGGGCGCGAGGCCACCGTGGCGTCGAGATGCACGGCGAACAGGTTCGGCTCGCGGATGAGCATCTCGCTCTGGGCGGTGGCCAGCGCGCTGATGAAGCGCTCGATCTTGTCGTCGGCGGGGTCGGGCGCGTCGGCGATGCCGGCGAGTTCTGTCTCCAGGTCGCGCAGCCAGCGCCCGGCCACCGCATCGAGCAGGGCGTCCTTGGAGGGGAAGTAGCGGTAGACGTTGGCATGGGTCATGCCGGCTTCCGCCGCGACCGCCACCACCGTCACCCGTTTGGGGCCGAGGCGGGTCAGGTGTTCCGAGGCGATGGCGAGAAGACGCGCATCCGTCGAAACGGGGGTCGGCCGGGCCCGGGCCGCCGGCCCGCTCAGCCGCGGCGGGCGCGTCCCCGGGGCGCGCGAATCGAGACTTGGATCGCTGGCCTCCCTTTCGCTCTCGGTCAGGGTGATGGGAAGGGAGACGGATCCGAACGGCAGCATGGTTTTCCTGGCACGAAACGACATGCGTGGGGGCACTCGGCCGAGCGAGCCCGGTCGAGAGCGGTGCCGTCCCACGCGCTCGCGTACGAGCCTTCCCGTCCGCGCGGCGCTTGGCAACCCCCGTTGCCCCGTATTCGCCCGGGATCCTGCCCGGAATACACGCAGAACGGGTTGAAGGGGGCGGATGGGGGCTTTCGGGTTCCGTCCGGGGGCTGTACCCGGCGCTTCGCCGCATCCGCAAAACCGTCTATGACCGCCCGATGACCGTTCCCGAGCCGCCGGCGCCCCCGCCCGGTGAACCGATCGAAGCACGTCTGCGCCGTGGCCTGGGAGCCCGGTCGATCGTGCTCGTCGGTTTGATGGGGGCGGGCAAGAGTACGGTCGGGCGCCGCCTCGCCGGCCGCCTCGGGCTGATGTTCAAGGATGCCGACATCGAGATCGAGGCGGCGGCCAAGCTGACCATCGCCGACATCTTCACGATCTACGGCGAGGCGAGCTTCCGCGAGGGCGAGGAACGGGTGATCGCCCGGCTCCTGCGCGAGGGGCCGATGGTGCTGGCCACCGGCGGCGGCGCCTTCATGCGGGAGGCGACGCGGGAGCGCATCGCGGAGGGCGGCATCTCGGTCTGGCTCAAGGCCGACCTCGACGTGCTGATGCGCCGCGTGCGCAAGCGCAACACCCGCCCCCTCCTCCACACTGAGGATCCGGAGGCGACCATGCGTGCCCTGATGGAGCTGCGCCATCCGGTCTATGCCGGCGCCGACGTCACCGTGCTCTCCCGCGACGTCTCCCACGACCGCGTGGTGGAGGAGGTGATGGACGCCCTCGACATCCACATGAATCCGTCCCGCGCGGATCTGCCTCGGCCTTCGAAATCTTCCATGATGTCTCAACCCCTGCGCGTAAACGTTCCCCTCTCCGGCGGCCGCGACTACGACATCCGGATCGGCCGCGGCCTGATCGATGCGGTGGGGGAGGAGGCGCGGGATCTCGGCGCCAAGGCGGCGGGCATCGTCACTGACGAGACCGTGGCCGGCCTCTACGGCGAGCGGGTGCGGCAGAGCCTGGAGGCGGCCGGCCTGCGCTGCGGCCTGATCGCCGTGCCGCCCGGTGAATCCTCGAAGAGCTATGCCGAGTTTGCCCGGGTCAGCGACGGGCTGCTGGCCCAGAGGATCGAGCGGAACGACCTCGTCGTCGCCCTCGGCGGCGGCGTCGTCGGCGACCTCGCCGGCTTTGCCGCCGCCTCGCTGCGGCGCGGTGTCCGCTTCGTCCAGGTGCCGACGACATTGCTCGCACAGGTTGATTCCTCGGTCGGCGGCAAGACCGGGATCAACTCGCCGCTCGGCAAGAACCTGATCGGCGCCTTCCATCAGCCGCGCCTCGTCCTCGCCGACACCGCCACCCTCGACACGCTCTCCGAGCGCGAGATGCGGGCGGGCTATGCGGAGGTGGCGAAGTACGGCCTGATCGGCGATGCCGACTTCTTCGAATGGTGCGAGGCGAACTGGGCCGGCATCTTCTCCGGCGGGCCGGAGCGGGACGAGGCGGTGGCCGCCTGCTGCCGCGCCAAGGCCGGGGTCGTCACCCGCGACGAGCGCGAGGACGGCGAGCGCGCCCTGCTCAATCTCGGCCACACCTTCGGCCACGCCCTGGAGCGCCTGACCGGCTACGACGCCGCCCGCCTCGTCCACGGCGAGGGCGTCGCCATCGGCTTGGCCCTCGCCTTCCGCTTCTCGGCCCGGCTGGGCCTGTGCCCCGGCCAGGATGCGGGGCGCGTGGCCAACCACCTCGCGCTCGCCGGCCTGCCGACCCGGCTCAGCCAAGTGCCGGGCGGCTGCGGCGACCCGGACGCGCTCCTCGACGCCATGGCCCAGGACAAGAAGGTGCGCGACGGCCAGCTCACCTTCATCCTCGCCCACGGCATCGGCCAGAGCTTCATCGCGCCGGGGATCGACGCCGCGGAGGTGCGGTCCTTCCTGGAGGAGGAACTGCGGGGATAGAGCGGCGTCAGAACCGCCCCGCCAGCGTCAGCCGCACGGCCAGCGGCTCGACGGGGTGGAAATGGATATCCGAGAACCCGCCCGCAGGCTCGTTCGCCAGCCGCGACTCGTAGAAGTAGTCGATCTGGCTCGCCTTGACGTTGAACAGGTTGATCGCCTCCAGCTGCAGGCTCACGCCGTTGCCGAACGTGTAGCCGACGCGGCCGTTCACCAGCGTGGTGACCTTCGAGCGCACCGCATTGTCCTCGATCAGCGGGCGCGGGCCGAAATAGCGCAGCCGCAGCGAGCCGAACCAGCCGAGGGGCTCGCCGAAGGTGATCCCGGCCGCCGCGATCGCGGTGGGAGCGGCCGGGATGCGGCTGCCGGCCGGGTCGCGGTCGGCGAAGCGGGCATGCGTGATCGTCAGATCCCCGTCGAGGGTGAGCCAGGGCGTCACCGCGTAGCGGTTCGTCCACTCGATGCCGAAGCGGCGGCTCGGCCGGCTCGGTTCGGTGGTGCCGGCGTCACCCACGAACAGATTCTCCGAGTCGAAATCGAGCTGGAACAGGCTGACCGTCGTCTCCAGGCCGGCGATGCTGCGGTTGCGGATGCCGACTTCCGAGCCGGTCGAGCGCACCAGCAGCGGAACCCTGTCGAGGGGGAACAGCGGGTTGCCGGGATCGACGGTGATGGTCGCGCCGCGGGCATCGTTCGAGTGGAAACCCTGGCCGTAATTCACGAAGACTTCGGTATCGTGCCAGGGGCCGAGCACCAGCCCGAGCTTCGGGCTGACGATCCCGTCGCGGACATGGCCGGAATTGAGCGGATTGTCCGAGACGACCCGCGCGTCGTAACCGTCGGCCCGCACGCCGACGCTGGTGCGCAGCCACTCGGTCCAGCGCATCCGGTTCTCGACGTACAGGGCGGCACTCGCCTCCCGCACCCGGTCGTCGCGCACCACCCCGATCGTGCGGCGCTGGCTCGTGTTGAACAGCCCGACCCGGATGTCGTCGTTGCGGGCCTGGAAGCCGATCTCGTTTTCCATCGCGATTCCGAACAGGTCGCCCTTGAACACGCGGGCGATCTCGCCGCCGCTCACCGTGCGGGCGTCGCGCTGGCGGAACTGGTCGCCGTCGACCGGATCGTTGAGGAAGTAGGTGAAGTCGTTCCAGAGATTCATTCCGTAGCGGATGACGTAGGCGTTGGCCCGGGTGAGGCCGCCCGCATCGCTGGCGCTCCAGCGGCCGGAAAGCGACAGGCGCGTGGTGTCGCCACCATCGGTCGGGCTCAGGCTGCCGAAACGGCCGATGAGTCCCTCCGCGACCGCGCGCTGCGGGATCTGGTTCGTCGCGGTCCAGCGGTTGGCATAGGCCATGCCGGTGACGGAGAACCCGTCGAGCGCATTGCCCTGGCTGTAGCGGACGACGCCGTTGAGCTTGCGGATGCCGTCGGGCACCGCCCAGGGCCCGTCATAGACCTGCGCCTCGCCCGCCACGAGCAGGTGGCCCTGGCCGAGGGGCAGCGTGGCGATGGAGAGGGCGCGCCGGTAACCGAACGAGCCGAGCGAGACCAGGGCGAGGTTTGTCTCCGTGGTGTCGAGATAGTCGATCCGCACCGATCCGGCGGAGGCGAAGTCGCCGTCGCGGGCGAAGTACGGCCCCTTGTGGAACGCCACCGCGCCGACCAGTTCGGGGATCAGGAAGTTGATGTCGGCATAACCCTGGCCGTGGGCGTGGGTGCGCATGTTGACCGGCATCCCGTCGACGAACAGCGCGATGTCGCTGCCGTGGTCGAGGTTGAACCCGCGCAGGAAGAACTGGTTGGCCTTCCCCTCCCCCGAATGCTGGGTGACGATGAGGCCGGGCACCGCCTCCAGGACTTCGCCCGGCCGCGTCACCGGGCGGCTGTTGAGCGCCGCGCCCGAGACGATCCCGGCGCTCGCGGCCTCGACCGTCGGCAGCGATCCGCCGATACCGGTGATGCCGCCGACGAAGCCGGCGCTCGCCGCCGGGCCGCCGGCCAGGGTCTGACCGGAAGCGAGGGTGGCCGCGACCTCGATCTCGTCGAGGCGGGTTTCGCCGGGCGGTGGATTCGGCGGGGTCTGGGCGAAGGCGGGCGACGCGACGAGGGCGCCGGCGAGCAGCAGGCGGGACGGGACAGGGCGGAACACGAAAACACGGGCCTCGCGACACGGTGGCACGTCACCGCGACAGGCCGCCCGCTCGCAAGAAACGCGCTCGGTTCGGACATCCGTCGGTGCACCCCGCCCGACGCGTCTCGCGTGTGACCACGGCTGACGGCAGGTCTCCTGGCTCGCGGGTCGTCGCCTTCTCACCGTCTTCCCGGGCGAGGTGGCCCAGTGACGTCGGTGGCGAAAAGGCTCGCCGCTCACAGTTGCGGGGGCAGCCGCGGCATCGGACCGAACGGTCCTCACCGCGTTCCCTTTTGATCCCTTGCGGGAACCGTCGGGATGATCTTGGCCGTTCAACCGTGCCCCGTCAACGCGGATGGCCGGTTCGACATCGCTCGCCTCACCCCGCGTGTCTCGCGCAGGCCCCCGGAAACGGGTGCAGTCGCGTTCTCGCCCGAATGCGCCTATATGAGAGCCGTTCCAGTTTCCTAAGGTCTTGAGCCATGGCGACGGCGTCGTTCGACTCCGCCCCGGGCGCGCCGCGCGCCCTCACCTCCATCGAGAAGACGCCCGAGGTCACGGCGCTCTCGATCCTGCCCGGCCGCAAGGCCTCCCTCGTCGGGCAGACCCGCGAGGGGTTGAAGCAGGCGCTGATCGGCATCGGCGTGCCCGAGCGCGAGGCGCGGATGCGCACGAGCCAGATCTGGCACTGGCTCTACGTGCGCGGCGCCCGCGAATTCTCCGAGATGACCAATGTCGGCAAGGGGCTGAAGGCGCAGCTGGCGCAACACTTCACCCTCGACCGGCCGGAGGTGGTGACCGAGCAGGTCTCCCGCGACGGTACCCGCAAGTGGCTGCTGCGCATGGCCCCGACCGGCGCGCACGACCACAACCGCGGCGCCGAGATCGAGTGCGTCTACATCCCCGGCGATGATCGCGGCACGCTCTGCGTTTCGTCCCAGGTCGGTTGCACGCTGACCTGCTCGTTCTGCCACACCGGCACGCAGCGCCTCGTGCGCAACCTCTCCACCGCCGAGATCGTCTCCCAGCTCGTCGTCGCCCGCGACGCGCTCGGCGACTTCACCGGCCAGATGCCGGGCAAGGATGGCGGCGAGGCCGGCCGGCTTGTCACCAACATCGTGTTCATGGGCATGGGCGAGCCGCTCTACAATCTCGACGCGGTGATCGACGCCATCGCGGTGATGTCGGACCCGGAGGGCCTCGCCCTGTCCCGGCGACGCATCACCGTCTCGACCTCCGGCGTGGTGCCGCAGATCGAGCGGCTGGGGCTGGAAGCCAACGCCATGCTGGCGATCTCGCTGCATGCGGTGCGCGACGAGCTGCGCGACGAGTTGGTGCCGCTCAACCGTAAGTACCCGATCGCGCAGCTGCTCGAGGCCTGCCGGAACTATCCGGGCCTCAGCAACGCCCGGCGCATCACCTTCGAATACGTGATGCTGAAGGGCGTGAACGATTCGGATGCCGATGCCCGCGCCCTGGTGCGGCTGCTCAAGGGCATCCCGGCCAAGATCAACCTGATCCCGTTCAATCCCTGGCCCGGCTCGAAATACGAGTGCTCGGATTGGGAGCGGATCGAGCGGTTCTCGGAATTCGTGTTCAATGCCGGCTATGCCTCGCCGGTGCGCACCCCGCGCGGACGCGACATCCTGGCGGCCTGCGGCCAGCTCAAGAGCGAGACCGAGAAACTGCGCGCCCGCGCCCGGATGATGCTCGAATCGGGCATGGGCGCGGAGGCGATCTACGCGGATCAGGTCGACTGATTTTGGCCCCTCCCCGCGCGCGTGGGGAGAGGCTTCGGTCGGTCAGGCCGCGATCGGCGACGCCACCGGCTCGGCGGCGCGGACGTCGGCGTCGACATGGCTCTCGAAGCGTTTGAAGTTCTCACGGAACATCGCGACCAAGCGCGTGGCGGTGTCGGCGAAGGCCGTCTTGTTGGTCCAGGTCTCGACCGGCGAGAGCACCTGCGTCTCGACGCCGGGCACCTCGACCGGCACCGCGAAGCCGAAATACGGGTCGCGGCGGAACTCGGCGCCCGCCAGCGAGCCGTCGAGCGCCGCCGTGAGCAGCCGCCGGGTGACGCGGATCGGCATGCGCCGGCCGGTGCCGACCCCGCCCCCGGTCCAGCCGGTATTGACCAGCCAGCAATCGACGCCGTGCTCGGCCATCAGCGCGCGCAACAGGTTGCCGTAGACGCTCGGGTGGCGCGGCATGAACGGCGCGCCGAAACAGGTCGAGAAGGTCGCCTCCGGCGCGGTCAGGCCGCGCTCGGTGCCGGCCACCTTGGCGGTGTAGCCCGAGAGGAAGTGGTACATCGCTTCCGCGCCGGTGAGCTTGGCGATCGGCGGCATCACGCCGAAGGCATCGCAGGTCAGCATCACGATGTTCTTCGGATGCCCGGCCCGGCCGGTGGCGCTCGCATTGGCGATGAAATCGAGCGGGTAGGCGCAGCGGGTGTTTTCCGTGAGCGAGGCGTCGTCGAAATCCGGGGCGCGGGTGACCGGATCGATCACGACGTTCTCCATCACCGTGCCGAAGCGCTCGGTGGTGGCGTAGATCTCCGGCTCGGCGTTGCGCGACAGCCGGATGGTCTTGGCGTAGCAGCCGCCCTCGAAGTTGAAGATGCCGTCCCGGCTCCAGCCGTGCTCGTCGTCGCCGATCAGCTTTCGCGACGAATCGTTCGACAGGGTCGTCTTGCCGGTGCCCGACAGGCCGAAGAACAGGGCCGAATCACCGGTCTCGTCGAGCGCTGCGTTGGCCGAGCAATGCATCGGCATCACGCCGGCCCCCGGCAGCACGTAGTTGAGATAGGTGAAGACCGATTTCTTCATCTCGCCGGCATAGGCCGAGCCGCCGATCAGCACGATCTTCTGCGCGAAATCGATGGCGATCACGGTCTTGGACCGGCAGCCGTGCCGGGCCGGATCGGCCTGGAAGCTCGGCAGGTCGATGATCGTCAATTCCGGCACGTAGGAGGCCAGCGCGTCGCGCTCGGGCCGGATCAGCAGGTTGCGGATGAACAGCGAGTGCCACGCCAGCTCGGTATAGACCCGCGCCCGCACCCGGTGGGCCGGGTCGGCGCCGCCGTAGAGATCCTGGGCGAACAGCTCCTTGCCGCGGGCATGGGCGCGGAAATCGTCGAGCAGGGTCGCAAACTGGTCCGGGGTGATCGCGCCGTTATTGTCCCACCAGATCTCGTTCTCGGTGCTCGCGTCGCGCACCACGTACTTGTCCTTGGGGGAGCGGCCGGTATGGCTGCCGGTGGTCGCCACCAGCGCGCCGCCGCGGGCGAGCTGCGCCTCGCCGCGCCGCAGGGACTCCTCGTAGAGCCGGGGCGCTTCGAGATTCCAGTGAATGGCGGCAAGCCCGGTCAGGCCGATCGCCTCCGGTCCGTGGGCTGTATTGCATTCGCCGATGGTCTTCACGGGGTATCCTCCCTCACGGCCCCTGATCGTGCCGCTGCCCGCCGCATGGCGGGACTTGTCCGAGCCGATTTACGGGAGCGTCCGCGCGGTCGTTCAGGGCCGCCGCGCGCTGGTTCTCCGCTCCGTCCGCTCAATGGATCGATGCCGGGCTTGGCCGTCAACTAATCCTTGGTATGGGTTCAAATTAAATTTGGTCGCCGGTTTCTCGCGGAAGGGCGCGGCCGCCGCCTTCCTGAACGGGCAAAATGCCGGCGGAAGGCTTATGTGAGGGGCAGGCGCCCGCCGCCCGCTTCCCCTCCCCCCTCGCAGCTGACGCCAAGCCCCGCATGCCCCAAGCCGTTGCCGGCCCCGAGATCGAGCGCCTGATCCAGCTTCTCGGGCGCATGCCGGGCCTCGGGCCCCGCTCCGCCCGCCGGGCCGCGCTCCAGCTCATCAAGAAGCGCGAGACCCTGCTCGCCCCCTTGGCTGACGCGATGCGGATCGCGGCCGAGCGCATCGTCGTGTGCCGCTCCTGCGGCAACGTGGATACCAGCGACCCGTGCACGATCTGCCGCGACGAGAGCCGCGACCCGACCACCCTCGTCGTGGTCGAGGACGTCTCCGACCTCTGGGCGCTGGAACGCTCGGGCGCGGTCAAGGCGCGCTACCACGTGCTCGGCGGCGTGCTCTCGGCCCTCGACGGGGTCCGGCCCGAGCACCTCACCATCGCGCGCTTGGTGGAGCGGGCAGGCGAGCCGGGGGTGAAGGAGATCATCCTGGCGCTCAACGCCACCGTCGATGGCCAGACCACGGCCCATTACATCACCGAGTCGATCAAGCATCTGGGGCTCACCATCACGCGGCTCGCCCATGGCGTGCCGGTCGGCGGCGAACTCGACTATCTCGACGAGGGCACGCTGACGGCGGCGATCCGCAGCCGCACGGCGTTCTGAAGAGAGCACCGCCCGCCGTCCGGGGCGGGGCCTAACCGGTTCTTAAGCCGCGCGATGACAGGATCGGCCCCGCGACCAGCACGCTGCGTCGACGGACAGTCCTTCCTCGGCGGCGTCACCTTCCATCCATGACCCCCTTTATGGATGGCCCG